>CANKUB010000073.1 GCA_947486575.1 Betaproteobacteria bacterium | reverse complement strand
TCCTCAAAACCTTCCAGAAACCGGCTCAATCCATCGCGGGGATGATGCGCGCGCTCGAATCGAAGACCCGCATAGTCTTCGACTACCTGCGAATGACGAAAAACTCACTACCCGGACCCCGGCCAACTTGAGAACAAATTCGCCGTGGCCTTACACCGCACTGACGGCTTTGCGTTGTTTTTAGCAGAGCAAACGGGACTGAACTGCGGGACTGGATGGCCGCAAGCCCGGCGTAGTGTAAACTTCATCAACATCGATAGGGCATAGCCAGCAGGTTTTAAAATAACTATTTGTTTTAAAAGGTTTTTATTTATGGATTCCAGTAAAGTCGATAAATCGCCGGTGTTAGCGGCGGATCACAAATGGAAGTTTGCAAAGCGCAAAGGGATCTACGAATCCGATGTAACGGCTCTGGTGCGCTGCATGCTCGAAGATGAAGCGATACAAAAAGATCAGCGCGCAGCGTGGGAACGCTGGCGCAATGATCCGTCCAGCCTGAAATAAGCGCCGGGATGAAGCTTTTGTACGCAGGGCTTGCGCTGCTTGCCGCTGCCGTAGCCGCCCCTGCGTTGGCGCAGACAGCCGCGTATCCCAATCGCCCTATTCGGTTTGTGGTGCCGTTTGCGCCGGGCGGCAATGCCGACACGGTGTCACGCACGGCGGGTCAAAAAGTCGCCGAGGCTATCGGACAACAAGTGGTGATCGATAACCGCTCCGGCGCCAACGGCAATATCGGCATGGAAATCGTGGCGCGTGCCGCCCCCGACGGTTACACGATAGTGCTGGGCTATATCGCCAATGTGGCTATTGCGCCGAGTCTGGTTTCCAGGCTGCCGTACGATCCGGTCAAGGATTACGCCCCGATCACGTTGCTGGCAACAGCGTCGAATATTCTGGTGGTGCATAGCTCGGTGTCCGCGCGCACGCTCAAAGAGCTGATTGCCTTGTCGAAAGCCAAACCGAAATCGATCAATTTCTCGTCGGCGGGCGTGGCCAGTGTTGGGCATTTAACCGGTGAGTTGTTTAATACTGTAGCCGGAGCGGATTTTCAGCATGTGCCGTACAAAGGTAGCGCGCAAGGCGTGATAGATCTGGTCGCAGGACAGATTCAAATGCTGATCGGCGGCATGTCATCGGTGATGCCGCACGTCAAGGGCGGACGTCTGCGCGCCATTGCGGTTACCGGTGCGCAGCGTTCACCCGCAGCGCCGGATGTGCCCACGGTCGCCGAGTCGCTACTGCCCGGTTTTGAGGCTACCGCGTGGTACGGCGCACTGGCGCCAGCGGGTACGCCGCGCGCCATTGTCACACTGTTGCACAGCGAATTTGCCAAGGCGCTGGCCTTGCCAGACGTGAAGCAACGTCTGGAGAATTTGGGCTACGTTATTGTGGCCAGCCCGCCGGATGTGTTTGCCGCCTACATCAAAACGGAAATCGTCAAATGGGCAAAGGTAGTGAAGGCTTCGGGTGCCAAGGCGGAATAACAGCGCCGACGCGCCGTAAGCTATTTCGCCATGCCCAGTGCCACCAGCGATCGACGGTAACCGTCCATTTCTTTTTCCAGAAACGCCGGCAGGTCGCGGTGGCCGATGGTATCGACGGTCCAGAAATTGAAGTCGAGGTCTTTTTTCACCGCATCGCTTTTCATGGCGCTGGCGAGCGCATCGTCCCAAAAAGCCATTTGCGCGGCATCCAGGCCGCGCGGGCCGAAGATGGTGTAGAACACGTTGGCCGTGACATCCACGCCCTGTTCGCGCATGGTCGGTATGTTGGCAAGCACGCCGCCGTGACGGCGCGGCCCGGCAACACCGAGGAAACGCAGCTTGCCCGATTGCGTGAGCTGCATGGCGCTACCGGGGCTTTGAATGCCGATATCCAGATGCCCGCCCGCCACTTGTATCGCGGTGTCGGTGCCGGTGTTGAACACCACCACCTTGATCTTGGTGGGGTCGGCCCCCGCAAGCTTTGCAATCTCCGCCACGGAAATATGTATAGGGTTGCCAGCTGCGGTGGAAATACCAAACGTGACTGACGCCGGGTCTTTACGCAGGCGCTCGACAATATCGCGTGCGCTCTTGATCGAAGAATCTGCGCGCACGAAATACATCTGGTATTCATCCAGCAGCTTGATTATCGGCGACAGCTCGCGGGGTGTCAGCGTGCCGCGTCCGGCTGCGACTGTGGTCAGCCAGCTTGAAGAAGCAAGGCCCAGATAGTGCGGATTGCCCGGATGCGTATTCAGATAGGCGAACGCCACGGACTGGCCGCCGCCCGGTTTATTCAACACATTTACGGTGCCGACTTTGGCATCCTGCAACAGACGCTGTAGCGAGCGGCCGATGCGGTCATTGGCGCCACCCGGCGCTGCACCAACAACGAGTTCAACGGCTTTGTCGGGCCGCCAGCTTTGCGCCTGTGTGAATAACGGCAGGCAAAACAGCAAGGCTATCAGAAATTTCATAAAATTCCTTTTAATTCAATGGTTTAATCCACGGCATGTCAATGCGGTATTGGGCTTCAAACGCCTCAATTTGTGGCAGATGCTGCAAGGTGACGCCCACGTCGTCCAGTCCTTTAAGTAGGCGCTCTTTGCGCGTGGCATCAATCTCGAAAGCGTGCGTTGTGCCGTTGGGCGCAACGACGTTTTGCCGGGGCAGATCGACGGTCATTGTGACGCCCGGTGTGGCGTTCAGTTGCGCCATCAAGTCACTCACGACGGCTTGCGGCAAGACGATGGTGATCACGCCGTTTTGCATGCAGTTGCCGCGATACACGTCGCCAAAACTCGCGCCAATCAGCGCGCGCACACCGAAATCCAGCGTGGCATAGGCGGCACTTTCGCGGGATGAACCGCAGCCGAAATCAGGACCTGTCACCAAAATTCCAGCCTGTTGATACGCGGGCTGATTGAGCACAAATTCCGCACGCGGTTTTTCGCTGGCATCGAAGCGCAGGTCATGCAGGAACACCTGCGCATAGTCGTTGTGTCCGGTGCGGCGCGGCCAGCGCTGAAAACGGCCCGGCACGATCATGCCGGTGTCGAGTTTGGCAATGTCGACTGGTGCGGCTACAGCGGTAAGTACGGTAAACGGTTGCATGTTCAGAGGGAGCGCACATCGGCGAGGCGGCCTGTCACCGCTGCTGCTGCCGCCATTGCCGGGCTCATGATATGCGTGAGCGCGCCCGGCCCCTGGCGACCTTCAAAATTGCGATTGGTGGTGGATGCGCTGCGCTGCCCGGGTGCCAGACTGTCACCATTGGAGCCGCCACACATCGAGCAACTGGCATCGCGCCATTCAAAACCGGCGGCGAGAAATATTCGGTCCAAACCTTCTTTTTCCGCTTCGTGTTTTACCGTGGTTGAGCCGGGCACGACCATCGCTGGAACGACCGCTTTGCGGCCCTTGACCACGGCGGCTGCCGCGCGCAAGTCCTCCATTCGCGCGTTGGTGCAGGAGCCGATAAACACGCGGTCGATAGCAATGCTGGCCAGAGGCGTGCCGGGCGCCAGCTTCATATAATCGAGAGCGCGTTTTACCCGAGCACGTTTTTCGGCGTCAACAAT
This sequence comes from Betaproteobacteria bacterium, assembly GCA_947486575.1. GTDB lineage: Bacteria > Pseudomonadota > Gammaproteobacteria > Burkholderiales > SG8-41 > UBA5216. The sequence goes on along the minus strand of CANKUB010000073.1, from coordinate 20,821 downwards.
CAAGTTGGGATCAGGAACATTGCTGGTAATAGGCGACGCATCTTCCGGGCTGGTGCCCCAGCTCACCATCGGTGCCAGTTCGCTGGCATTCAGAATGAGCTCGCGGTCAAAGCGCGCCTCAGCGTGCGAGGGCAGCGTGCGCCAATACGCCAGTGCGCGATCCCAGTCCGCACCTGTGGGCGCAAGCGGCCGGCCGCGCAGATAGTTAACCGTGGTGTCATCGGGCGCGATCATGCCGATGCGCGCGCCCGCTTCTATGGACATATTGCAAACGGTCATGCGGCCTTCGACGGACATGGCACGAATGGTCGAGCCGGCGTATTCGACAGCGTGGCCCACGGCGCCACCGATGCCGATGCGCGCAATGATGGACAGAATCACGTCTTTGGCGGTGACATGTGCAGGCAATACGCCATCAATGGTGATGCGCAGGGTCTTCGGCTTTTTTTGCCATATGGTTTGCGTCGCCAGCACATGCCGCAACTGATTGGATTGTCCGATGGCTATGGGCAATGCGCCCAGCGCACCGTGCGTGGCGGTATGCGAATCGCAGCAGGCAATCAGCAAGCCCGGCTGTGTCCAGCCGAGTTCCGGGCCGATCACGTGGATGATGCCTTGCCGCGGATGATGCACGCCGTAATGTTCGATGCCGAATTCGCGCGCATTGCGATCAAGCGCCTCGACGACACGGCGAATTTCAGGGTTGGCGATGCTGGCGGGTGCAGTGGCGCGGTTGGTCGAGGGCAAATAATGATCGGTCACCGCCAGCGTTTGCTTGGGCTTGCGTACTTTGAGGTCTTCGCTGCGCATCTGATCGAAGGCGAGAAAAGTGCCGCCTTCGTGAACCAGATTCTTGTCCACGAACAGCAATTCTTCGCCACCTGGGTTGGCGACGATGACATGCCGCGCCCAGACGCGATCAAACAGGGAGAGTGGCGGATTCAAAGGTAATTGGCAAAGGCAGCAAGTCAGGAAAGCATTGATTTTACGCTGGTTTTCTGCGTGACCGCTTTCACGACCAGGAGTATTTTTTCCAGCGGGTCGGCCTTGGAAATCAATTGGTGCACACCGGCCTCACCGGACTGCGTATGCAATGTCTCGTCAATAAATCCGGACAGCACAACCACCGGAAGATCCGCGCGCAGGGCGCGCACCCTGCGTGCCACGTCCAGCCCTGATAAGCCGGGCATGTTGTAGTCGGTCAGCACCAAATCCAAAGCACTGCAATCTGCGCTTAGCGCATCGAGCGCTTGCTGCGGGTCGGCGTAGGTGCTGACGCGATAACCGCGCCGCTCGAAGAAGCGTTTGAACAACGATAGCTGCATCTCATCGTCATCGATGTGAAGTATATGCTGGCCCGTGCCCGGCAACGGTGTCAGGGCCGCAACGGATGGCTGCGCGGGTGCGGGCGACACGGCCTGCGTCACGGACGCCGGGAAATAGAGTGTGAAAGTCGCACCCTGGTCCGGCTGACTTTCCGCGACGATAGCGCCATCGTGGCCCTGCACGATGCCATGAACTACCGACAGGCCCAGTCCGGTACCTTCACCTACTGGCTTGGTGGTGAAAAACGGATCAAAGATGCGTGCCAGCGTAGGCGCGTCCATGCCGGGGCCGTTGTCGCTCACCGCGAGGCGCACCGTAAGTCCCGGATGCGTTTTGTGCAGCGCGTGCAGCACGGGATAGGCTTCCACCAACGCGGCATCGAGCACTACCGTATCCAGGTGGCAACGGATCTTTCCGGGGCCGCTGGGCATGGCCTGCAGGGCGTTGGTGGTTAGATTGAGGATTGCCTGCTGGATTTGCGTGGCATCAGCCAGTATAGACGGTACCCCGGGTTCGCAATGCACCTGGAGGGACAGGCGCGCCGGCAGCGTCGCCTGTAGCAGGCGAACGGATTCCATGACCACTGGTGCCAGATCAATTGGCTTGCGTTCGGTCGGCGTACGGCGGCTGAACGCGAGTATCTGCTGCACCAGATCACGCGCCCGCGATCCTGCTTTGTGAATTTCCTCCAGACTCTGCCATGCCGCAGGATGGTCTGCCGTATCCATGCGCGCCAGTTCGACGTTGCCCATGATGGTGGAGAGGATATTGTTGAAATCGTGGGCAATGCCCCCGGCCAGGGTGCCGATGACCTCCATTTTTTGCGATTCACGCAGTTGCGCTTCAAGCGAAAAGCGGGTTTCTTCGGCCTGCTTGCGCTCGGTAATATCCACGCCGGTGCCACGGTAGCCGATGAATGCTCCGGCAGCATCATGTAGCGGCACTCTGTGTACCTGCTGCCAGAAAACCTGCCCGGATTTGTGTATTGAGCGATGCTCAAAGAAGCGTAATGTACTGTCGGGTAGTTTGTGTTCGTCTATCCACGCACTGATGCGGGCGGCCTCGCCCGGCGGCATGAATTCAGCGGGTGTGTGTCCCAGCATTTCCGCCGGAAGATAACCGAACAGTTTCTCAGAATGTTCAGATACAAAGGTATAGCAAAAATTCAGGTCAATTTCCCAGATGTATCCGCCCGCTGCTTCTGCGATATCGCGAAACCTCGACTCACTCTCTTTTATCGCGGCCTGCGCCCGCTTGAGTGTCGTAATATCCTGCAGGATTACAGACACGCCGACGATATTCCCGTTGTCATCCTTGATGGGGGAATGGCTGGTCAGCACATTGATCAAGCGGCCATCCTTGGTCATGCGATCCGTCTCATGGATGATGATTTCGCCGCGCAGCAATTTTTCACTGTTGTTTTTCTGGTTGGACGCCCGGCCTGGCGGAATTGCAAAGTCGCCAGGTTTTCCAATGGCCTCAGCGGCGCTGTAGCCGAGCATTCTTTCCGCGCCCGCATTCCACGATAGCAGGGTGCCGTCGAGGGCGCGGCTGAAAATGGCATCGTTGGAATTTTCGACGATGGCACCCAGCGTGTTGCGATCGGTGTCGGCCCGCCACAACCGAAACAGCAGGCCGAGCAGCAGCCCCAGCAGCAACAGCACGGACAGTCCTGTTATGAGCGAGCGTTGCCGCCAGCCCGCGAGCGCGTCGTCGCGCGTCACACCCACGGCGATGTAAAACGGATACGGATGCAGCACGTGGTAACTGTATATGCGCACGACGCCATCAGCGGCGGCAGTCAGCTCGATGGTGGCTGTTCGGGCAGCGCCACTCAGTGCAGTCCGTACCGGACTGTCAATCGGCAAAGGCATATTGAGTCTGCCTTTAATCTCCGGCCAGCGCAGCACCTGACTGAAATCATCACTGCGGTAAATGGCGAGATTTACCTTGGCGTTGTGATTCAGCGATCGGAACAATTTCTGAAAATAGTCGAGTTCGATCAAGGCCACTGCCACACCACGGAACAGGCCTTGATCGTCGCGTAATGCTTTGGTGAGTGTGATACCTGGCCGCCCTGTGTTACGCGCAATGATGACCTCTGAAAATACGCTGTCGCGGCGCGGGTCATCACGCAGTGCGCGGAAGTGGTTGCGATCCGAAATATTCGGACGCGACGAGTTATCGTGCGATGTGTAGAGTGAGTCTCCGTTGGCATCGAAGATCGAGATGGCGGTTACTTCAGGAAAATGGAGCAGGCTGAGTTTTAACAGGGCGTCCAAGTGTTTGTTTGTGGATACGGCATCCTGATTCAGTGCGGTCGGCTGAATCGTGCGCGCGATCTTCTGCAACTCGGCTTCAGCTCGGCGCAGTGAGGCATCCAGCCGCGCTTCCAGGGTTGCGGTATAGCCCCGTGTCGTGGTTTCGGCGGTGCGGATGGCTTCGCGATAACCTGACCAGATCAGGTAGCCCAAAATGACCATCACCGCTACGGCGCCCACGCCAAGCGTTAACACCTGTTTGTGACGGCTTTTCATATTCTTGTTCTTGCCGCTAATGCACCCATAGCCTGCTCACGTTACGAGATGCGAATTGTGCATGGGTGCATGGGGGCATCGCGCAGTGTTATTTTCCCTGTTCTTGTTCCAGTTCTGCCATCGCATCCTTGGCCCAGCGAAACGCTTCGATGCCTGCCGGTACGCCTGCGTAGCAGGCAATTTGCAGCAGAACTTCCTTGATTTCGTCCTTGGTTACGCCATTGCCGAACGAGCGCTTTACGTGCAGTTTGAATTCATGCTGCCGGTTAAACGCGGCCAGCAGGCCGATATTGAGCAGGCTGCGCGTTTTGCGCGGCAGGCCGGGACGGCTCCAGATCATGCCCCACGCGGTTTCGGTGGCGTATTCCTGCATCGCCATGCTGAATTCATCGACGTTCTGCATGGATTTATCGACGTATTCATCACCCAGCACTTCGCGCCGCAGGGTAATGCCTTTGTTGAACAGTTCGCTTGCCATGATGCTTCCTTTCGGTTTTAATGTAAATTAAATAAGTATTTGATTTTAAATGATATTTTCCATGTGCTGTGTAAGGGAAAATACCAGACGGAACTTGCCGCTGTGCGGTATTGTCTGCACACCATGAATAAACTGAAACGAGAATTTAAATTGAAGCAGACCGTGAAACAAATCGTAAAACCTGCAATGCTCATTTTACTATCGGTGGCGCTGGCGAGTTGTGCATTCTCACCGTCTGATCACGCAGGGGGAGATGCGCCGCGCAGCGCTGCGATTGTGCCGCTGAAGGCGCAAAAGCCTTTGCTGGGCCTGGTGCTGGGTGCGGGCGGCGCGCGCGGTTTTGCGCACGTGGGCGTAATCAAGGCGCTGGAAGCGGCGGGTATTGAGGCCGATGTGGTGGTCGGCACCAGTTCGGGCGCGCTGGTGGCGTCGTTTTACGCGGGGGGCATGCGCGCACGCGCGCTGGAGTCGATGGCATTGCAGCTCGAAGACAACGATATTTTTGATTTCACACCGTTTGGTCCGGGGCGGGTGGAAGGTGCGCGGCTGCAAAAATTTGTCAATCACAACGTGAATGGCCGCATGATTGAAGCGTTGGGCAAACCTTTTGCCGCCGTGGCCACCGAGCAAAGCAGCGGCCGCATGGCGGTATTCAATCGTGGCAATACCGGCCTCGCGGTGCGTGCGTCGGCCAGCGTGCCCACCTATTTCTGGCCGGTGGTGATTAACGGTCAGTCCTACGTGGATGGCGCGCTGGCGAGCCGCGTGCCTGCTTTTCTGGCGCGTCAGATGGGCGCGGACGTGGTAGTGGCGGTGGATATATCACGCAGCCCCGCGCAGGACGCCGATGCGGCCGACGTGGTGATACGCCCGCAGACGGCGCGCTCACGCATTAACGATTTTCAACACCGGCAAGCGAATATTGCGGCGGGCGAGGCAGCAGCGCGTGCAGTTGTTGAGCAGATTCGCGCGCGGCTGGCGGCGGTGGCGGACAGCAAAGCGAAGGGTGTAATCGCGTCAATACGTCCCTGATCGATGGCACGGTGGGCTTCAGCGTTGGCCCAAACGCCACGTCTTCAAGCCTTCAAGCCTTCAAACCTTCAAACCTCACAGGTCGCGGGCGGAGATCAACTGGTGTGACAGTATCAGCGGCGCTACCTCGGCGGCCGGGATGGGTTTGCTGAATAGGTAGCCTTGATATTCGTCGCACTCTAGGCGCGACAGAAACTCCAGTTGTGCGATGGTTTCGACACCTTCCGCGATGGTTTTTATACCCAGTTGCTGACTCATCGCGATCACTGCCGAAACAATGGCGGCGTCGTTAGGATCAGTGCTGATATCGCGTACAAACGATTGATCCACTTTGATTTTGTTCACCGGAAAACGCTTCAGATAGCTCAAGCTCGAATAACCGGTGCCAAAGTCATCAATGGCGATTTCCACGCCGATCTCGCGCAGGTCCAGCAGCGTTTTGATGGTTTGTTCGGCGTGCTTCATGATGCTGCTCTCGGTAATTTCCAGCCCCAGCCAGCGCGCATCCAGATTGCATTGTGTGAGTACGGTGCTGACCAGTTGCAACAAATTGCTGCGGCGAAATTGCGGCGCCGAGATGTTGACGGAAACTGTGAACGGGGTGAGTCCGGCGTTTTCCCACACCTTGCACTGCTCGCAGGCCGCGCGCAGGATCCATTCGCCGATGGGTACGATCAGACCAGTGTCCTCTGCCAGCGGAATAAAGTCTGCCGGTGCAATGCGTCCCAGCGTTTTGCTGTCCCAGCGGATCAGTGCTTCCATGCCGACAAACTTACCGGTTTTGACTTGTATCTGCGGCTGGAAATAGAGCGCGAATTCGTTGCGCTCAAGGGCGTGCCGCAACTCGACTTCCATACCCAGCCGGCCAGCCGAGTTGACGTTCATGTCGGGGCTGTAGAGTTGCCAGGTATTGCGCTCCTGCTTGGCATGGTACATCGCAACGTCGGCGTTTTTCAGTAACTCGTCACGGTTGTGGTCGTCAAACGGGTAGATGGTTATGCCCACACTGGTCGTGGTAAACACCTCACCGGATTCCGTATCGAACGGTGTCAGGAACGTGTTTTTTATTTTATCGGCAATGGTGGTGATTTCTTCCAGGCTGGTGGCGTTTTCGACCAGTACCGTAAATTCATCGCCACCCAGTCGCGCAATGGTGTCGGTGGCGCGCAAGGTGGACGCCAGGCGTTCCGCCACTTGTTGCAGCAGGATATCGCCGGTGGTGTGTCCGCGAGAATCGTTAATCTGCTTAAAGCGGTCAATGTCCAGAATCATCACCCCGAGCAGCGTATCGTTGCGTTTCGCGCGCTGCATGGCCGCATCGATGCGGTCGAGCAGCAGGTAGCGGTTGGGCAGCCCGGTGAGGGAGTCATACTGCGCCATGAAGGCCAGGCGTTCTTCCGTCTGGCGGCGCTTGGTGAAATCGTGCAACAGGCCGAGTATCTGCCGGATTTCACCGGCATCGTTGCATATCGGCACGTAGGTCGCAGAGATCGACATCTGGCGGCCACGCAGCGATAGCGTTATTTCAACCGATTGCGTGGTCTTGCTGGTGCGCGCGAGTTGCAGCACCGGATGGAACTCGCGCTTGATTTCCGGGGACAGCAGGTCTTCGTCGCGCTTGCCGATGATGCTTGCGCTGTCACGGCCGATGAACTCCACACCCCGTTGATTGACAAATTGCAGCCGCAGGTTGGCGTCGTAAATCAGAAACGCGTCGGGGATGCCATTTAGTGCAAGGCGGAACAGTTCTTCGCTGGACTTGATTCTTTCGAGCATCGCTTTGATTGGCGTTATATCGCGATGTACGCCTACCGTGCCGGTAATCTGTCCCTGTGCATTGCGGATCGGGGCGTAACTGCTCTCGACAACAATAGGGCGCCCATCCTTGCGCTGGCGCTCGGTTTCCCAGCCGACGATGGTTTCGCCGGCCAGGACGCGTTGACGCAAGCCGTAAAACTCTTCGCGTCGGTCAGTCGGCACCAGCCATCCCGCCGGTTTGTTCAAGGCTTCTTTTGCGCTAAAGCCAAACAGTTGCTCCGCGCCGCGATTCCAGCTGACATATTTGCTATCAAGGTCTGCGCTGGTGAGTGCGTCCGGCGAAGCATTGGTCGCGGTAGCAAGGCGTGCATTTTCGGCCTCGACGCGCCGCCGCTGTGTGACATCTTCGAACGACGCCACAATGGCTACAGGTATTGGACTTTTACCCGAAAAAACCGGCTGTGCGTTTACAGAAAGCCAGCGCAGCGCTTTGCCGCGCGGACGAATGCCGACCAGCACATTTTTTTGCGGCTTTCCTGTGCGTATCGCTTTGCGAACCGGAAAACTACCCGACGGAAATGCTTTGCCGTCCTCTTGAATGGCGTGCCATGCCGCGTCGTCGCGCAGTGCATGTTCTATTTCCGCTGCCGTCATGCCGAGAATGGATTCGGCGCTGGGATTGGCCGCAATAACGTTCCCCGCATTGGACAGCATGACTACGCCCTCAGCGAGTGCAAAGAATAATTCATGGTAGCGCTGGGCGGTCAGCTTTGCGGGTTTCGCAGTACGGCGGCTACCGGTTGTACGGCCCGCACGGGCTGGTTTTTTCGCCGCGGATTTTTTCTTTGCTAGCATATGAGGCATGTATGCTACAGCAAATTTGCCGTTGCAATGGCCGCTCGGGATGATGATCAGTCAGCACATCAGCGCTGGGTGAGTGGAACAATAGGCCTGTTTCACGTAAAATATTAAATTGTTGATTTTTTGTGACTTTCAGTAACATTTTATTCTCACGCTTGGCATTTTCGAATGGGGCGGCACTTAGAGCATTCACACTCAGGTATCTGTGGCATGGCGTGTTTGCCGCAATTCCAATTCGGTTCCCTGCTTTATTTATGATCGCTATTCATCCTCGCATTCAAACCCATGTCTGAGCAGCGCCGCGCACTGGTGGTTGATGACATTCCAGCCAATCGCCTGATTGCCGAAGCGATGTTGAAGCAATTGGGCTGGTCAGTGCTGCTGGCGTGCGATGGCCGCGAAGCGTTACGGGTACTGGAATCAACGCCACTCGACCTGGTGCTGCTGGATATCAGCATGCCGGGCATGAGCGGCATGGAGGTCTGCCAGAACATTCGCGCGAACAGCGCACTGGTGGATTTGCCGGTCATTGCCTACACCGCCCACGCGCAGCCGGAAGACCGGCGCAGTTTTATTGCCAGTGGATTCAATGATGTCCTGATCAAGCCAGTGAATCGCGACACGCTGGCCAGTGCTGTGGCATTGGTCATGCAGCATCACGATTGACTCACGATTGACTCTGGCCGAAACAAGGCGCTTGTAGCAGATCAGTTGGCGCAGCGCATGGCGCGTACAGCAGGTATTTTCCGGCGTTGCCAATGCGCATCAGCCCATTCCCATACTTGCGCGAGGCTCGCGTGCAGTAACTGCGGCGGTGGTTGCTGGCCCAGAAACGCGAGTACGTTGACCAGCATCGGTACGGGCGTTTCTGCATGGATAGCGCTGGCGAGGGTTTGCTTGGACAGTTTCTCACCCTGTTCGTTAAGGGCCACCGGCAGATGTGCGTAGTGGGGTGTGGGCGTTCCCAGCAAGCGCTGCAACAGAATCTGCCGTGGCGTTGAATCCAGCAAATCTGCGCCACGCACGACATCCGTGATGCCCTGCGCCGCGTCGTCCACCACCACCGCGAGTTGATACGCGGTCAGGCTGTCGGCACGGCCTATGACGAAATCGCCGACCTGGTGTTCAACGTCCTGCGTGATGATGCCTTGAATGCCGTCGTCAAACGTGATGCGCGACGGCGCAATGTTCGTGCGTACGCGTGTGGCGCGCGCTGCGCGGCCCGGCGGCAAACCATCACGGCAGGTGCCGGGATACACCGGTCCGCCGTCGCTACCCAGGCCGTGGATGCCGGAGTCAGCAATCTCGCGGCGGGTGCAGGCGCAGCCGTAGGACGCGCCCTGCGCGCGCAGTTGTTCGAGTGCCGCGTGGTAGGCGTCGCTGCGTGCGCTTTGGTAGATGATCGTGCCGTTCCAGTGCATGCCGAAGGCTTCCAGCGTGCGCAGGATTTCGTCGGCTGCGCCGCGCACGATACGTGGCGTATCAATGTCTTCGATACGCACCAGCCACTCGCCGCCGGCTGCGCGTGCTTCGAGATAACTACCCGCGGCCGCGACCAGCGAGCCGAAATGCAGCGGGCCGGTGGGTGAAGGCGCGAAACGACCGCGATAGCGCTCCGGGCGACCGCGATACACCGTACTGCTTACGCCACCGCTGCGTCAAAATACGGCTTACCGCCCTTGATCTGCGTGCGATGCATCAGCCGTCGTGAATTGGCATCAAACGCATCGCGGCGGTGCATGGCCGAGCGGTTGTCCCAAAGTATCAGATCGCCGACTTTCCACACTTGAGGCCACTCAAATTCCTTTTGTGTGGCGTGCGCCCACAGACGATTCAACAGGTCTTCGCTTTGATCGAGCGGCATGCCGATGATGTAAGCGGATTGTCGTCGGCCAAGAAACAATGCGTTCTTGTGTGTTTCAGGGTGCGTGCGAATGATCGGGTGAATTGCGCCCGGTGCTTCGCGTGGATCGGTGATTTCTTTGGCGCCCTTGCGTAATTCGCCGGCGCTGTTGCGGCTGGAATCGTGACGGCAGGTTTTGCCCATGATTTCGCGTTTGAGTTCCGCGGGCAGTGTGTCGTACGCACGATACATATTGGCGAAGCCGGTGTTGCCGCCCACCGGCGGCACTTCCAGCGCGTAGAGCGCGCTGCCGATCGGGCACAAGTCGTTGTAGCTCATGTCGGTGTGCCACACTGCTTCGTAATTGCCGAGGTTGCCGATGGACTTACCATCGACCTTGATGTTCGACATCACGGTGATTTCAGGAAATGGATTCACCACATCCTTGCCCGCGTGCACCGGCGCCTTGTCGAGCTCGCCGAACAGTCGTGCGAATTTCAGAAACGCCGGATCGTCGAGTTTTTGTCCGCGAAAGCGCAATACCAGATGATCGTTCCATGCCTGGCGAATTTGCGCGAACAGTTCAGCGCTGATGGGCAGCGATAAATCCACGCCCACCACATCGGCGGCTAGAGCGGCCCCGCTCGGGATGACGGTAATTTTGGTATTGGCAACAGCGTCCATGTGACCCTCCGTAACTAATTGTTTTTAAATAAACATTACTTAGCGATTTTGTTGCGTAACAAACCAATGCCTTCGACTTCGGTTTCCATGATATCGCCGGGTTTCATAAACTCAGGCGGCGTGCGCGCATGACCCACACCCGACGGCGTGCCGGTCAATATAATATCGCCTGCTTCGAGTGTGATGCCCGCCGACAGTTCAGCAATGATGCGCGGCAATTTGAAATAGAGATGCCTGGTGTTGGAATCCTGCTTCACCACCCCATTCACGCGGCATTGCAGATTGAGGTTGTTCGGGTCGCGCACATCATCGGCAGTGACGATCCATGGGCCCATCGGCAAATGCCCATCGAGACTTTTGCCGCGAAACCATTGTTGACCGTGATGGCGCTGCACTTCGCGCGCGGAAACGTCGTTAGCCACGGTGTAGCCAAACACGTGCTTCATCGCGTTGGCTTCCTTGATGTTGGTGCCGCCCACGCCAATGACCATGGCGAGTTCGACTTCCCAATCGAGTTTTTCAGTGACGCCGCTGTGCGCAGGCACGTTGCCGTACGGGCTGTTCATACACAGGGGTTGCTTGGTAAAAAACGCTGGATGCGCGGGCATTTCCTGCACGTGCGGGCGCGCTTTTACGCCCTCGTTAAAGTGATCGAGATAGTTCCAGCCGACACAGAACACATTTTTGCGGGTGCGCGGAATCGGCGCATGCAGTTTTATCTTGGCCAGTTTGTGATGACTGGATTTCACTTTGGCCGTTGCCTGTTTGATCGCCGCCAGCCCTTTCTTGCCGGATGCCACCAGCGAAATCATGCAACTGGCGTCAAACGGCAGTGCGACTTTGGCAGACTTTGCGGCACGCGCGATATCGATAATGCCGCCATCAGCGCCGACCACACCCGTTTTGGATGGCACACGTGCAGATTCAGAAAAGGTAACCAGTTTCATTTATTGCTCCGAAGTGAATTTAGCGGGATTTGAATTTCTCGCACGCTGCGACGAGTTGTTTGCAGATGCCAGGCTCCCATGCTGCGTGGCCCGCGTCTGCTACGATATGGTATTCCGCTTGCGGCCACGCGCGATGCAAATCGTCGGCGCTGATGATGGGACACACCGCGTCGTAGCGGCCCTGCACGATAATACTCGGTATCTTATTGATTTTATTGATATTATCAAGCAACGAATTGATCGGCAGAAAAATATCATGGGTAAAGTAATGCGCTTCAATGCGCGCGAGGCCGAGCGCCACCACGTCGCCGCCGAAATAGGCCACGGTTTCCGGACTGGGCATCAACGTGGAGCAAGAGCCTTCGTAACGACCCCATGCGCGCGCGGCAGGCATGTGTACTTCTGGATCGCTGTCGATCAGGCGTTTGTAATACGCTTTGAGCAGATTGCCACGCTCGCTTTCGGGAATGTAACCGGCGAACGCATGCCATGCTTCGGGAAACAGATTTTTGAGATCATACAAAAACCAGTCGATCTCGCTTTTGCGGCACAAAAAAATGCCGCGCAGGATCAAGCCGCTGCAACGCGCAGGATGATGCTCGGCATAGGCCAGTGCTAAAGTGCTGCCCCACGAACCACCAAACACCAGCCAGCGTTCAATATTCAGATGACGCCGCAGTTGCTCCATATCCGCGATCAGATGCGGCGTGGTGTTGTCGTTGAGTTCGCCCAGCGGCGTGGAACGGCCCGCGCCTCGCTGATCAAAAATAACAATGCGGTAGTGCCTTGGATCAAAAAAACGCCGGTGCGCGGGCGACGCACCTGCACCGGGGCCACCATGCAAAAACACCACGGGCTTGCCGTTGGGATTGCCGGAAACCTCCCAATACATGTGATGCAAACCGTCCAGTGCCAGCATGCCGGCATCAAACGGCTCGATTTCAGGATACAACTCAGTGCGCAGGGCGGGAGCGTGATCGGCCACGGGAATGACTTTCGGAGCATTTCGGAAAACAACCGTGAAAATAACACAATCGGATTGACTGCGTGGGTCGCGGCAGTTCGCATGCTACGATAGCTGAAAGGAACATACCTATGTCCGGCAAAAAAATATTTTGTTGCACGGCTGCGGCGGCAATGGCGATTTCGGCTGGTCTTTGTTGGGCGCAGTCGTACCCGGCCAAACCGGTGCGTATTCTCGTCGGCTTCGCGCCTGGCGGGGGTACCGACATCATGGCGCGTTCTATTGGTGCCAAGTTAAGTGAATCGATGAAGCAGCAGTTTGTGGTGGAAAACCGCCCTGGCGCGAATGCTAATCTTGCCGCCAAGCTCGCTGCCGAAGCGCCCGCTGATGGTTACACACTGCTTTTCATGTCGGCGGCGCACATCATGAGCAAGCCGGTGTACAAAAACCTGGGCTACGACATCGAGCGCGATTTTGCGCCCATCACCGTGGTGTCGGATGTGCCCAATGTGATTGCGGGAAACCTCGCCTTGCCTGCGCGCACGGTGAAGGATTTGCTGGCGCTGGCGCGGTCCAAACCCGGCGAATTGACTTATGGCACGTCCGGCGTAGCCAGTCCGGAACATTTTGCGGGCGAGATGTTCAAGACCATGACCAAAACCAATATGCTGATGGTGCCGTACAAAGGCGGCGGGCCGCTGGCGATTGATCTGGTCGCGGGCCATGTGATGACGAGCTTTTCCACCATGCCGGCGATTATTCCGCACATTCGCTCGGGCCGGGTGCGCGCTATCGCCGTCACCACTGAAAAGCGCGCCACCGTATTGCCTGATGTGCCCACCGTGGGTGAAACTGTACCGGGTTATGTTATTACCACCTGGTATGGCGCGGTGGCGCCAGCCAAAGTGCCGCGCGAAATTGTGATGCGGCTCAATCAGGAGATATTGAAAGTCCTGCAACTTCCCGATATCAAGGAGCGCATGGCCTCGCTGGGCGCGGATATCGTCGGCGGCAGCGTTGAAACCACAGCAACATTTTTTGCATCCGAAGTGGCCAAGTACACCAAAGTCGCGCGCGAAGCGAAAATCCAGGGGGAGCTGTAGCAATGGTTCGGGTTGCATTAACACTCATCGCGTTGTGTAGTTCATTCGCACACGCACAGACGGACTACCCGGTGAAGCCGATACGAATTGTCATCGGCACGCCCGTCGGCGGCGGCAGCGAGTTGATGGGGCGTTACGTGGGCCAGCCGCTGACACAGGCATGGGGGCAGGCCATCGTAATTGATGCGCGCCCTGGCGCAAGTGGCAACATCGCGGCGGAGCATGTGGCTAAATCCGCGCCAGACGGTTACACGTTGTATGTGCCCTATGGCACGCACACCACTAATCCCAGTTTGCAGGCCAAGGTGCCTTACGATCCGATCAAGGACTTCACGCCGATCACTCTGATTGCCAAGCAATACAACGCCCTGATTATTCATCCGTCGATACCGGCGAAGTCCGTAAAGGAGTTGATTGCTCTGGCGCGTAACGCGCCGAAGAAGCTGAGTTATGCATCGTCGGGTACAGGTTCAGCTGGACACCTGGGCGCGGAGCTGGTTAAACAACTGGCTGGCGTAGACATGGTGCATGTTCCGTACAAGGGTTCCGCGCCGTCGCGCATCGATCTGCTGGGCGGGCATGTGGATCTGATGTTCGACGTGTTGCGCACAGCGCTGCCCTTCAGGGAATCCGGGCGTGTGCGCATGCTGGCCGTGGCGGCCCTCGCAAGACAGACCATAGCGCCTGATGTGCCGACGATGGATGAACTTGGTTACAAAGGGCTGGAAGTGTTGACCTGGCACGCGCTCTTGGCGCCTGCGGGATTCAACAAGGTTATGGTTGATCGCATGCAGAGTGAAATTCGCCGCGCGCTGACTGCGCCCGCGATGAAGGAAAAACTCGCACGAGACGGGGTGGATGCCATCGCCAGCTCGCCCGCAGAACTTGATGTCTTTATGCGCGCAGACATTGAAAAATGGCGCAAGGTTATTCAAGCCGCCAGGATACGCAATGATACTTAACGACCAGGAGAAATCGAAATGAGCATTCCCAGACTGAACGGCATTATCAAGGCACTCGAATCCGGCAAAAACGCGTTCGTGTGTTTTCAGCCGGGCGATACGGCCAGCGCACAAGCGGTATCCACCGAAAAATATGATGGCGTGGTGTTTGAAATGGAGCACGGCGCATACGACATCAAAGCACTGCGCGATTGCCTGCAATACATGCTGAATCGCCAGCAGATAGTTGCGGGAGGCACGCTCGCGCCCGCCGTGACGCCGATGGTGCGCATACCGCCCAACGGCGCGGAGATGAACCAATGGATCGCCAAGCAGGTGCTCGATCAGGGCGTCTTCGGTATCGTGTGGCCGCACATTAGCACGGTGGAAGAAGCGCGCAATGCGGTGGCCTCGTGCCGCTACGCCCGCCCTGCGGGTGCGCCGCGTTACGAACCTGCGGGGCAGCGTGGTGATGCGCCCGCGAATGCTGCGCGCTTCTGGGGTATATCAGCGCAGGAATACTATGACCGCGCCGACGTGTGGCCGCTGGACCCCAAAGGCGAAATACTCGTCGCCATCATGTGTGAGGATGTTGTGGGCCTGAAAAACCTGCCGCAGATATTGAAGGAAGTACCAGGCATCGGCGCAGTGATTATTGGCGAAGGTGATTTGTCGCAGAACCTGGGTTTTCCGCGACAGTACAAGCATCCTGTTGTCGCGGGTGCCATCGCGGAAATTCTGTCGATCTGCAAGACGCACAACGTTGCGTGCGGGCATCCGCACGTGGAGGCCGACAATGTTGATGAGGTTGTAGCTCAAGGGTTCAAGTGGCTGATGCCACGGCCTGCGCGCTCGAACGCAGTGCTGGATAAGGCGCTGAAGTTATCAGGAAGATAAGTTTTAACTTATTGTTTTTATTGAGTATTTGTATGCCTGAAAAAGCCGCCACGCTGCACGCGCATCTTGATGATTTCATCAAAGACACGTTGTCGCGCTGCACGCGCTGCGGCAAATGCTTTGAAGCGTGTCCGATGACGCGCTACGGTGACGGGTTGTCCAAAGCGGATCCAAAAACGGTGGTATCCGGTGTGCTCGATTGGCTGCAACAAACGCCCGGCAATGAAGAGAGCGTGCAGTGGTTGAAGGTTTGCACACAATCGTCACGCTGCATCGAAGCCTGCCCCGAAGGCATCAACGCCATGAAAATGGTGCGTGTGGGGCAAATGAGCGCCATGGGTTCACTCGGCTTGCAAGGGGCGCCAGCGTTAAGCGGGCGTGAGGCGAAGGATTTTTTCCGTGTGATTAATGCGTTCTCCGAAACGCAAATGACGCCCGATGAAATGGCTCGTTGGCAAAGGTAAGAGAGGCACCAACCATGACCGACAAGGTAACTTTCTGGTACGGCTGCAACGTGGTACGCCACGGCGACATCATTCACAGCGCCATTGCGCTACTCGAAGCCGTGGGTATCGAAGTCACGCCCGCAGGCGGCGCGGGTTACTGCTGCGGCACGGCGAAAGACGGCAATCTGCGTGCCGCCGAAGGCATGGGCAAGCGCACCGTCGAAAAATTTAATGAACACGGCACCGGGCAGGTGGTGTCGTGGTGCCCGTCTTGTTACCGGCACATGAACGCCTTCATGGGCGAGTACACCGATACGCAGTTTCAGTTATCGCATTTTACGCAGTTGCTGCATGCGCGACGCGACGTGCTCGCCATCAAACTGACGAATCGCATTGAGCGCAAAGTGTTGTTGCACAAACACTTTGGATTTCATGAAGTCGATGTCAATCCACTGGTGGAAGATTTGCTGCGGCTCATTCCCGGCTTGGAGCTTGTGGAAACTGAAACTACGGTGCCGGGCCACATGTGTTCTGCATTGTCGCGTGTGCCCGCGGCGTTGAAAGATGCGACGCGCGCGGTGTGTGATGCGGCAAACGGCGCAAAAGCCGATACGGTGGCGACCGTGTTTCACTCTTGCCAGCGGCTGCTGTGTGCGCTGGAGGGTAGCGAGCCGTTCAAGGTGGTGAACTACGTGAATCTGCTCACGGAATCCATGGGCATGACAACGCGCGATGATTACAAGGAATGGAAGCTCGCGGGTTCCGAAGAAGCGGTAGTTGCAGCGGTTGGTAACGAACGCATTGCTGCGATGGGCGAAAAACTTTTTCGCGATTCGATATTGCCGGAATTACTGAAACAGCCATCGAAATAATACCTGTCTAATTTTGCGCGATAATTGCGCGCCTGCCGTGAAGTTCCGACGTTAGTTGGCGTGCAAGCGCTGCGCTATAATTCGCGCTCACCAAAGGCCCAAATTTCATGGACGAACAACTGCGCAAAGCTGCGCTTGATTACCATCGCTTGCCCACGCCGGGTAAGATTTCAATTGCGCCAACCAAAGGGCTGATCAATCAGCGCGATCTGGCGCTGGCGTATACGCCCGGCGTTGCGGCGGCGTGTGAGGCCATCGTCGCGGATCCGGCTGAAGCGCGCAATCTCACCTCACGCGGTAATCTGGTGGCCGTTATTACGAATGGCACGGCAGTGCTGGGCTTGGGGCCCATCGGCCCGCTGGCGGCGAAGCCGGTGATGGAAGGCAAGGCGGTGCTGTTTAAAAAGTTTGCCGGCATCGATGTGTTTGATCTTGAAATCAATGAACGCGATCCGTTGAAGCTGGTTGAAATCATTGCCGCGCTGGAGCCGACTTTCGGCGGTATCAATCTGGAAGACATCAAGGCGCCGGAGTGTTTTATCGTTGAGCGAAACTTGCGTTCGCGCATGAAAATCCCGGTGTTTCACGATGATCAGCATGGCACGGCGATTACCGTGGGCGCTGCAATTTACAACGGGCTCAAAGTCGTCGGCAAAGATATTGATAAGGTAAAGCTGGTTGTTTCTGGCGCAGGTGCTGCGGCGCTGGCTTGCCTGGGATTGCTGGTTAAATTGGGCATACGCCTCGAAAACATTGTCGTCACCGATATTGCGGGTGTGGTGTACAAGGGCCGCAAAGAATTGATGGACCCTGACAAGGATGTCTATGCGATTGAAACCACGGCGCGCACCCTGGGTGATGTGATCGAAGGCGCGGATGTATTCCTGGGCGTGTCGGCGGGTGGCGTATTGAAGCAGGACATGGTGCGCAAGATGGCGGCGAGGCCGTTGATACTGGCGCTGGCCAACCCGGAGCCGGAGATTTTGCCGGAACTGGTGCGCGCGGTGCGTCCGGATGCGGTGATCGCCACGGGCCGTTCTGATTATCCGAACCAGGTCAATAACGTATTGTGCTTTCCCTTTGTGTTTCGCGGTGCATTGGATGCGGGGGCGACCACCATTACCAGCGAAATGGAGTTGGCGGCTGTTCGAGCGATTGCCGAGCTGGCGCAGGCGGAGCAGTCCGATGTGGTGACAGCGGCCTACGGCGAGCAGCAACAGCCGTTTGGCCCCGACTACATTATTCCGCGCCCGTTTGATCCGCGCCTGATCGCCCAGGTTGCGCCCGCTGTGGCAAAGGCCGCGATGGATAGTGGCGTGGCGACGCGCCCGATCACTGATTTTGATGCCTATCGTGATCGGCTTAACCAGTTTGTTTATCAATCCGGGCAAATCATGCGGCCCGTTTTTGCGGCAGCCAAGAAGGCGCCTAAACGTGTGGTCTATGCCGAAGGCGAGGACGAGCGTTTTCTGCGGGCAGCACAACTAGTGGTGGATGAAGGCATTGCGCGTCCGGTGTTGATTGGCCGACCCGCCGTTATCGAAGCCCGCATCAAGCGCCTGAGTTTGCGCATAGAGCGCGACAAGCATTTTGAGCTGGTTGATCCCGGCAGCGACACACGTTATCGCGACTATTGGACGGAGTATTACCGGCTCATGGAACGCAAGGGCGTTTCACCCGAACTCGCCAAGCTCGACATGCGGCGTTTGCCTACTTTGATAGGGGCGATGCTGGTACACATGGGCGCGGCTGATGCCATGCTGTGCGGCATACTCGGGCAGTTCAGTCGACACCTGCGTTATATCGATCGCGTTATCGGCAAACGCGCTGGCGTCAATCATTACTCGGCCATGAACGCGCTATTGTTGCCTGCGGGTACCGTGTTTATCTGCGATACCTACGTCACATTTGATCCTACCGCTGAGCAGATTGCCGAATCCACCGTTCTGGCGGCGGAGGAAATTCGCCGCTTTGGCATTACGCCAAAAGCGGCGATGCTGTCGCATTCTAGTTTTGGTGGCGGTGATACGCCTACCGCCAACAAGATGCGTGCCGCGCTGGAGATCGTCAACCGCCTTGCGCCTGGTCTGGAAATTGACGGCGAAATGCAGGGCGACATGGCTTTGTCCGAAGAAATTCGCAGTCGGGCGCTGCCCAATAACAAGCTCAAGGGCGCGGCCAATCTGCTGGTGATGCCTAATCTTGATGCAGCGAATATTTCATTCAATCTGCTCAAAGCGGCGGCCGGTGACAGCATTACCGTGGGGCCGATACTGTTGGGCGCGGCGAAACCGGTGCACATCATCACGCCTTCATCGACGGTGCGGCGTATCGCCAATATGACCGCGTTGATTGTGGTCGATGCAGGCGCGCAGCGCGGCGAGCCAAAAGTTTTATTGTAGTAACTAATTGATTATTTGAGGAAATTATGAGTAAAACCAGAATCGAGCACGACACCATGGGTGACATCGAAGTCGCCAACGACAAACTGTGGGGCGCGCAAACCGAGCGTAGCCTGCATCACTTTCATTTCCCCGGCGAGACTATGCCGCACGCGGTGGTAATGGCGCAGGTGATGGTGAAAAAAGCCGCTGCGCTGACCAACATGGCGCTCGGCGTGCTGGATCGCAAAAAGGGCGAAGCGATCGTCAAGGCTGCCGACGAGGCCTTGGCGGGCAAGCTCGATGCGCATTTTCCGCTGGTGGTGTGGCAAACCGGTTCCGGCACGCAAACCAATATGAACGTGAACGAAGTGCTGGCGAATCGCGCATCTGAAATATTGGGCGGCAAACGCGGCATGGCGCGGCTGGTACATGAGAACGACGATGTGAACAAAGGCCAGTCATCGAACGACACCTTCCCTACGGCGATGCACGTCGGTGCGGTGGTTGCGCTTCATCACGCGCTGATTCCCGCAGTCAAAAAGCTGCGTAACACGCTGCACAAAAAAGCCAATAAATTCATGAGCATTGTGAAAATTGGCCGCACGCATTTGCAGGATGCGACGCCGCTGACGCTGGGCCAGGAATTCTCCGGCTACGTCGCGCAACTCGATCACGGCTTGAAGCACGTGCAGGCGTCGCTGCCGCATTTGTGCGAGCTGGCGCTGGGCGGCACCGCAGTGGGCACAGGGCTGAATGCGCATCCGAAATTTGCTAAAGACGTTGCCGCGCAACTGAAAAAACTCACCGGCTTGCCGTTCGTTACTGCGCCAAATAAATTTGAAGCGCTGGGATCGTGCGATGGCATGGTGCATGCGCACGGCGCATTAAAAACTTTGGCGGCATCATTGATGAAAATCGCCAATGATATTCGCTGGTTGTCATGCGGGCCGCGCTGCGGCATTGCTGAAATTATTATTCCTGAAAATGAGCCGGGCAGTTCCATCATGCCGGGCAAGGTGAACCCCACGCAATCCGAATCGATGACGATGGTGTGTTGTCAGGTGTTCGGTAACGACACCGCGATCAACGTCGGCGGCTCGATGGGCAACTTTGAGCTGAACGTATTTCGTCCGATGGTAATACGTAACTTTTTGCACAGCGCAAGTTTGCTGGCGCATGCGTGCGAGAATTTTGATGAACACTGCGCCCAAGGCATTGAGCCTGATCTGGCGCGCATCGACAAACTCATGCGCGAATCGCTGATGCTGGTGACGGCGTTAAATCCGCACATCGGTTACGCCAATGCAGCGGCGATTGCGAAGAACGCGCACAAAAAGGGGCTTACGTTGAAAGCTTCTGCGATTGCAATGGGGCATGTCACGTCCGACCAGTTTGACAAGTGGGTGCGGCCGGAAGATATGGTGGGGATCAAGCTTGCGGGCGGCAAATCCAGGAAGTAGTCTTAAGGGCTGAGTGTTATATGGCCATCATTGTAAAAAATTAATAAAAACAATGAGTTACAGTATTTCCCCGATTGGACGCATGGCGCAGCTCAAACCAGCCTGACGCGAAAGCAACCATTCACAATTGCCTGCGATTAGCCGAGATTTCCCATTAGCCCCGGTTTCTAATGGAAGCCATTAGCGCAAGTCATTGATTAAGATGACAGTATTGGCATTTTTAGGTAACTTGATAGATCGCGATTTCAGTGCAGGGTAATTATGGAATTTGACCTACGTTTTACCGAC
>CANKUB010000072.1 GCA_947486575.1 Betaproteobacteria bacterium | reverse complement strand
GCAACCTCACCGGCTACGCAAACATCCGC
Source organism: Betaproteobacteria bacterium (assembly GCA_947486575.1). Classification (GTDB taxonomy): domain Bacteria; phylum Pseudomonadota; class Gammaproteobacteria; order Burkholderiales; family SG8-41; genus UBA5216. The sequence goes on along the minus strand of CANKUB010000072.1, from coordinate 24,378 downwards.
GCGGACCCAAGGCCCGTGTCAAAAAGGGATACGTGTCTCACCGCGCGGCTCAACGACACGTCGCAACCGCTCGCGTCATCAAGGATGGGAAAATTATTTGACCTTGAAAGGGCTGGGCTTAAGCAGTAACTGGACGGGACTTTACACCGTTGAAAATCACGCCGGAACACAGTGATCGTGCGGAGGAATATCGCCGATACATCTGAACCCCTTCGATTGATTACTGATTGTGAAATAATTGTAAGTTATTTTTTTTAAAATATTATTTTACATAGCGCAGTCCGAATGGCCTGCAATGGACTTGATAAATTATACAAAGAAATGCCAACCATAAATATCTCCGAAGCGAAAAGTACCCTTTCGTCCCTGATCGCGCAAGTTGAAAAAGGGCGCAAAATCATCATCGGTAAGGCAGGCAAACCGGTCGCCGCCCTGGTGCTCTATCGGCCCGATACGACGCCGCGCAAACTCGGCGGAACATGGTCCGGCAAGGTCAATATGGCCGACGATTTTGATATCCTGCCGTCCGCATTGGCGGATGCGTTTGATGTAACACCGCGCGATGGATTTGGTGCTGGATACTCACATCCTCATTTGGGTGCTTGAGAATAGCCTCGCATTTGCCGCTGCCGCCCGAAAAGTTATCATTATTCTACGCCGCCCTTGATCTGAATTATCCAATCAACGCGTATACGCATGGTACATTCCAGGAGAAGCACAATGCCCATCAACCGCTTGCTGTTGACCATTATGTTATGGTCATTCGCCATCATCGGCATGAGCGCCGAGTATCCAAGCCGCGCCATTCGCTTTATCGTGCCTTATGGCACCAGCGGTAGCCCGGACATTACCGCGCGTATTCTTTCCGTCGAACTGACCCGGCAGATGGGGCAGCAGGTCATTGTCGATAACCGGCCCGGCGGCAATACCACGGTAGGTATCGAGTTGCTGGTGCGTTCAAACCCGGATGGTCACACCATTGGTTATGCCAGTATTGGCACGCTGTCCATTAACCGCGCGTTGATGGCCAAACAACCGTACGACCCGGATCGTGATCTGCAATTGGTGAATCAATTGATCATCGTGAACAATCTGCTGACCGTTACGCCTTCGCTGCCGGTGGATTCGGTGCGCAGCTTTATCGACTATGCGAAAAAAAATCCGGGCAAACTATTGATGTCTACTGCCGAGAACGGCACCTCCAGCCACATCGGCGGCGAGCTGTTCAGGCGCATGGCCGGTATTGACGTGGTTCACGTGCCGCACCGGGGCAGCGGCGCATCGCATATCGCGCTGATGGGCGGGCACGTCAGTTTCACCATCGACAATATTTCTTCGCTGTCGCCTCACGTGCGGGCGGGCCGGTTACGCGGTCTTGCTGTCAGTGGGCTGAAACGCTCGCCAGTATTCCCGGACTTGCCCACCATCGATGAGGCCGGGGTGCCCGGATTCGAGGTGACGGCGTGGTCGGGTGTGGTGGTTCCGAAAGGCGTATCGAGGGACATCGTCTATCGCATCAATGCCGAGTTCAACAAAGCACTTTTCTCTCAAGGCGCCAGGGAAAAATTTGCCTTGATGGGCCTTGAACCGGCAGGGGGAACACCTGAACAGTTCGCCGCCTGGGTCAAACGCGAAAACGTGAAGTGGGCAGAGGTCATCAAGCGTGCCGGTGCAACGGCGAATTAATCCGGTTGCTACGTTTAGCGCTGCGGCTCCGCCTTCAAAAGCAGTCGCGTGAAATGTCGTCCGGCGAATTCCTGTCCGGCTTTCAGCGGCAGCCGGTCTTCACCCAGACTGGGGTCGAACAAATTCTCCGGTGCATCGATTTCAAACATATTCATGTATTTTCCCACTGGAGCAGCGCCGATTTGCGCAGGCGTTGGCGCGTGTTGCAGTTGCCAGATGCGATGTACGCCGGGTAGTTCCAGCACACGTTTCAGGTGCTGCGCGGTATCGGACTGGAATTGCGTTTCTGCAGCGCCCATGCCCTTGAAGTGATATTCGCAGCGCGCCCAGCACCGGCCGGCGCGGTTGTCTTTTTCGATCAATGACAGCGTGCGATAAAACACTCGACCCCAGTTGCCGAGATCGCGGCGCCACGGTTCTTTTTCCTGCACGGGCGGTGGCGGATTGGCGGGGAACGAGCTGAACACGCCCGGCTCTTTGATGGAATAAATCTGCTGGTATTCCTGCTCCTGCAAGCCGTCGTTGTAGCTGAAATCGGCACCACGCATTTCCTTGGTGCGCCATGACGTAGAGTAGCCGGGCTTGTTTGCCAGCTCCTGAATGTGGTCGTCGAAATAAATATTGAACTGGCGGTCGAATTCTTTGTTGGGGAGATCGAACCTGACGAAGCCCAGGTACGGAAATGCCTTGATGTCTACCATCTCATGCTCCTTGAATTGGGTTACTCGTTAATCTTCGCGCGCAGCCATTCCAGTACATGCGTGAGGCGGGGCGGCAGGTAGTCTTCCGCATCATCGCAGGTTACCCAACGCCACTCATCGTGGGCGGGTTTGCCGGATTTATGTGCTATGGGCAGTGTGATGGTTTCAGCGCGCGTCTCGGCAACATAGTAGCGGCCCACCTTGTTGCTTGCGTTGGGTACGGTCTCTTTATGGTCTTCACCAAAAGCAAACTCGAGATCGTCGATACCGGTGGCGGCAATGGTTTCGCGTTTGGCGGCTTCGAGCGCATCTTCGTTAACGCTGATAATGCCCGCAGGAAAATCCCACAGAGCACCGCGACGAAGAATCAGCAATTGCCAATCACCCCAAGCATAATGTACAGGTATCACGCCACACGATAACTCTTTGTTTTTAATAGATTTTATTTCGGTATCCATACTCACTTTTAACCGCAAATTACTGTTGATTCCACAGCCATGCTGCACCGCGCACACCGCTGGAATCGCCATGTGCATTGCGCACGAGGCGCGTGTAAACCGTGTCGGAGAATACCCATTTCCCCCACAACGCGGGAACATTTTTATAGAGCCGCTCGATGTTCGACAGGCCCCCGCCGAGCACAATCACTTCGGGATCAAGCACATTAATGATGCTGGCGAGCGCGCGTGCCAGGCGGTTTTCATAGCGCTGGAGCGCATGTTCCGCTTGAACGTCGTACAAACAGCGCGCGGCGATTTCTGCCGCGCTTAGGGGTGTGCCCGCGTGACGCGCGTAATCGCGCGCGAGGCCCGGCCCCGACAAAAACGTTTCAATACAGCCCTTTTTACCGCAATAGCAGGTATCGCCTGGACGTTCTTCATCTTCCGGCCAGGGCAACGCGTTGTGTCCCCATTCGCCGGTGACGGCATTGGGGCCGTCGATCACCTTGCAGTTGATCACAATACCGCCGCCGACACCCGTGCCGATGATCACGCCAAACACTGACGCGGCTCCGGCTGCTGCGCCAGCAACGGCTTCGGAAAGCGCAAAACAGTTGGCGTCATTGGCGAGGCGAACTTCACGGCCAAGCGTGCGTTCCAGATCGATTTTCAGCGGCTGCTGATTCAGGCAGGTTGAATTGGAGTTGCGCATCAGCCCGGTGGACCGTGACAGCGCGCCCGGCGTGCCGATACCGATTGTGGCCGCAGTGCCCAACAAGGTTTCTGCGTGCTTGATCAGCCGCGCGAGCAGTGCAAGAGTAGCCGCATAATCATCGACAGGTGTCGGCTCTCGCTGTCGTAACACTTCAGCGCCTGTGGCATCGAATGCCGCAATTTCTGTTTTGGTGCCGCCCAGATCAATGCCGATTTTCATGGCGCTGTGCCCATCGGGCGCGTGACATTACTGCGGTTTAACGCCAAGCCGGGTAGCCAGTTTTTGCGTTACGCCGATGTCTCGTTGCACCAGCTTGCCGAATTCTTCCGGCTTGAGGATGTAGGCCTCAAAGCCCAGTTCGTCAAAGCGCGCCATGACATCGGGCGTTGCCACAGCTTTGCTGAGTTCGCCATGAAATTTATTGACGTATTCCACTGGCGTCGCTGCCGGATACCAGAAGCCGAACCAGGCGTAATACTCGAAGCCCTTTACACCGGCCTCGTCGGTAGTCGGCACATCGGGCAATTGCTTCCAGCGCTTGGCGCCGCTGATTGCGAGCGCCTTGATTTTTCCAGTCTTGGCCATGCCCACCGCATTGGATGACGTCAAAAACGCAAGATCAATGTGGCCGCCAGCGAGATCTGTGACTAGTTGGCCAATACCTTTGTATTGCACCGTGGTCATTTTGATGTCGGTTGCATCCATGAACATTTCCATGCCCACGTGCAACACACCGCCATAGCCGGAATTGCCGTAGTTCAGTTTGCCGGGACTTTTTTTGGCCAGCGTCAGCAGTTCCGGCACTGAATTCACCGGTATCGAAGGGTGCACACCCAGCACATAACCCACCGTGCGGGTGGCAGTGGTCACCGGCGCAAAATCACGCAGCGGGTCGTACGGCAATTTGTTGAATGCAGGCAGCTGCGAGTGCGAGCTGGACGTGTGCAGTACGGTATAGCCATCAGGTGGTGCTTTTGCAACGGCTTCGGTGCCGATAATGCCGCCTGCTCCTGCGCGGTTGTCGATGACGAAGTTCTGGCCCCAAACCGCCGTGATTTTCTGTCCGACCATGCGGCCGATCAAATCCATGGGGCCGCCAGCAACAAACGGCACAATAATGCGAATAGGACGCGTCGGATAGTCTGGGACCGCACGCTGTTGCGCTTGTGTGGCTTGCGTCCAAAGCAGGCATGGCAGCGCCGCCACAGTCGCGCGCAGCAGGAGAGTTTTCATCGAGGACAATCCGGTAATGATCAAGGTAATTGCAGCTTGCCGCCGCCCATGCCACCCATACCGCCCATGCCACCCATACCGCCCGCACCGGGCACCACAATCGAAGACGACTGTTGGCGGCGCAGTTCCTGCAATTCGCGCACCGTGCGTTCAACGCCTTCTTTGGCCGCATCGCCAAAGTTGGCTACAACTTCAGCCAGATTCTTGCCTTCGATTTCAAAGTTGATGGGCAGCGGGCCAGCTTGCGTCATGATCTGCGCTTCGCCGATGTAGAGCGTGGGGCGCGCAGTGTCTGCGGAGCCGTCGCTTTTGATCGGTGTCATCATGCGCAGCGTGCCGACTTTGCGGTCAGTGATGATTTCTTCGCGGTACAGGTTTTCTGCATCCATTGTTGCTTCGGAGCCGCGTTCTTCGGAAGGGCGTAGTGCCATGGTAGCCTCGTATCGGTTGCTTGAGATAAAGCCGAAGGTTATCAGAAAATCGGCGCGGAGCCGAAGCACCGAAGTACCGAAGCGCTGTTGCGATGCGTGACAGAACCGCTTGCCGGGTGCTAAGGTGCGGCCCGCAGTTGATTGCGGTGGAAAATCAAATTCGTCAGGGGTTGTCAATGAGCATAAATGTCTGGGCGCGAAATCTGGTGGCGGTTGCGTTGCTGGGCTTGGCAATGGCGGCTGGCGCGCAGGTTTACCCGTCAAAAACGGTGCGTTTTGTCATAACTTATCCGGCGGGCGGCGGCTCGGATTTCACGGCGCGGCCGATCGCGGCAAAGTTGACAGAGCGCTGGGGGCAATCCGTGGTTGTCGATTCTCGCCCCGGCGGTAGCGCGATGATAGGCACGGACTTCGTGTCCAAAAGTCCGGCGGACGGTTACACCCTGCTGCTGAGCGCATCGAGTGAAATGTCGATGAACGTGGTGCTGTTCAAGAAAATGCCGTATGACCCGCTGCGCGATTTGCAACCCATCACACTGGTGGGCACTGCGCCTACGGTGTTGCTGGCGCATCCATCACTGCCCGCGAAGTCGATGAAAGAATTGATTGCGCTTGCCCGCGCGAAACCCGGGTCGCTGAGTTATGCCTCCATCGGTAACGGCACGCCGCAGCATTTCGCCGGCGAGTTGATGAAAACCACCTTCAACATCGACATGGTGCACGTGCCGTACAAAGGCGCTGCGCCAGCGTTAATCGATTTGCTCGGCGGTCATGTGCCGATTGGTTTGACCGCGCCCACCACGGCAGTGCCGCACATCAAGTCGGGCAGGTTGCGCGCGCTGGCCGTAACGTCAGCGCAACGCTCCGGCGCGATTCCCGATGTACCGACAGTTGCAGAATCCGGCGCGTCAGGATTCGACATCGTGCAGTGGTATGGCATTTGGGTGGCAGCGAAAACGCCCAAAGAAATTACCGATAAAATTCATGTGGATATTGTGAGCATTATTCAGTCGCCCGATTACAAACAGCGCCAGCTTGAAGCGGGTACTGATATCGTGGCCTCCAGCGCCGAGGCTTTGAGCAATCGTCAGAAAATCGATATCGAGAAGTACCGCAAGATTGCGGTTGCTGCGGGCATCAAGCCGGAGTAGCTTTTTTGCCCGGCATTTACGCCCGGTCGAGATAAATCCACGGGTGCTGTTCGCGGTCCATTTTCTGAAAATTCGCGATAGCGGATTCCATGCCGAGGATCACGTCGATTTCATCCAGCCCCTGCAGCAGCGCCGCACGCCGTTCAGCGGGCACGTCGAATGACAGTTCGCGGCCATCAAGCAAGCGCACCACACAGCGCTCAAGATCGACCGTGATTTGCGGCTCACATCCGTCCTTCGGTGCGTGCGCCAGCGCGGTCCCGAGCGCCGCGCAATCATCCGCGCCGATGACCACGGGCAGCAGGCCGTTCTGATAAGCATTCTCACGAAAGATATCCGCGAAACTTGGTGCAATCACGCAGCGGATGCCAAAGCGCAGCAGCGCCCACACCGCGCGCTCGCGCGAACTGCCGCAACCGAAATTCGCACCCGCGACCAATATTTGGCTTTGCCGGAACGGTGGCCGGTTGAGAATGAATTCGGGTATTTCGCTGCCGTCCAGGTTGTAGCGCCAGTTGTTGAACATCATCTTGCCAAGGTCTACCGAGGTCGAGCGGCCTGCCGCCATGGGCGTGATGGCATCGGTGTTGATGTTCGGTATCATCATTGGCGCGGCGACGCCGGTGACGACTGTGAAAGGTTCCATATCTGTTGCTCCTAATTCTGACTGAGCAGTTTGCGCACATCAGTGATGCACCCACTCACCGCCGCCGCCGCAACCATGGCAGGGCCTGCAAGATGCGTGCGGCTGTGCGGGCCCTGGCGGTGCTCGAAATTGCGGTTGGTCGTAGAGATTGATCGTTTGCCCGGCGGCACCAGATCACCATTGCTGCCGACGCACATGGAGCAGCCTGCATTGCGCCATTCGAAACCGGCTTCGAGAAATATTTTGTCGAGACCTTTTGCCTCTGCTGCGGCTTTGACCGCCATTGAGCCCGGTACCGCCAGCGCAGTGACGCCTTTGGCAACCTTGCGCCCCTTCACTACCTTCGCCGCGGCTTCCAGATCAGACAGGCGGCTGTTGGTGCATGAACCGATGAAGGCGATGTCTATCGGCACGCCTTCCATGGTGCGCCCCGGCGTGAGGTTCATGTAGCTGTACGCGCGTTCCAGCGCCTGCCGCCGATCATGGTCCGCGACCGATGAAGGCTCGGGTAGTGCTTCGTCGATAGCTACAGCCTCCTGCGGCGAATTGCCCCAGGTCACCTGCGGGCCAATCTGGTTGCAATCGAATTCGATCTCGCGGTCGAATGTCGCGCCGTCGTCAGACGCCAGCGAACGCCAGTCCGCAGCAGCACGGTCCCACATCACGCCCTTGGGTGCAAACGGTCGATTCGCCACATATTGCAGCGTCACGTCGTCCGGCGCCACAATGCCGCAGCGCGAACCGAACTCTATCGACATATTGCAAATCGTCATGCGCGCCTCGATGGGTAGCGCGCGTATGGCGGGGCCTGCGTACTCGACTGTGCAGCCGGTGCCCGCGGTAACGCCATGCCGCGACAGAAAGTAAAGAATCATATCTTTCGACGATACGCCTTCGCCAATGTGGCCACTGAATGTAATGCGTAACTGCTTTTGCTTGCGCACCAGCAGCGCCTGTGCGGCGATTACGTGCATGACTTCGGTGGTGCCGATGCCCCACGCCAGCGCGCCGAGACCGCCGTTGGTCGCTGTGTGGCTGTCACCGCACACCAGCGTGCAGCCTGGCAAAGTAATGCCAAGTTCCGGGGCGATCACGTGCGCGATGCCTTGGTGTGCGCTGTCTACGTCGTACAGCTCAACATTGAACTGGCGGCAGTTGTCGCGCAGCGCATGTATGCGTTCAATGCCTGGCGGATGCGATTCGCCGGTACGTCCCGGCAGCGTGGAGAGTATGTGATCGACTACTGCAAAAGTCAGATTGAGATCGCGCACCGGGCGCTTGATGCGGCGCAGGCCGTCGAAGGCCTGACGGCTGGTGCCGTCGTGCAGAAAATGCCGGTCAATATGAATCAGCGTGCTGCCATCGCTCAGTTCGCGGATAGCATGGCGATTCCAGATTTTGTCGACCAGTGTCTGTGGTGCCGTGTTCGTGGACATCATGCGCGTTGCCCTCGGAAAAGTGCCTGCTGCGGAATTGACAGTGCCCGGCAATTAGTCGCAGAGTTCAAGCGCCAGGTCAACTATTGAGATTGCGAATTCATGCGTAACATATTTCGCATTTTATGCGCCGCCACGATATTCGTGCTCAGCGTGTCGGGCGCTTCAGTCGGCGCTGCAGACGTGCTGTGGAAACCGCGCAAGGCGGTAGAAGTCGTTATCGGTGCGCAGGCAGGCGGCGCGCATGATCGTGCCGGGCGTCTGGTGCAAAAGCTGCTGACGGATAGCAATGCAGTGCCAGTACCGATGAATGTGATGAATAAACCCGGCCAGGGACAGTCGCTTGCCGTCGCTTACATAAACTCGCATCCCGCAGACCCGCACTACCTGATTATCCTGGGATCAAGCTGGGTGACCACGGCGATCAATACCGGCAGCACCAGCACGCACCGCGATCTCACGCCGATTGCCAAAATGCTGGACGGCGATCTGGTGATGTATGTGCCCATCGGTTCGCCTGTGCGCAACGTTAAGGATGTGCTGGATGGCTTGAGCAAGGGCGCTACGCCCATGAGCTTTGGGTTTTCAACGTCAGCGGGAAATACCACGCACATCGCAATGGCAGAGCTCGCGCGCATGGCGGGTGTTGATGCGCGCAAGCTGCGCGTGGTGGTGAACGCATCGGGCAGCATCACCGCCACGCAGGTGGCGGGCGGGCACGTCAGCGTGGGCGTTTCAAGTTCAGGTAGCGCTTCGTCCATGGCCGAGGTAGGCAAGCTGCGCATGATTGCAACGGTGTCAGGACAACGTTTGCCGTCGTTGCCTGATCTGTTGACGTTGCGCGAGCAGGGCTACGATGTTGTTGCAGCAACGTGGTTTACGCTGTTCGGCCCCAAGGGTATTACGCCAGCGCAGGCTGCCTATTGGGAGGATTTGATCAGCAAAGCCATGCGCCATGCCGAGGCCAGGAAATTTGCCGAAACCAACAACTGGACCATCGACCTGCTCGGTTCGAAAGAGTTACCCGCACAGCTCGACAAAGAATATGCGCGCCTGCGCAAGACGCTGACGGAGCTGGGTATGGCGCAGTAAACGTGTCAATCGATTTTTGCGCCCGACGCCTTGATGACTTTCGCCCACTTGGTGATTTCAGACTGAATAAACGCCGCGAATTCCTCCGGCTTGTTGCCGATGGGTTCGGCGGCCTGCGTCTGGAATTTTTCCCGCACGTCAGGCGTATTCAGCGCGCGCACGGTGTCGGCGTGAATCTTGGACAGCACGGCCTGCGGCGTACCAGTTGGTGCAAGCAGGCCAAACCACGCCGTGACCTCAAAGCCCGGCATGCCCGCTTCGATCATGGTAGGCAATTCAGGCACGCTGGAGAGCCGCTTGGCACTGGTGACGGCGATGCCGCGCAACTTGCCGGACTTCACATGGGGTTGCACCACGGGTGCGTTGTGGAATATCAAGTCGATCTGGCCGCCGATGGTGTCGATGGTCATCTGCGCACTGGATTTGTAGCTGACATGCACGATTTTCACGCCGCCCAGTACGTTGAAAAGTTCACCGGAGAGATGTTGCGTGGTGCCGGGGCCGCCGGAGCCATAGTGCATCTTGCCGGGGTTGCTTTTCGCCAGTGCGATGAGTTCCTTCACGTTCTTCACGGGCAAACTGGGATGCAGGCACACGATGTTAGGCGTCAAAGCCACCAGCGTGATCGGCGTAAAGTCTTTTACGGGATCGAACGGCAGCTTGCCAAACAGACTGATATTCACCGCAATCGGGCCGATGGTATTGAACAATATGGTATAGCCATCCGGCGGCGATTTGGCCGCACGCTCGGTGCCGATGTGGCCCGATGCACCCACGATGTTGTCGATAACAACGGTCTGCCCCCAAAATTCGGTCAACTTTTGTGCAAGGATGCGCGACAGAAAATCCGGCGCACTGCCCGCCGGCGCGGGAACAATGAACCGCACGGATTTGGCCGGCCACGTTTGCGCGTGCGTAGCGGATGTGGCAACGGTGCCCGCTGCGGCCAGCGCAAGCGTTACACCGCTCGTGAATTTGGTTATCAGCATGTTGATTCCCTTTGAAATGTTCGAGCGGTTAAAAACTCCATTCGCGACTGTATCGATGGCGTGTGATGTGGTCAATTGCCGTGGTGCGGTGATATTTCATAACCACTTGTTTTTAATCATATTATTTCCGCGCATGGTGTGGGCGATCGATGCCGCAGTGATTGACCAGATTCCTGTTGCAAGCGCCGTCCGCAGTACATTAGCGTGGGTTAAAGGGTGATAGGGTGCAGCGCATGCAACTCGCGCAATTGTCGGTAACGCCCTACAATGATCGTCGACAATAGCGCACTCGCAGGCGACTTTCGCGGCAAGAATGGCGCTTCCTCACGGGCGATTTAAGGAACGGATACACCATGGATAGTCTCGACACGCACGGCGATCATCATCATGACGGCAAACGGGTAGAAGATTTCCGTCTCATCACGGGTGTTGGCACCTACGCTGCGGACTGGAATGCACCGGGGCAACTGTATGGCTGCTTTGTGCGCTCCGACCACGCGCATGCTGAAATTATTGCGGTAAAAACAGCAAATGCGCTGGCTCATTCTGGTGTGAAACAAGTTTTCACGGGTGCAGACGCCGTGGCGGCTGGGTACATTCGAGTCGCGCACGTGTTGGCCGGACCGGGCAGGAACGGCATGAAGGCGCGCGCGCTGGACCGGCCTGTGCTGGCACATGGCAAGGTTCGTTTTGTCGGCGAGGCCGTAGCGTTGGTGGTGGCGGATAGCGCCGCTGCCGCAGCCGATGCCGCCGAATTGGTTGAAGTCGAATACCAAGCGCTGCAATCGATTACGCACCCCGAAGATGCGCTGGCGCCCGGCGCGCTGCAACTCGATGAAGCGGTGCCAGGCAATCTGGTTTACGAAACTGAGGCAGGCAACGAAGCGGCTGTTGCTGCGGCCATCAAAGGCGCTGCGCACGTCACGCGCCTGCGCATTGACTCCACCCGCGTAACGCCCAGCCCGATGGAGCCGCGCGCCGCTCTCGTGCAGTACAACCCGGCGAGCGGCGAATATCGCTTCAACGTGTGTACGCAGGGCGTGACCACGTTGCGCAAGATGGTGTCCTCATGGAGCGGTGTCGCCGAAGACAAGCTGATTTTTGAGGCACGCGATGTCGGCGGCGGCTTTGGCCAGCGCACACCCGCGTATCCCGAGTATCTGGCGCTGATGATTGCCGCCAGGAGTTTGGGCAAACCGGTCAAGTGGGTGTCCACCCGTGTCGAAGCGTTTCTCACCGATAACCATGGTCGCGGCAATATCGCCGAAGGCGAACTGGCGATGAACAGCCAAGGCAAATTCGTCGCTTTCCGGCTGAACTGGATTGCCGACATGGGGGCTTATCTGTCGCCTGGGTCGGCAGGCCACATTCGCAACACCACCACCTGTTTGACCGGCGTTTACAAAATCCCTGCGTTGTATGCGCTTTTTCGCGTGCCGCTCACTAACACCACACCGATGGGTTCATACCGTGGCGCGGGGCGACCGGATATCGCCTATGTGGTCGAGCGATTTGTCGATCAGGCGGCAGTCGATATGGGCATTGATGCGGCAGAAATTCGCCGCCGTAATTTTATTCCTCCGGAAGCATTCCCGTACAAAACGCCCACCGGCTCTACCTACGAGAATGCTGATTTGCCGGGGCTGCTGGCGCAGGCGCTGAAGCTCGCGGATTATGCAGGCTTTGCCGCACGCCGCGTGCAGTCTGAAGCGGCAGGCAAGCTGCGCGGCATCGGCATTTCCGTAGTGATCGAAGGTTCCGGCGCGGGCAATGCGCCGACGGATGAAGTTGAACTGGAATTGGATGCCAGCGGCACGGTCACCGTTTACACCGTATCCAAGTCGCAGGGCCACGGTCACGAAACGACGATGGCGATGATTGTGGCGGATGCGCTCGATATCCCGATGGCACAGGTCAAGGTGGTGCAATGTGCGCCGGGCAGCAAGTTGCAGGGCAACCACACCGGCGGCTCGCGCACCACAGTGGGTGTCGGCAGCGTGTGTTTTCTCGCGGCGCACAAACTGATTGAAGAAGGTAAATCACTGGCCGCGCTGGAACTCAAGCTTGAGCCGTCGCAAATTCAATATGCCAAGGGCGAATTCCGCTCAAGCCAATCACCACAGATTGTCAAACTGGCCGATCTCGCAAAAGCCAAAACGCTCAAGCTGATGGCTGACGGCAAGTTTGGCTCCACGTTCCCGAACGGCTGCCATATCACCGAAGTCGAAATCGATAAGGACACCGGTGCGCCACAAATCGTGTCGTACAGCGCGGTAGACGATTGTGGCAACGTCATCAACCACGCCATTGTCGAAGGCCAGTTGCACGGCGGCGTGGTGCAGGGCGCGGGGCAGGTGTTCGGCGAGCAAATTGTCTATGACCGAAAAACCGGCCAGCCGCTGGCGGCCAGCTTCATGGATTACATCATGCCGCGCGCCGGGCTGGTGCGTGAACTGCGCGGGGAAGAACATCCGACCATCAGCAAGGTCAGCCCGCTCGGCGTCAAAGGGGTTGGCGAATCGGGTTGTACGGCGTCGATACCTTCGCTGGTGAACGCGGTGATGGATGCGCTGCGTCCACTGGGCGTCAAACATCTGGATATGCCGATGACGTCCTCGCGGCTGTGGAGCGCGATACAGGCTATCAAGTAAGTTATAAAAATACCAATAAAAACAATAGGTTACAGTATTTATCCCCGTAGCGCGCCAAGCGACTTCAATGCGCGCGGCTGATCAGCGACTTATGGGCATCAATTTTTTCAACGTAGCGTTGAATCATTTTGTCTGCGGAGCGGGGTGTGTTTGTGAATCGGCAGCCGAAGCGGCGCTTGGCCAGGCCATTTGCATCCTGAAAATCCGAACTGTGACGAATCTCAATCGCAATAGGCAATCGTCCAACGCCCGGCAAATCCAGCACGCAATCACTCAGTCTTGTACCGGGATCGAATCTTAACTCAGCACCGTCCACTTCGATCGCGCATCCGCCGCTGCTGATATCCACAACCCGGCACGGTTGCGGCTCACGTTGATTGGCCGGCAGGATTAACAGCGTTGCTGCAGTTAACGTCTCCGTTTCGGTACGATAGTTCTCGCGCCGTTCCATGCCCGTCAGCGAAGGAGGAACGAGTACCCGCAAAGCGGGTTTGCCCCGAAACAACATGCGTCGGGCGCGTTGCAATGTGAATTCTATTTTGATCTGCTGTTGATAGGCGCAAACATGAAGCTCACTGGCATTGCACAGGCCGTCAGCGAGCGTTAAATCCGGTAACGCGTCGAGTATGACATCCTTGAATTCCGGATTGACCGCCAGAATGTGGGTTGAGGCTGACTGCGTATTGCCTTCGTGATAAATGTTAAGCGGTACCTGCTCGCTGGCCAGTATTCGCAGAATAGCAATGATATCCGCCTCTTCATCCAGGAAGTATTGCCTGGCCCCAGTATCGTTGGCAACGGTTGCTGAATTCATGATCGGATAAAAGAAGTGAGCTGAGGCCGCGAAGTGGTAGGCATGAATCGACAACACAGCCGATGGTGATTAACGTCACACGGTTAACGCAATTAACGGCTGACACGGCAAAAACTTGAGCCGTGAATCGTTTTGGGTAAAGGGCGAGGCATATCCAACAACAGCTTCAAGGCTGGACTGTTGCCTAATCCTTGCGTTTGCGTTGTTCCCAGTCGTTCATCCGCTGCGCACGCTTGCGTGTCGCCATCTCTGATTTTGCCCGCCATACGCCCCAGGCATAAACGAGCGTGAGCACGACAAGACAACACAAGCCGAGTACGACGTAGCGGTGGACGAGGGTATGCAGGCTCCACCCATAGGTGTCCACCAGTGTCATTGAATCCGTGGCCATGCCGCCGGTGGTGCCATAGGGAATGGCGTTGTCGTCTTTGCGTGCTCGCCACCACGTGGCGTAGATGTCGATGAAGGCCGCTGCGCCAATGACCACGAAGCCCCAGCGCAACGAGCTTTTGTAGAGTTGTGTGTGTTTGCCGAAGAAAAAGCTCGACATCAGCAGTGTGGCAAGGATCATGCCCATGCCATCTCCACCGAAGGTGATCAACATGAGCGCAGTGTCGGGTTTGATGACGAGCGTGCCGAAGATTTGTAAGAATATCAGCGCACCGAAGGTGTACATAACGGGTAGCTCACGGGTCAGATACGCGCGATAGGTCAGGTATCCGCATGCGCCAAGCAGCGCTAGTGGCGCGATGAAACCGCGCGCATCGGGGATGAGGGTTTTCCAGAGTGTGGGTATCGCGGTATAGCCGAAAAACCAGGCCGTAACCGCGTGCCCCAATTCATGCACGGGCATGGTCAAAAAGATGCGCTGCAAGGCAGCACCAGGCCCAGTTGCTTGAAGCGCCATTGCGATGCATAAGGCAATCGGGATTGCGCCAAGACAAAACTTCCATTCGAGTTCGGGATCGCTGACTGCCTGCCACTCGTCAGGTGCCGCTGGCACATGCACCGGGTCAGCGACATCGTGCGTCGCAATGGTAAATTCGGGTTGCCCGACGGCCTGTGCTGCACGCCCATGCCTCTTGATCGCCTCGGCTTTGGCGTAGTCTGCGCCACAGCGTGGGCAGGTGGGGCCGGTGTCGCGAGGAGCGGAACACCAGGGGCAGGTGGTTGTCACGAGAGGTTCGGGCTGCGTAGGATGGCGCGATGGAATGGCTGATTGTATGCGTGGCTGTTTCAGGCGGGCAACATTTCCGGTTGCTGGCCCTGTTGAAAATGTGGACAGTGTTCGACTGACCTGCCGCGACATAAATTTGGCAGAGTCAAGCAGGCATTTTCGGCTACAATTCCCGCGGAAACACGTAGTACCCCTTTTATTCGCAGTAACCTTTCGGGCAGTATCAACTCCCGTAAATCCTTCACAATCAGCTATCTAATTTTTCGACAGAAAGGAAGCACCATGGCACACAAAGGAATGACCACAGATACCATCATGATCTCCGGCCACAATGGCGAGCAGATTTCGGCCTACATCGCAAAGCCGCTGGGCAACGGGCCGTTCCCCGGCATTGTGATGATCCATCACATTCCCGGCTGGGACGAGTGGAATTTCGAAACCGCGCGCCGCTTTGCACACCACGGCTATGCGGTGATCTGCCACAACTTGTTTCATCGCGCAGGCGAAGGCAAAGCGGACGACATCGCGGCGAAAGTGCGGGCTGAGGGCGGCGTTTCCGACGCGCAAGCCATGGGTGATACCGCAGGTGCGGTGAAGTGGCTGCGTTCGCAATCCTATGTGAACGGCAAGGTCGGCATGATCGGATCCTGCTCGGCAGGCCGTCAAACCTTCCTCTACGCGTGCCAGCACAAAGACATCGATTGTGCGATTGAGCTGTGGGGCGGACGCGTGGTGATGGCTAAAGAAGACTTGAATCCCAAGATGCCAGTCGCGCCGATTGATCTCACCGCTGGCCTGTCGTGCCCGTTGCTCGGCCTGTTCGGCAACGACGACAAAGCGCCGACGCCGGAGCAAGTGAATCAGCACGAAGCCGAGCTCAAAAAACACGGCAAGAACTATGAATTCCACCGCTACGATGGCGCGGGCCACGGCTTTTTCTACTATGACCGGCCGATGTATCGCGTGGAGCAGGCGCTGGACGGCTGGAAGAAGGTATACGCGTTCTTCGAGAAGCATCTCTCAAAGTAGCGCGGCGTAGCAATGTGTACATCCATCCTTGAGATCGTCGAAACCGACGGCATGGGCAAAGGCGGTGAAGGGTGGATCGACCTCACTCATGTCGTGGTGTCTTACGACCACCCGCACCATGCGCTGTTTGAAGACGCGATCACACTGGATTTCGTGAACAAGACTCTCGGGCCGGGTTCACGCATTGCGGTGGAAATTTCGCTGGATGCGGGCAAAAAACTCGCAGCCGCACTCCAAAGTGCCATCGCGCAAGCCGAATTTGGCGGGCGCGGTGGTTACGACAGCATTAAGGAAGGCAACGGAAGTTAACGGAATAGCGGCGTCGGCGCGCCTGCACCGCTAGTTCGCTCTATGGCTCAGTGCATTGCGCTGCCGTGTTCTACGGCCCGCGCCACAAACCCCGCTTCAAATACTTGCGGCGTGGTCATCACCTGACAGCGCAGCATCATGCGATGCTCATTGGGGCCGTAGTCGGGGATAGCATTATGCAAGGTGCCGATGTGTTCCCAGATCAATAAATCATTCACCTGCCACGAATGGCGGTAGATGTATTTATCCTGTAGCTGGTGCTTGAACAGCATATCCAGCACCTTATCGCTTTCGGCCTCGCTCATTTCGTTGATGCGAATCGCGTAACCCGGGTTGCAATACAGCACCGTGCGCCCCGTCAGCGGATGCGTTATGAATACCGGATGCACCACTGGCGGGCGTTTGGCGCGCTGCTCCGGCGTCAATGCCGGGCGACTGCTGCCGTGATTCATGCGCATGTTGTCCCAGAACTTGTTGAAGTCGTGTGTTGCCGTCATACCGGTGAGAAGCGTTTTCCATTCGGGCACAAGGCCTTCGTACGCCGCGTGCATATTGGCGAACAGCGTATCGCCAATGGCCTTGCCATCGCGCACCGGCACTTTCACCGCGTAGAGCACATTGACGAAGCCCACGGTTTCGCGGTACGACATATCGGTGTGCCAGTCCTGCCCGGCATCGGCCAGCCCAATTGGCTTGCCGTTCTCAATCACGTTGGAAAGAATGCCGACTTCATGCACGTCCGGGTGACGAAAACCTTCACTCATGCCCACCTGTATCGGGCCAAAGCGCAACGAAAAATCACGCAACGCTGCGGCGTCAATGTGCTGCTCCGGAAATCGCAGCACGCCATATTCGCCCAACGCCTTCAACGTTTTCGCGAAGTCGCTGGTAGAAAGCGGCTTGGACAAATCGACGCCCGTGACTATCGCGCCCATCGACTTACCAGTTGGTGTAATGGAAATCATATAATATTCCTTATAAAACAAATACTTGCGAACAGTCTTATTCAGACTCTCATTCAGGCTTGATACCCGCATTGCGGATCACTCTGCGCCAGCGCTCGGCGTCTTGCACCAGGAAGCGCCGGAAGTCTTCCGGCGTGCCGCCCACCAGTGTGGTGCCGTAGGTTTCCGCGCGCTTTTTCATGCCACCGGTCACCATGGATTTCAATAATACCGCTGACAGCTTGTCGACAATAGCGCGGCTGGTTCCCGCGGGCGCCAGCATGCCGCTCCACGCGTGCGCTTCTTCAAAGCCGGTAAAGCCGAGTTCTTTCATGGTCGGCACATCGGGATGCAGCGGGTGGCGCTGTGCGGTGGTGATGCCCAGTGCGCGCACACGCTTGCTGGTGATGAACTCATGCAGGCCGCCCATCGGATGAAAGATGAACGACACTTGCCCTGCGATCACATCTACCAGCGCGGGGCCGTTACCGCGAAACGGCACATGCGTCATGTTGGCCGCCACCTGCGAGCGCAGCAATTCGGCTGTTAGATGCGCAGAACCGCCCACGCCGGCCGAGCCAAACGTGATTGAACCTGTCTTCGCGGCCTGCACCAGATCCTGCACTGATTGCCACGGCTGTGTACTGCCGACCACCAGCACTGAAGGGCTGAATTGCATCAACGTAATCGGCTCAAAATCCTTGATGGGGTCGTAGCCCGGCGCTTTGAGCAGCAGGGAATTAATGGTGTGGTTCAGCGAATTGTAGAGCAGCGTGTAGCCGTCTGGTGTCGCACGCGCTGCGGCCACCGTGCCGATCTGCCCATTGGCACCCGTGCGATTTTCCACGATCACGGTCTGGCCCAGTTGGGCAGTCATGTCCTGTGCCAGCACGCGTGCGATGCCGTCGGTTGGTCCGCCCGCAGCGAACGTTACGATAATGCGTATCGGTTTGTGGGGATAGTTCGAAGCGTTGGCACTACTGGATGAAGGCTGCGCTGCGGCCATGCTCGATGTGCATGCCAACGCCAACGCTGCCGCCAGCAGCCCGCACGGTTTAATTCGTGCCATCGCCGACATTTTTTGAATTACATCCGGCTTTCGTCGATCTGCAATCCCAACTGGTATTTGCCGATCATTTCGTAAAACACGCGACGGCCCTGCATATGCTGGGTGATGACGTGAATATCCTGAAAGTAACGCTGAATCGCATTGCCTTCGAATATGGCGGTCGCGCCGCAATCGGCGTAAATGCTTTCGACAATCTGCGCAGCGACACGGATGGCGTGCGTGCCGGCCAGTCGCAGCGCCACGCGTGCCTCCATCGATGGCGCACCGGTGCGCGTCACGTCGTCCCAAAGTTGCGCTACGGCATCCATTAAAAAGGCGTGTGCGCTGCGCAGCTTGGCTTCGCACTCGCCGACGTTGTATTGGGCTATGGGCTGATCGCGCAGCAAACCCGTCATGCGGTGCGGCGCCTTCGAACCGGCCAGTTCACAAAAAGCATCGATGCAGTTTCGCGCCACGGCCAACGCTACTACGCCGTCGCCTGCCGCGAACACGAGCGTCTGCGGAACCCGGTAACGCGTGCCATCGGTCACGCGCGCGGGTTTGGTGGTGTAGACCGTGCGTGCTTCTGGCACGAACACATCTTTTAATTCGAAGTGATTGGTGCCTGTGCCGCGCATGCCACGCGTGTGCCAGGTATCGAGTACTTGCGCTTCAGCTTTTGGCACAAAGCAAAACCGCATCTCCGGTTTACCGTCGCGTTGCCGCACTTCGCCGTTGTCAATGATTTGCGCCTGTGATGCCACCCACGACGAATGCCGACTGCCGGTGCTGAAGCCGTGTTTGCCGCTGACCCGATAGCCACCGGGTACCACAATGGCTTTGCCGCTGGGCTCGGGCGTATTCGACACCACGCTGCGGGGTTTGTCCGTCCATATCTCACGCGCGGCATCCGGCTGCATGTAGGCCGCGAATGAGCCGAAAGTTGCGCCCTGATTTACTGCCCAGGCGGTGCTGGCATCGGCCTTACCCAGCGTCTCGGCGATTTGCACCTGTAACGGGAAATCCACTTCAAGGCCACCCAGCGCCTTGGGTACGCACGTCAAAAAAAGCCCGGCATCGGCCAACCCTTCGAAAACGGGCCGTGGAAACTCGCGCGACGTTTCGATTGCGTTGGCGTTCTCGCGTATCAGCGGTGCGAGCTTGCGTGCGGATTCGAGCGGACAGGTTGTTGCAGGTAGTTGAGAAGGGGCATTCATGAAAGGATACTCAGTGGTTTTTCCGAGTGTCCCGAATCATCCGTGCGAAGTCAATCAGCCGCGCATCGGCAATTCCTCAATATGGAAGTGCGGCAATGGCAAGCCGATCATAGCGGGTCTTCTACCGCTGGCTTCGTGTGATTGTGCAGACGCTTCAAAGCACGGCTCACGCGGCTGGATACGGCTTGTAACAGCGCATCAGCAGGTTCCAGCGTGTGCAGACAATGTTGAATTGTAAGTATTTGTTTTTGTGATGATAAAATTCGGCTGGAAACAGTCAGGCTCGAATTCACTTCCACATCATGAGCCAGACGTTGCGAAAGAAGAAAAGTCAAACCATGCAAAACGCACAGAACAAGAATCCTGCTACCAGACAACTACAGTCCATCGAGGAGGTCGACGCCGGGTTAAGTGCTGCCGGTTACATCGCCAACCGCCAGATATCGACTGCCATTTATCTGGCGCACCATTTGCAAAAGCCCATTCTGGTGGAAGGGCCTGCCGGTGTCGGAAAGACGGAACTGGCAAAATCAGTCGCGGCTTGGCTGAATCTGCCGCTGATTCGCATGCAGTGCTACGAGGGACTCGACGAATCCAAGGCGCTGTACGAGTGGAAGTATGGCAAGCAACTGCTCTACACGCAGATTCTCAGAGACAAGGTAGGCTCCGTGATTGGCGAATCGGACAATCTCACGGTTGCGCTCGACAAGTTGCACGCCTTTGGTGACATATTTTTCTCGCGTAACTTTCTGGAACCGCGTCCGCTGCTGCGCGCCCTGGAGCAGCCCGGCGGCGCTGTGCTGCTGATTGACGAAATCGACAAATCGGATCAGGAGTTTGAAGCTTTTTTGCTGGAGATATTGTCTGACTACCAGGTGACTGTTCCTGAAATTGGTACGGTCTCGGCACTGGTGCCGCCCATCGTGCTGCTGACCTCGAACTCCACGCGCGATCTGGGTGATGCGCTTAAGCGCCGCTGCCTGCATTTGCACATTGGCTTCCCCGACGAGAAACTGGAAGCTCGCATTATCGCCTCGCGTGTGCCGGGTATTGACGCGCGGCTACTGAAGCAGCTGGTCAGCTTTGTACAGCAACTGCGCGCGCTCGATCTTAAAAAATTGCCTTCGGTCAGCGAGACTATCGACTGGGCCAAAGTGATGGTGCTGCTGCACACGTCCGTGCTGGACGTGGCTGTTGTGCGCGACACGCTCAATGTGTTGCTCAAATTCGAGGCCGACATTGAGGCGGCGGACAAGCAACTGGCTGGATTGACGCACAAGGCGCAGCGCGAGGCCGGGATCACCTGATGTCTGGCAGTGCAGAGGTACCCACGGCAAGCGAGCCGCTGCGCCGTTTTTTGCAGGTGGCGCGCGGCGCAGGCCTGCGTGTTTCTGCGGCCGAGGGCATAGACGCTGCGCGCGCACTTGATTTTATCGGTTATGCCGATCGCACCGCCCTTAAAGACACGCTGGGTCTGGTGCTCGCCAAGACGCCCGATGAGAAGGCCGTGTACCACGAGGCCTTCGAGCTGTACTTCAAGCACGAGGCGCTATCCGCTGGTGACGATTCGCATGACGACGCCGACAGTGAGTCACCTTCGGCGGGGCAAGGGATGGCAGATGGCCAGGGCGCTCAAGGTGGTGGCGAAGGTGGTGAGCCGAGCGGCGGCAATTCACTGAGCGAGCTGTTGACGCAGGATGATCGCGCCGGTCTCGCTGCGGCGATGGAGTCCGCTGGACGCGAGTCCGGCATCGAGAACATCCGCTTCTTTACGCAGAAAAATCTGTACACACGCCGTATTCTGGTGCGCATGGGGCTGCGTAAAGTAGAAGAAGAAGTCGAGGCGCTGCGCAGTTCGAGCACCAAGCAGAACATTGACCGCGCAGCGTTGCTGGAGGCGCGGCTTGCGCCGCTGCGCGATACCGTGCGCGATTTTGTCGAGCGCAATATGCTGCTGTTTGCGCGCGGCGACAACGAGCAGTTTCGTGAGGAGCTGCTGAAGTCGGCGCGCCTGTCGAACATCGAGCGTCGCGACATGGAGCGCATGCGCATACTGGTGCGGCAGATGGCCAAAAAGCTCGCCGCACGCTATGCCAAAACGCGCCGCCGCCGCTTGCGCGGACAACTCGACATTCGCCGCACCTTGCGCAAAAACATGGGTTGGGGCGGTGTGCCATTCGTTACCGTATGGAAGCAAAAGCGCATTGAAAAACCGCGTGTGATGGTGTTGTGCGATGTTTCGGGGTCTGTCGCCGCCATGTCCGGGTTTTTGCTGATGTTTCTGTATGCTTTGAACGAGGCGCTTTCGGACATACGCTCGTTCGCCTACTCAGGCTCATTGATCGAAGTGAGCGAAATTCTTGAAAAAGAACCGGTCGAGCAAGCCATCGGCAAAATCATGGAGGCCATCGGCTGGGGCTCCTCGAACTACGGCAATGCCTTTGCCGATTTCGAAGAAGGCTGGATGCAGCACGTTACCAATAAAACCACCGTCCTCATTCTGGGTGACGCGCGCGGTAACAAAACCGATCCACGCACGGAAATCATCGCGCGGCTGTCACAGCGCGCGCGGCGCATCATCTGGCTTAACCCGGAATACCGTACGCTGTGGGGCACAGGCGATTCAGACATGAATCGCTATGCGCCGTTTTGCAACCTGGTGACGGTGTGCAGCACGCTGCGGCATCTTGAGCGTGCGATTAGCGGGATTCTGGAGGGTTCGAACTGATGGAGGGCTGATGATTATTCTTGCTGGTTCCTTATCGATCAAATAAAGGTACTAACATGACAGCCATTTCGACGCTTTCAAGTAAATACCAGATATCCATCCCCAAGGGGGTGCGTGAAGCACAGCATTGGGAAGCCGGGCAGGAATTTTTCTTTATCCCCAAAGGCAACGGCGTTCTGATGATGCCCGTGCCAACGCTGGAGCAGCTTGCCGGGATTGCGAAGAGCGTAAAGGGTGCAAAAGTTACCGGCTATCGTGACCGGAAGGACCGTTACTGATGCGCGTTGTTGATGCGTCGGCCTGGATTGAGCGGTTGATCCGCAGCCCAATTGTATTTTGTATGAGTATCCAAAGGGCGTGCCTCCTACTTTTTATTGAATAATGCTCGAAATAATATAAATATATCAATAAAACAATTAGTTATAGCGAACGTAGGACGCAATCCCTATTGCGCGGCATGTTACTTTACCACTCCCCGTACATAGCCGGACGCTGCGAACCAACAGATATACCGTACAGCAAGAACCATGACAGCCCAGCCAACATCCCCCAGCACCATCGAATCCCCTTACGCATGGACGCGCCTTTTCGTCTCGCTGCTGTTGATGACTATCGGCGGTTCTGGCGTATACACCGTGAGTGTGGTGCTACCGCGCATACAGGCTGAGTTTGGTGTGGCGCGCGGTGATGCTTCACTGCCGTATACCGCAGCGATGGTTGGTTTTGGGCTGGGCGGTATTTTCATGGGGCGGCTGGCAGATCGATTTGGTGTGATCGTGCCGGTGCTTATCGGCGCGGTGGGTCTGGGCGGTGGCTTTATTGCTGCGGGTGCTGCGGGCAGCCTGTGGCAGTTCAGTGCTGCGCAGGGTCTGCTGATGGGGTTTCTTGGCAGCGCGGCTACGTTTGCGCCGCTCGCGGCGGATACCTCCAAGTGGTTCAGTCGTCATCGTGGCATTGCGGTGGCCATCTGCATGAGCGGAAATTATCTTGCGGGTGCGGTGTGGTCACAGGTACTGCGTTACTACTTCGATACCATCGGCTGGCGTGAAACCTATTTCGGCATGGGCGTGTTTTGTCTGACTACCATGATTCCACTTGCGTTCGTATTGCGACGTTCATCCCCAACGCAGCCTGACGAGGTGCCTGTTGCGGCGACAACCATCAATGGCAGCGAGGCTAACGTTGATCGCGCGCGTCCGTTGGGGCTTTCGCCTGCCGTGTTGATGGGTCTGCTGTGCGTTGCTGGTGTATCGTGCTGCCTTGCGATGTCTATGCCGCAGGTGCATATCGTGGCTTACTGTGGTGATCTTGGTTTTGGTGCGGCGCGCGGCGCGGAGATGCTGTCGCTGATGCTGGGCATGGGCATTGTCAGTCGCCTTGTATCAGGCTGGATTTCCGATCATATCGGCGGGCTTAAAACGTTGTTGCTGGGTTCGGTGTTGCAGGGCGTTGCGTTGCTGATGTTTTTGTTCACAGATGGACTGGCATCGCTGTATGTCGTGGCGGGCATGTTCGGTTTATTTCAGGGCGGTATCGTGCCAAGTTATGCATTGATTATTCGCGAACATTTTTCGCCCACGCAGGTAGGCGCACGCGTCGGCACAGTGCTGATGTGTACGCTGCTGGGCATGGCGCTGGGCGGCTGGATGTGCGGCGCTATTTTCGACCTGACCGGTTCCTACCGCGCGGCGTTTCTCAACGGCACGGCGTGGAATCTGCTCAACGTTTTTATCGTGCTGTTCCTGTTGTGGCGCGCGCGTGGCGGTGGCCAGCCGATGCCTGCCGCACGGGAGCTTAGTTAGTGCTTGATTGTAATCCTCGGCTATCCCTATAGCAGAGCGGGTTTTGAGAGGTAGTTTTCACCATGAAGATTTGGGTGGAATTGTAGATTTTTGCGCAGGTGTGGGGCAAAGCAGGCATTTTCCCGGAAATCTTCGCACT
>CANKUB010000071.1 GCA_947486575.1 Betaproteobacteria bacterium | reverse complement strand
TGCAGAGCTGGGAACCAAGGGCGTGGTGGTAGCTCGTGGCGCACTGACACCGGGCGGGACGTTGCGGGATCCTGTGCTGCGATAAGGTTGGCCTCACGTTCTGCGTCGGCAAAAGAAAACGGCACGCTTGGGCGTGCCGTTTTGCTGCCTACCGCTGGCGATATTCTCAGACAGCCCGGCGCAGCGCCTCAATCCGCTCTTCCAGCGGCGGATGTGTCATAAACAACCTGCTGAATGCCCCGCCGCCGGATATACCGAATGCAGCCACCGCTTTGGGCAAGGCGGCTTCTTCGTGATTCATTTTGAGCTTCTCCAGCGCCGCTATCATTTTGTGCTTGCCCGCAAGATTTGCGCCGCCCGCATCCGCATAAAACTCACGATGGCGACTGAACCACATGACGATCATGCTGGCGAATATGCCCAATACCATCTGCGCGACCATGGACGAGATAAAAAATCCGATGCCTTCGCCGCGCTCATTCTTGAGAATAACGCGATCCACAAAGTAGCCTATGATGCGCGAGAAGAAAATCACGAACGTGTTGACGACACCTTGCACCAAAGTCAGCGTGACCATATCGCCATTGGCAACGTGGCTGACTTCATGCGCCAGCACGGCTTCGGCTTCGTCCGCTGACATGTTGTTCATCAGGCCGGTGCTCACCGCCACCAGCGCGTCATTGCGATTCCAGCCGGTTGCGAAAGCATTGATGTCGGGCGAATCATAAATCGCGACTTCGGGCATGCCGATACCGGCGCGCTCAGCCTGACGCTTCACGGTATTGACCAGCCACTGCTCGGTAGCATTGGCAGGCGCCGTAATCACTTGCGCCCCAACCGAGCGCTTGGCCATCCATTTCGACAGAAACAGCGAAATCAACGCACCCGCAAAGCCCATCACCATCGACATGATCAGCAGCGCGTTAAAGTTGAGGCCGCCGGATTGATTCATGATGCGATCCACGCCCAGCAAACGCAGCGTGAAGCTGATGACAACCAATATCGCCAGGTTGGTCATCAAAAACAGAAAGATGCGTTTCATCGTATTTTTTCCTCGTTGTATATTGGATTTTGGTTATTCATACGTTGCGTTAGATGGGGGCACAGCACAGTAGTTCAATAGCGTTCGCATAGTAATATTAAATAGTAACCATTTGTTTTTATTATGTTTTTATGATTTCCGCTCCACAAAATCCAGAATCGCCGTCAGCACATTGGCGCCGTTCTGATGCGGCGGCAACACGTTCCAGAATTCCGCGTTGGGCATCAGCTCCTTCATCGCCCAGGCGGATGAGGTTGAATGTGATGCATCGGCACCCGGCAAAATCAGCGATGGCGTCTTGATGTTCAAGAGTTGCTCACCGGTTGCGCCTGACGGCATGGTGTCGCCGTACAGCGCATCGCGGCTTTGCTCGCACAGCGCAATATATTTCGCCACATCGTGTTTTACATACGCTGCGGTAAACGTAGGATCAGTTGCATTCTGCGACGCCCAGGGACCGGCTTCAGGGTCCAGCCAGAAGTTCTTGCCGGTAACGCCACGTGCAGCGGCGGCAGCCAGCCCGTTGGCACGCACAAATTCAATATGCCGGTTGTAAAAGCTGCGCCCCTTCTGCATCCACAAATAGCCGCCCACCGGCCAATGCAGCAGTAAACCCGTGCAGCGCTCCGGACTCAATACGGCCATTGCCGCTGCCACCGAAACGCCCATGCAGCCACCGACAATCCACGCCTGCTTTGCGTTCAGATGATCGAGTATGGCGAAGCCCTGCCGTGCGAAAATTTCCCAGGTGAGTTTTTCCACGCGCCCGCCGGAATCGCCCGCCTCGCGCCGGTCATACGCGACGCAGGTGAACGTTTTTGACAGCGTGTTTATTGAATCCATTTCCTTCCACACGCCGCCACGG
Source organism: Betaproteobacteria bacterium (assembly GCA_947486575.1). GTDB lineage: Bacteria > Pseudomonadota > Gammaproteobacteria > Burkholderiales > SG8-41 > UBA5216. The sequence continues at coordinate 22,562 of CANKUB010000071.1, read as the reverse complement.
GTCCAGCTTCCGATGGTGGAATTGAATCCGCCAGGGGCAAGCATCAGCAGATGCGGCCCGCTGCCCTGCACGTGATAATTTACGTTGAGTCCGTCTATGATGGCTGTGGGCATGAACTGATCTCCGCTGTTTCCGTTGACTGCGCTGATAAGGCGAATGATTTTACCTGAGCGTCTCCAAGGCATCCACCAGCGGCGCAATCGCATTCGCGTAGTATTCCAGCAATTGCCGTTCGCCTTCCACCATGAAAAATAATCCGTCGCGTTCACACACGATATGGCGCAGCGTCAACATGCGAAGACCAACGCCGATGGCGTAATCCAAGTCGCTGCGTGGCACATACACATGGGCACCCGCTGCTTCCAGTTTTTTTGCGAGATCGTAAGTCTTTGTTTTTAAATCAATTTCTGTAATCCCTGTTGCGGGTGCTGATGCGCGTACAAAAACCGTGGCCACCAGTGACACTGGCAACACCGGTATCACATCACGTATCGCGTCCATCAACGTGGCACCAAGCTGTGACACCGCTGCATGCCGCGCATCATCATTCAGCGCACGAAAATCCACGCCCGAGCGCGCCACATACTCACGCATCGAAATCGGTCTGCCGAAATTCACGCAGGCGTAGCCATAGCGATACCAACTGCCGCGCACCATCAGCCACAGGTTACTCGTAAAAAATGACAAGGTGGTTGCAATGGCTCCAAAAAAGCCGCGCCTCGGCAATGTCGAATCCAGCTTGCGCAGCAGGGTGCGGTCTTCGAGCACACGGTCGTAGTTGATACCGACCGGAATAAAAATCAGATCACGCTCGGCATCGGGCTTGAACGATTTCAGCATGTAATCCAGCAGCCCCAGCTTGGGTGGCCGCAGCTTGCCATCCGCCGAGAGGCCGCCTTCGGGATACACCGCCTGCGGCACGCCGCCTTCGGTGGCCATTTGCACATAGCGCTGCAACACCGCCCGATACAGCGGGTCGCCCGAATTGCGGCGCACGAAATACGCACCCAGCGAACGAATCAGGCTTTGCAGCGGCCAGATACGCGCCCACTCGCCCACCGCGTACGAAAGCGCCACGCGCTCAGCCGCCAGAAACGCCACCAACACGTAATCCATATTGCTGCGATGGTTCATCACAAACACCACTGACGAGCGCGGATTGATTGATGACAGCGCCTCGCCATCGCTGTAGCCCAGCCGCACACGATACAGCCAGCGTGCATAAAATTTCGCCAGCCGATAGCCCCAGCGAAAATACGCATAGGCATTGAATGAAGGCACGATTTCGCGCGCGTAAGCATCCGCCCGCGCCATCGCTACTGCGCGCGGTACGTGCTGTGCTTCGCAATACTGCGTCACCGCCGCCTGCACTTTTTCATCATGAAAAAGCCGGTCGATCAACACCTGGCGACGGGTTAACTTGAACTCGGGAATTTCGATATTGAAGCGGCTGTTAACGTCATCAATCACCCGATTCATTTTGCGCCGGAAGTACCAGCGCACGCCGGGCAGCAGAAAAAACTGCACCAAAGCCGCCACCGACAGTACGGCCAAGGCCGCCACCAGCCATAGCGGCAGACTTACACTTTCGCCCACGTCGCCCTCACTGGTTGCTGAAATTCGCCTGATGCCATAGCGCTGCGCGTCATGCTCGCCTGACTCCCCAAAAATGCCGTCAAAATTAGCGTAACTTATTGTTTTTATTTGATTAATTATTATACACGCCCACCAGTTTGAGTCTGCTGCGGCGTTTTACCGTAACTACTGTGAAAATTTTGTCGCCATCCAATGCAGCGGCTATCACAACAAATCAATCTAAATATATGATTTTAATCACAATATTACGGTCCAATACATTACAATAGCGACGTTTCTATAAAAATCAGACTTGGGCCACCCGAGCCATCTCCCACAATCTAAAGTGCCACGCGCGTCACAAGCATGAGCAGCAAATTCATATTCGATCCCGATCTGTCCCCGGAAGAGTTGAAGGGGTTTTCGCGCACGATTGCTGAAATCGAATGGCTGCTGCTGATACTCGTCCTGTTGTATCAATTGATACTGGTGCCGGATCAACTGGCGTCCACCGCACTGACCATGGCGATGTTTTTCTACACCGCCTTTGTGCTGCTGTTCCGTTACGTGAATTTCTACCGCCGTGAAGCGTACTGGAAACTCGCGATTGAAACCGGAATGATGATTGTGTTCATTACCTGGGTGTTACTCTACACCGGGCGCCTCAGTAGCCCCCTGCAAAACCTGTATCTGCTAGTGGTAATAACCAGCTCGCTCACACTGGGTCGCGCATCCACCGTAGCCGCCACGGCCATCATCGGTTTGTGCTATTTGTGGTTGGGCTACCCGGTCAGGCATGAATCAACGCTTGATTCTTTTGGCGCGGATTTCATGACACGCTTTGCCCCGCTGGCGATGGTAGCTTACGTAACAACCATGCTCACCACCGATACGCGCCTTGCCATGGCCCAGGTCAAGAAATTATCAGAGACCGACGAACTCACCGGCATTCTCAACCGGCGTGCATTTGGCGCGATCGTCACGCAAACGCTCAATCTGGCGCAACGCTATAGCCGAAACTTCAGCATCATCATGATGGATTCCGACAGCCTGAAAGCCGTGAATGATGCGCATGGGCATGAAGCCGGCGATGCGCTGCTCAAAGCCATGGTCGAACATGCGCAAAACGAATTGCGCAAGACCGATCAGTTCGCCCGCTATGGCGGCGACGAATTCGTGCTGCTACTCCCCGATACCAATCGCGAGGGTGCGCTACTCACTGCAGAACGTATTCGGGCACGTATTAACGCGTCTCCGCTGGTGGTTGGCGGCAAGGAAATTGTCACCACGGCCAGCATGGGTGTAGCCACCTATCCCGAACATGGCAAAGATTACGACCGCATATTCGAAGCAGCTGACAACGCGCTTTACGCCAGCAAATCGCAGGGCAAAAACCGCGTAACAATGGCTCAGCCCGCGGCCGCACCGCACCCTGCCTGATTTTGCGTTGATTGTTTTTCTCTGCGCCCTGCCCTGAAATACGCAGCGTTATCGTAAAACGCTGCGCAACGGTTGCCATCCCACCAGCCCGGCACCCCCAACACTGGCAGCGGTGATAAGTCATGGGGGTGCGTCACGCGCTCAATCAGCGCATGCGCTGCCGCTGCATCCGCCTCTGCCACCGCTGCTGATGTGCCCTGCATATCACCATTGTCAGGCACTTCCAGCAACAGCGCGTGCCCGGTCATCCCCACATAGGGCAACAGTGCTTTTTCATACAATGCATGACCGAACATCACAAAGCGCGTAGTCGCCAGCAAGCTATCGCGCTCCTCCCAGAACACACGCTTCCACGCAAAGTCGCGTATGCCCGCCAGCACCGCCCGGCTATGACTTAACACCAGCACACCGCTTTCGTCGAACAAGGTCAGTGCATCGCGTTTACGGCTGCGTACAGTTCGTTCGGCACTGCGTTGTACGCACAAGGCCTCAACGTGCGCCCGATTCACCGCTGCCTTGCTACGCGGAAACACAAGCCATGTCGCGGCATTAAAAAAGTCATGCCAGTTTGCATCTCGCATTGGAACCACGCCCTCATCGTGTGTACGCAACTCGTAATCCGCCGCTGCCGGTGCCGGTTGACCCGACAGGCTTGCAAAACGCAGTGGCTGCCCGCCGCCCGACACCACTGCGTTGGCGCTGGCAATGGCATTGAGTTGATCCTGCAAGGGCCAATCAGCACAGTCAAGTGCCGCGCCCAACGCACGCAGTGGCGCGAACATCGGTGAATGTACCGCAAAGTGTTTGTCCCAAATAGCCATCAGCGCAGTGTACGTCAATGTACGCCGCGCGCTCGTTAAACCGGTAAAATTACGCGCTTCGCTTCAACTCAAACCATCATGGAAACTCTGGATTGCGCCGTCATCGGCGCCGGTGTTGTCGGCCTTGCCATCGCGCGCAAGCTCGCGCAAAGCGGGCGGGATGTGGTATTACTCGAAGCCGAAGACGCTTTCGGCACACACACCAGTGCGCGTAACTCCGAAGTCATGCACGCGGGCATTTACTACGCCTCCGGCTCGATGAAAGCCAGACTGTGCGTGCCAGGGCGCAAAGCGCTCTACGACTATTGTGCTGAACACAACGTGAATCATCAGCGCATCGGCAAAGTCATCGTTGCCTGCGACGATAGTGAAATCGCCGCTCTCAAAAAATACAAGGCGCAGGCCGAAGCCAATGGCGTGGACGATTTGCGCATGCTCACGCCCACTGAACTGAAAGAGATGGAGCCCAACGTGCGCTGCGTCGCGGGTTTCCTGTCGCCGTCCACCGGCATCATTGATAGCCATGGCCTGATGCTGTCGTATCTGGGTGAAGCTGAGGACAATGGTGCGATGCTCGCACTCTCCAGCCCGGTACTCAGCGGCAAGGTGGAGAGCGACGGCATCGTGCTCGAAGTCGGCGGCGCCGATCCGATGACATTGAAATGCCGCACGGTAATCATCAGCGCCGGACTTAAAGCGCCCGACCTCGCACGCAGCATCAAAGGCATTCCCGAAGACACCATTCCGCCGACTTTCTACGCCATCGGTCATTACTACACGCTCACCACCAAATCACCGTTCAACCGGCTGATTTACCCCGTGGCACGACCCGACTGGCTGGGCGTGCATGTGACCATTGATCTCGGTGGCCGTGTCAAATTCGGCCCGGATTTTGAATGGATTGATCGCGTGGATTACCAATTCGACCAGACGCGTGAGGCATCGTTTTATAAAGCCATCCGCCACTACTATCCCAGCCTGCAGGATGGCACGCTGCAACCGGGTTACACCGGCATACGCCCACGCATCACCGGCCCGGGTGAACCGGTGCAGGATTTCACCTTTCACAATCACCGTGTGCATGGCGTCAAGGGACTGGTTGCGTTGTATGGCATAGAGTCGCCGGGCCTGACTTCGTCCCTGGCCATTGCCGATCACGTCGCAAAACTATTGGAGTAAGAGATGGCGCCATTCAGTGAAAATTTCCGCGAGTTTCTTGACCGCTTGCGCAGTGCGGGTGAAATGATCGATATGAAGCAGCCGGTTGATATCCGCCATATTGCCACGCTGGTGGATCAATCCGACAAAGCGCTGTTTTTTCACAATGTCATTGGCTATGACATGCCCGTGGTGTCGGGCATTATCCGCACACGTGAGCGCACCATCATGGCGATGGGCTGTACGGAATATGGCGAAATCGAACAACGCCTGCGCCAGGGCATTGATCATCCAATTCCGCCGCGTTACATCGAAACACCACCGCACAAGCAAGTCATCATGAGCGGCGATGACGTTGATCTTTTCAAGCTGCCAATCCCCATGTCGTCGATCTACGACGGCGGGCCGATGATTACCGCAGGCGTGGTAATGGCAAACGATCCTGAGTACGGTTTAAATTCGGGCTGCTACCGCTTCATGGTGAAAGAGAAAAATCTCACCGGCATCGATATCGTCACGCCCAACAACATGCGCCTGTATGCGCAGCGCGCCTTTGAGGCAGGCCGCGTGTGCCCGATTTCCATTTCCATCGGTACGCATCCGATGGAAATCATGGGCGCGAATTTCCGTGCGCCCATCGGCGTGGACGAAATGGGTATCACCGGCGGCATCCGTGGCGTGCCCGTCGATCTGGCGCAGTGCGAAACCATTGATCTGCCCTGCGTGGCCGAGGCCGAGATGGTGCTCGAAGGCGAAATACTGCCTGTGGGCTGGACCAATCCCGAAGGCCGCTTTGGTGAATTCACGCGGCTGATGGGTGGACTGCACTGGAACCCTGTGGTGCGTATCAAGGCGGTGACGATGCGCCGTGACCCGATCTATTACGCACTGCACATGCCGTGGGAAAACACCTGGCTTGCCGCGCCGTCGCGCTACTCGGCGATACGCGCGGCGCTCAAAAATGCGGGCGTGCAGGTGAAAGACATCAACGTCACGCTGGGCGGCTGCGCATTCTGGCACGCCGTGATTTCCATCAAAAAACAGGCTGGCGAAGGTAAAAACGCGTTGCTCGCAGCGCTCTCCGTGCTCGATCTCAAACACGTAGTCGTAGTCGATGACGATATCGATGTACACAACGCCATGGATGTGGAATGGGCGATTGCCACGCGCGTGCAGGGCGATCGCGATGTCATTATCATCCCCGGCGCACGCGCCAAGCCGCTCGACCCCAGCCTTGCGGTGATGCCGCACGGCGTCGTGCCCACCGGCGCAAAAGTCGGCATCGATGCCACCATCGGCGAAGGCATTCCGCGAGAACGCTTCGAGCGCATCGCGTATGCATACGCCGACAAGGCAAAAATCGCCGATTACGCCTCCGGCAAGCGTGACCCGGCGCCTGCAAAAGATGCGATGAATGAAACCAGCATCGGCGCGCTCGCCGACGCCATTCTGAAAGTCATCGAAAAAGAACCGCTGTATTACTCTGCGGTGGCGGAGCATTTTGGCGATCACACCTTTCAGGCGGTCGCGCGCGCGCTGGGCAAACTGCATGTCGACGAGAAATTGTGGCAAGACCCGCGGGGACGACTGTGCGTGCGCGGCTCAGTGTATGCGGCAAAAGTGCCGGTACGTGGGAACTGAGAACAAATACAGCCAATACCAGGAGTATAAATATGTCAATAAAAACAAATACTTATCATCTTCACTTGGAAACCGGCAGCAAGCGGCCGGTCATTTTTCAGATACACCCGGCCGATTGGACGGCAGCGGCCAAGCGACATCGCACACTGTCGAAAAAGCTGCGCGTTACGGTTGGCCAAGACAACACCTTGCTCGATGAAGCGCTGAAAACCGCCGACTTCATGATCAACTCCGCGCCGCCCAAAGACGGCTTGCGTGAACGCGCGCCAAATTTGAAATGGATACAAACCACCAGCGCGGGTGTTGATGGCCTGATGCCGATGACGTGGTTGCCGAAAGACATCACACTCACCAACAACACCGGCGCACACGGTGAAAAAGCTGAAGAATCGTGCCTGATGGCCCTGCTGATGTTGCAGGCGAAAATGCCGCAAGTCATTCAGCAGCAACAGAACCGCGTATGGAAAGGCGTGTTCACCACGCCCATCACCGGCAAAACCGTGGTGGTGGTGGGCTTTGGCGATTTGGGTCAGGGTGCCGGGCGCGCGGCAAAGAAGCTCGGCTGCAATGTGATTGCGGTCACGCGCAGCGGCAAGGCAACAAAACTCGCGGATAAAGTCGTGTCGTCGGCGCGCATTGATAGCGTGCTGCCCAAAGCGGATTTCGTGATTGTCACAGCGCCGTTGACTGCTGGAACGCGCGGGCTTGTCAATCGCGACAGAATCAATCGCTTAAAACCCGGCGCGGGCTTTGTCAACATCGGGCGCTCACCGATAGTCGATTATGTAGCGCTGCGCGAACGGCTCGAAAAAGGCGAGCTCTGCGGCGCAGTGCTTGATGTGTTTGATCAGGAGCCGCTACCGCCTGATTCACCGTATTGGACCACCCAAAATCTGATGGTGCTGCCGCATATCAGTTGCGATGACCCTCGCTACATCGCCCATCTGCTCGATTTCTGGTTCTTGAATTTCGAGCGGTTTTTATCGGGCAGGAAATTGATCAATATTGTGGATCGCCAGTTGGGGTACTGAACCGCTCAGAATCAGGCCGTGCACGACGCTTCCATTGAGGCCCCTTGCATGGCCGAGATAGCACGGCCTGAAGCACGCGCGGTCGCCGCGTAATCCAGACGGTAGCCATGCTGGTAGACCGACTGCAATTTCCAGCCGTTTTCCGGTGCAAGCCCCAGCACCGAGCGCAGGCGGCTGATGTGCGTATCCAGCGTGCGCGTCTGACTCGAACGCCCGCGCCCCCATACCCGCTCCAGCAGGTAGCTGCGTGTCAGCAGTTGCCCGGTGTGCGTCAACAGCAGCACCGCGAGATCATAGGTTTTGGGCGTCAGCGTCAAACGCTTGCCATCGCGAAAGATCAGGCGATTCCGCAGATCAACGCTCAAGGCGGCCATTTCAAGATGCTCATCAACCGATACCACGCTCGGCGCAGTACGTCGCGTTACGGCAAGCGCACGCGCAACAAATTCCAGAGGCCGCACGGGTTTCACCATGCAGTCGTCGGCACCCGCATTAAGCGCGGCCACGATATCACTCTCGATATTTTTCCGCAGCACGCAAATAACAGGAACCAGTGATTTTAGTGGCCCGCGAATCACGACGATGGCTGCGCGGCTGCTGGCGTCCTGATCAGTCGGCCCGGCAATCACCAGATCAAACGCTACGCGCGTCCATTCACGGGTGAGTGCAATTTCCGTCGCAAAAACCTTTACGGTGTGCCCGGCAGATCTGAGCGCCTGCTCCAGCAATTGCGCTTCGTTTGCATCACATTCCAGCAAGGCTATGTTCATCTAAGTTTCCTTTCCTCAAAGTGGAAACGAAGATAACGCAGCGTACTGTGCAGTGACAATAGCGCCAAGGCACCTTTTACAAATCGTTTACACGGATGACATAACGCCGATGCAAATACGCAATCGGCTATTCCCTTATACTCACGGCCCATGAACACCGCAATTCCAACGCCAGCACCCCATCTCACCCTCGATCACATAGCACATTTCCTGCCGGATATCGATGCCGCCAGCGCCGCACTCATGCGTCTCGGCTTCACCTTGACACCGTTTTCGGCGCAATCACACCGGCTCGAACCTGGCGGGCCTCTGGTGCCGGCCGGTACTGGCAATCGTTGCATCATGCTGCAAAACGGCTACGTAGAAATCCTGACGCCCACACTAGACACGAACAACGCCGCGCAGCTGCGCAGCGCCATAGCCCGTTACACCGGGGTGCATCTCATTGCCTTTGGCACGCAGGCCCCCGCAGCCGATTACGCGCGACTTGAAACGGAGGGATTCTCGCCGTTGCCGCCCGTGGCTTTACAGCGTCAGGTAAGTACGGAATCCAGCGCTGACGCCACTGCGCGCTTTACCGTCGTGCGCGTGCCGCCCACTGCCATGGCCGAAGGCCGCATCCAGTATTGTCAGCACCACACGCCCGACGTGGTGTGGCAGTCACGCTGGACCCGCCACCCCAATCACGCCACTGGGCTGGCGGGCGTTCTGGTTTGTGTGGCCGACCCACCGGAAGCGGCTCATCGTTATTCGCGGTTCACAGGATTGCCAGCCAGACAATGCGGCGAAACCTGGCAGATAGAAACCCAACGCGGCCAACTCTTTTTTTCAAGCCCGATGGCGCTGCAAAAGTGGCTGGGCATCACCGTGCCCACACAACCCTGGATAGCGGGCTACATCATCGATAGCGACAATATGGCAGCGACGCGTGCAGCGGTTGGTGGGCAGATGATTGGGGAACGCGCATGTGTTCACCTGCCCGCTGCGCTAGGTGGCGTCATGATTTTTCAGCCCGGCGGATTGAAGCCGCTGGAGATTGTGTAGAACTATATTGGCCGACACGAAACCGGGGCGGTACAGGGTTTGTAGCGTGGCAGGCGGGCGATGAGACATGTCACCCCGCCCTATGTTATGACTTGCGCAAAAAACTAAATAAATTACATAACCTGTTGTTTAATAACGATATTATATTTTAATATACTTCATAAAACACAATAATTCCTACGCTATTCAAACTCAAGTGCATTCGGCATCGCCGCTCGCCAGTGCAACCTGGATCTGGCGACTGCACTCACCCGCGTGCCACAGCCGTTGCTCCAACCGGCGCAGCGGCCACAGTCCGATCAGGCTGTTCACAAAAAATACCTCGCTCGCATCGCAGAGGCGTTGAAGGGTGCAATTTTTCACGTGGCAAGCCAGCCCCAGCATTTGGGCAATCGCCATCACGCGGTCGCGCGTAACGCCCGCCACGCCGCAGCGCGACAAATCTGGCGTCAGCAGCGCACCGTCTTCAACGATAAACAGGTTGCTCATGGTACCGCCGATGGCGTTTCCGTCATGATCGAGAAGCAGGCCTTCGCGTATTTCAGGGGCCTGCCATTCGGCACGTGCGAGTACATTTTCCAATCGATTCAGATGCTTAACCCCAGCCAGCGCCGCTTGATGCGAAAGCCGCAGCTTGCACAAATGCGCTTGTATGCCCTCCTCCGCTGCCTGTGGCTGGTACGGCGAACTGAGCACCACCCGTAGCGGAATCGGTGATTCTGGAGGCCCGTAGCCGCGCGGGCCTGAACCACGGGTAACGATGACTTTTATCGCGGCATTGAGTTGTGCTGCTCCAGCGCGGCAGACCTCGTTCCGCAACACCGCTTCGTCTGGACAAGGTAGCGCCAGCCGCGCGCAATCGTGAGCCAGCCTGGCGTAGTGTTGTGTCCAATGCAGGGGTTTCCCATAGACCGCACGCAAGGTGCGAAATACGCCGTCGCCGTAGGCTAGGCCGCGATCGTTTGCCGGGATGCTGTCTGCCGCCGTGCCGTTGATGAGTATCATGGCCGGTCTGGGAGAGTCGAAATCTAGATTTTGCGAAAAACCAGACTGCCGTTCGTGCCGCCAAAACCAAAGGAATTCGACAACGCAACATTAATCTTCATCGGCCGCGCGGTATTGGGCACGTAATCCAGATCGCATTTCTCGTCTTGATTGTGCAAATTAATGGTCGGCGGCGCAACCTGATCGCGAATCGCCAGCACGGAAAACACGGCCTCGATGCCGCCCGCTGCACCGAGCAAATGCCCGGTCATTGATTTGGTGGAGCTAACGGCGAGCTTTTTAGCGTGGTCGCCAAATGCGCGTTTGACGGCCACCGTTTCAGCTACATCGCCGAGCGGGGTGGAAGTACCATGCGCATTAATGTAATCAACCTGATCGGCATTTAACCCCGCGTTGCGCAAGGTGTTGCTCATGCAACGCAGTGCGCCCGCGCCGTCCTCAGCCGGTGCAGTAATGTGGTTGGCGTCAGCGCTCATGCCGTAGCCTGCGAGTTCGCAGTAGATGCGTGCGCCGCGCGCTTTGGCGTGTTCGTATTCTTCGAGCACCACTACACCGGCGCCTTCGCCGATGACAAAGCCATCGCGATCTTTATCCCACGGGCGGCTGGCGGCTGCGGGGTCGTCGTTGCGCGTGGACAGTGCGCGCGCGGCGCAAAACCCGCCAACGCCCAGCGCTGAAATGGCGTCTTCAGCACCGCCGGCCACCATGATGTCGGCGTCACCGTATTCGATCAAGCGCCCTGCCTCGCCGATGCTGTGGTTGGCCGTGGTACAGGCCGTTACCACGGCAAGGTTCGGGCCGCGCAGGCCATACATGATCGAAAGTTGCCCGGAGATCATGTTGATGATGGAGCCGGGAATAAAAAACGGGCCAATCTTGCGCGCGCCGCCTGCCAGCATGGCGTCATGAGTGTGTTCAATCAGCGGCAAGCCACCGATGCCAGAGCCGATGCACACACCCGCCATGTCGCGATCGATTTTTTCCAGATCAAGGCCTGAGTCCTTGAGCGCCTCTATCCCGGCCACCAATCCGTAATGAATAAACGTGTCAAAACGCCGCGCTTCCTTGGCGTTTAACCACTGGCCCACGTCGAAGTTTTTGACCTCGCCCGCGATGCGCGAGGTAAACGATGCCGCATCAAAGCGGGTGATCGGGCCGATGCCGGATTTGCCCGCGGTAATGTTGCTCCAGGCTTCTGTGACGCCAGTACCTACCGGCGATACGATGCCCAATCCGGTGACAACAACTCTGCGTAGGGAGGTTCGCGGCATGATGTGAAAAGCGGCAGAAAAATCCGCCGCAGGTTGCTGATTAAATTAAAAACGTCGGAACGATCAGGCTTTTTTGGCGTGCGCCGTAATGTAATCAATGGCTTGCTGAACGGTAGTGATTTTCTCGGCAAATTCATCGGGAATCTCGGTCTCGAATTCCTCTTCGAGTGCCATAACCAGCTCAACCGTATCGAGCGAATCAGCGCCCAGATCATTGACGAACGATGATTCGTTCTTGACGTCGGCTTCAGCCGCGCCCAGTTGTTCGGCAACAATCTTTTTGACGCGTTGCTCGATGTTTTCCATGTTTAGTCCCCTTTTCTAGTGTTTTTAGCCGTGCCGCGCAGCCCCTCGGTTGCAACAGTCCGGTTTAGCGGTGTATTTTACCACAAATTAAAACAGTTAACCTACAAAATATCCTTTAAAAACAGATAGTTACCGTTAAGTAGTTATGCCATATCCATGCCGCCGTTCACGTGTAGCGTAGCCCCGGTGATATACGCCGCTCCCGGTGAGGCCAAAAACACCACGGCTGCTGCGACATCCGCCGCCTCGCCCAAGCGGGCCAGCGGAATTTGTCCGACCAGCGCGCGGCGTTGGTCTTCGGAAAGCGAACGCGTCATGTCGGTGTCGATAAAGCCCGGCGCAACGCAATTCACCGTGATATTGCGACTGCCGATCTCACGCGCCAGTGATTTGGAAAAGCCGATCAAGCCGGCCTTGGCCGCTGCGTAGTTGGCCTGGCCCGCGTTGCCGGTCTCGCCCACCACTGAGCCGATGTTGATAATGCGCCCAGTGCGTACTTTCATCATGCCGCGCAGCACGGCTTTGGAGAGCTTGAAAACTGCTTTCAGGTTGGTGTTGAAAATATCATCCCACTCGTCGTCCTTCATGCGCAGCAACAGGTTGTCGCGCGTGATACCGGCGTTGTTCACCAATATGCCAATGTCGCCAAAACGCTGCGTGATATCCGTAAGCACCGCGTCGATTTGCGCGGCATCCGTTACGTTCAACGTAACGCCAGCGCCGGTAATGCCTGCTTCGGTTAGCGCGTGCGCAATGGTGTCAGCGCCTGCGGCTGACGTAGCCGTGCCGATTACCGTGGCGCCCGCTTGGCCCAACTTAACCGCAATGGCGCGACCGATACCGCGCGTAGCGCCCGTGACAAGTGCGACTTTGCCGGCCAGTACTGTCATTTTACTGCCTTCAACGCCAGCGCCAGTGAAGCCGGATCGGTTATAGCAAAACTTTGCAGTGATTTTTCAATACGACCGGTCATGCCCGATAGCACTTTACCCGGGCCGCATTCCGCCACGTGCGTGATACCGGTACCTGCCATGTGTTTGATCACCTCGACCCAGCGCACGGGGTTGCACGCTTGCCGCGCCAGTGCAGCTTTGATCGCTGCGGGGTCGCTCAGCACCGCGACATCCACGTTATTCACCACCGGGATCGTAGGCGCGTTGAAAGTGACGTTTTTCAGGTAATCCGCCAGCCGTTCCGCTGCGGGCTTGAGCAGCGACGAGTGAAACGGCGCGCTCACCGGCAATGCCAGCGCGCGCTTGGCGCCTTTGACTTTGCACGCCGCCATGCCACGCTCAACAGCCGCTTTACTGCCAGCGATAACCACTTGATTCGGCGCGTTGAAATTGACCGCCTCGACGATTTCGCCCTTGGGTAAATCTGCGGATTCGGCGCAAGCAGCACGTACGGCGTCGTCATCCAGACCGAGTATCGCCGCCATCGCGCCGGTGCCGATGGGCACGGCTTCCTGCATGGCTTGCGCACGAAAGCGCACTAACGGCAAGGCGTCCTTGAATGCGATTACGCCTGCTGCGACCAGCGCTGTGTATTCACCCAGGCTGTGCCCCGCCACCATTGCGGGTGTTGCGCCCCCCGCTGCCTGCCATGCGCGGTACGTCGCATACGCGGCGGTGAGCATCACCGGCTGCGTGTTGACCGTGGCGCTGAGTTGTTCAGCCGGGCCTTCGGCTACCAGTTTCCAGAGATCGAAACCCAGCGCATCCGAGGCTTCGGCGAAGGTGCCTTTAACCACTTGCGTGTCCGCAAACGGCTGCATCATGGCTACCGATTGCGAGCCTTGACCCGGGAAAACCAGCGCAAATTTCATGGTATTTTAATCAATAAAAACAATAAGTTACAAATATTTTTTACATCCTGACCAAAACTGCACCCCAGGTGAACCCGCCGCCTACGCCCTCCATCAGCACATGCTGTCCGGCACGAATGCGGCCGTCACGTACCGCCGTATCCAGCGCAAGCGGAATAGACGCCGCCGACGTGTTGGCGTGACGATCCACCGTGGCAATCACTTTTTCCATCGGCATGCCCAGTTTTTTGGCCGTAGCCTGAATGATACGGATATTCGCCTGATGCGGTATCAGCCAGTCAATTTGCGACTTATCCATGTGATTGGCTGCAAGCGCTTCTTCGGCGACTTCACCCAGCACGCGCACCGCAAATTTGAATACCGCATTACCTTCCATTTGCAGCAAAGGACGCCCACTGATCTTGCCGCCGTTCACACTGCCTGGCACGGAAAGAATGTGCGCATGACTGCCATCAGCGTGCAGATGCGCAGACAAAATACCCGGCGCGTCACTGCGTTTCAATACCACCGCACCTGCGCCATCACCGAACAATACACAGGTGGTACGATCTTCCCAATCGAGAATGCGCGAATACACTTCCGCGCCCACCACCAAAATGTTTTGATACTGGCCCGAACGCATGAAATTATCCGCCGTGGTCAGCGCATAAACAAAGCCGCTGCACACGGCCTGCACGTCAAACGCCGGACAGTTCAGTCCACCGAGTTTTGCCCCCAGCTTGGCCTGCAAAATACACGCGGTGCTCGGGAACACCATGTCTGGCGTGGTGGTGGCGACAATAATCAAACTTAAATCGGTAGCGGCAACACCGGCGGCTTCGAGTGCGCGCTGGCTGGCCTTTAACGCCAGATCACTGGCAAATTCGTTGTCCGCCGCAATGTGCCGCTGGCGTATGCCGGTGCGACTGAATATCCATTCGTCGGATGTCTCGACGCTGCCTTCGAGATCCTGGTTACTCAGCACCTTGGCGGGAAGGTAACTGCCGGTGCCGGCGATTCTGGAATAAAAGGTCAAGCTGTGATTCCGTTAGTCTTTTCAGGGTCGTGCTCAAGCGCCTGCACATGCAAATGCGCCATGCGCTCCGAGATATGCGCCAGCATGCCTGTACGCACTTCTTCAACCGCGCGCCGTAACGCGCACTCAAAACTGTAAGCGTCTGCGGAACCGTGGCTTTTAAGCACGATGCCGCGCAGCCCCAGCAAACTCGCGCCATTATAGCCGCGATAATCGACCCGCTTTTTAAACGCGTTGAGCACTGGCATTGCTACCAGACCGGCGAGTTTGGTAAACAGGTTGCGCTTGAATTCTTCCTGCAAAAAAGTGCGAATCAAATGCGCCAGACCCTCGGCGGATTTCAGCGCCACATTGCCGACAAAGCCATCGCACACCACTACGTCAGTGGTGCCCTTGAATATGTCATTGCCTTCAACATTGCCGTAAAAATTCAACCCACTGGCGCGCAGCAACTCTGCCGCACGCTTGACCACCTCGTTACCCTTGATATCTTCTTCGCCGATATTGAGCAAGCCCACAGTGGGCGCAATTTTGTGCTCCACACAAGCCACCAGTTCGGAGCCCATGATGCCGAATTGCAGCAAATGTTCGGCGGTACAATCCACATTGGCGCCCAAATCCAGCACATATACGCGGCCACGCAAGGTGGGCATGATGGAGGCAATCGCCGGTCGATCAATGCCCGGCAGAGTCTTCAGCACATAACGGGAAATCGCCATCAGCGCTCCGGTATTGCCTGCGCTGACTGCGGCCTGCGCTTCTCCGGATTTCACTAGATTGGCCATTACCCGCATCGACGAATCTTTTTTACTGCGCATCGCCACCGCTGGCGGCTCATCCATACCGACGACTTCAGACGCATGACGCACCACCAGGCGGTCGCCAAAAGCGGACGAACTGGATTTATTCTGCTTGAGTTGCGCTTCGATATCGGCCGATAGGCCCACCAGAATGACGCCAGCCCCGGCGTCGTCGTGCAACAGGCCCAGCGCGGCAGGCACCGTCACCGAGGGGCCGTGGTCGCCCCCCATGCAATCAACCGCTACGGTTACCCGCATCTGAACCCGGCGTACGCGTATCGATCACACCGCACCCCTGAAGCAATCGCGTGCAACGGTGTGGCGTGGAGACGAGCGTGGAAGCGTTATTCGCCCTTGGACTTGATCACTTTTTTGCCACGGTAGAAACCGTTGGGACTGATGTGATGACGCAGATGCACTTCACCCGTGGTGGGCTCCAGTGCCAGCGGCGCTATATCCAGCGCATGATGTGCACGATGCATGCCGCGTTTGGACGGCGATTTCTTGTTTTGCTGAACAGCCATTTTCCTGCTCCTTCGATTAAACCACTAATAATTCAAGTGATTGATTTTAATAAACTTTTAATTGACCTTCAGTGCCTGCAACGCACTAAACGCCGTTACACTTTGACTTGCAACCTTACTTGCAACATTTGCCCCAACCAGCTTGCTTTCACAAACACCTGCCTCATGTCGCGGATAAGGCGGCAAAGCCAGCAACACTTCATCCTCAATCAGCGCGGCAACATCCAACTCGCTGCTGGCGGCAATACACTCCGGCTCGCTGGGGTCATCGCCACACGCTTCATACTCGGCATCCAGCGCCGCTTCCGCCACCAGACGTAATGCCGTATCGATATCGACATGCTGCGCAAACCCTTCCAGGCAGCGCTGGCACTGCAACTGCACTACCCCACTCACCTGTAGCCGCAGCAACGGGCGCTCGTGGGTATCCTTGTCACCTGCAATCACGTAGTCAAGATCACCCGTATTGCCGAGCAAACTTTCCACCAGACGCGGCAACTGCGCCACCGCAAAACGGCCCGCCACACGCTGCTGCTCACGCGCGAGTTTGAGGCTATCTACAATCATGCTATCAACCATAATGATATAACTGACACTATCAGGAACGCATCCTGGAATTTCGCATTCCAAAACCCTGAAGTGCCCTGATGCCCCGACGCACGTAAACCGCCAATGATAGTATTTTTGGCCGACACTGTCAAAGCCGAATTTCAGAATATCTTTACAAAGCAGTGACTTAGATGATTTTTAACCCCTTAAAACCATGCCAAATCGACCATTGATCCTGGCTTCGTCGTCCGTTTACCGGCGCGAACTGCTGGGACGCCTGAGTTTGCCGTTTACCTGTATCTCGCCAGATATCGATGAAACACCCGATCAAAATGAACCGCCAGAAGCCGTAGCGTTGCGTCTGGCGCAGACAAAAGCACGGGCCGTGGCAATGGCACATCCGAACGCCCTGGTGATCGGTTCCGATCAGGTGGCCGATCTACACGGCAAACCGCTGGGCAAGCCCGGCACGCACGACAAGGCTGTACAGCAACTACGCGCATTGAGCGGGCAGCGCGTGCTGTTTCACACAGCACTGTGCCTGCTTGACGCTGCCAGCGGTAGCCTGCAATTACGCAACGTGCCCACGGCAGTGAGTTTTCGCACGCTGAGTGAAGCCCAGATCGAGCGCTATTTGCAGCTGGAACAACCCTATGATTGCGCGGGCAGTGCCAAAATCGAAAGTCTGGGCGTGGCGCTGGTCGACAACATCGAAAGCAATGACCCCACCGCACTCATCGGCTTGCCGTTAATGGCTCTGGTGAGTATGCTTAAAAAGGTGGGCATTGAAGTTCTTTAAAGACCATAACGTGGGGCGTATTCCGATTGGCCGCACGGTCGAAGCGCTGGATCAGAGTGATGCCCCCGCGCGTGATAGCATTTACTACCCATGAAAACGCAATCGCAAGCCACTCGCTGGCAGCTCTGGCGCGAACGCCGAGCGCCTGCAAACAAGGATGCGACTTTCGTGCATCGTGATTTTCACATCGGAAATTGTCAGCCATTAACGGAGGGCATATGAACGATCACCCCAACGCGCTGGAGCTGATACGCGTCGCCAGCCAGACATTGGAAAGCGACGTGCTGCCCGGCGCAAAACCCGAGCACGTATACGCGTTGCGCATGATTGCCAACGCGCTGGGTATCGCCGCGCGCGAGCTAGCAACACACGATCAAAATGCCCTCGACGAGACGCGCGGCCTCAACGCGCTTTACCACGACACCGTGCCCGCAACGGATGTGCACGAACGCAATCGCCAATTGGCCCAGGATATCCGCAATGGCAAATTTGAAGCAACCAGCAGCGAAGCTGCGCAATTGCGGCAACACCTCAGCACGACCGCACGTGCCAAATTGGCTGTGGCCTACCCCAAAGGGCTGGAAAAATAATTGTTTAATAACAATACGTTATGATTGACCCTGCCCTATCCTTTGAAGCGCTGACACCCACCGCGTTTCTACGCCGGTCAGCGCTGGTATTCGCTGACAAAACTGCCGTCATCGATGGTGATCAGCGCTGGAGCTACGCGCAACTGCTGGATCGCAGCACACGTCTCGCGGGCGCACTGCGTGGTGCGGGCGTGCAGCCGGGCGAACGCGTGGCCGTGCTCGCACCCAATACTCACGTGCTGCTCGAATCGCATTACGGCGTGCCATTCGCAGGCGCAGTTCTCGTCGCATTGAATGTGCGGCTCACTGCTGCCGATTTAACTTATATTGTCGAACACAGCGATGCGCGCGTGCTCATTTACGATGCTGAGTTTGAAGAAATTGCGCGGGCCATCGCGGCTGCGGTCAAACACAAACTCACGCTGATCAGTGCAGAAATTCAATACGAAAAATGGCTTGCCGCTGCGACCCCAATGATTGAACCCGTCACCGACGAACGCAGTCTGTTAAGCATCAACTACACCAGCGGCACCACCGGCAAACCCAAAGGCGTGATGTATCACCATCGCGGCGCATACCTACAGGCGCTGGCGATGACGATGCACAGCGGCTTCACAGAAAGTAGTGTTTTTTTGTGGACGCTGCCGATGTTTCATTGCAACGGCTGGTGTTTCACCTGGGCAGTCACCGCCGCAGGCGGCACGCATTTGTGTCTGCGCAAATCCGACCCTGCACTGATCTGGCAGCACCTGCGCGATTCCGGCGTCACGCAATTTAACGCAGCACCCACCATACTCATCATGCTGGCGTGGCACGACGGCGCGCAACCACTCGCGCGTACCGTCAACGTCTCTACCGGAGGGGCGCCGCCTACGCCCGCCCTGCTCGCACGCATGGCTGAACTCAATATGAACGTGACGCATCTTTACGGCCTGACCGAAACCTTCGGCCCAGCGGTGATCTGCGAGTGGCGCCATGATTGGGATCGGTGGCCCGCCGAGCGTATTGCGCAAATCAAAGCGCGGCAAGGTGTGGGGAATGTCATTTCACAAACGCTGCGCGTGGTAAATGCACGAGGCGGCGACGTTGCAAATGATGGCGCAACGCTGGGCGAAATTGCCCTGCGCGGCAACAACGTCATGCTCGGCTATTATCGCGACGACGAAGCCACGCACAATGCCGCACCCGATGGCTGGTTTCGCACCGGCGACCTGGCGGTGATGCACGCCGACGGCTACATCGAAATCAAGGATCGCGCCAAAGACATCATTATCTCCGGCGGCGAAAATATCGCTTCGGTAGAAGTTGAGCGCACCCTGTCTGCACACCCTGCCGTGTTGGAAGCGGCGGTGGTTGCCGCGCCCGATGAAAAATGGGGCGAAGTGCCCGTAGCGTTTGTTACGTTAAAACCTGGAATGTCGCTTGAAACAACAACGTTGATCGCTTATGCACGCGAACACATGGCGCACTTTAAAGCGCCGAAGAAAATCGTATTTGGCGAATTGCCGAAGAACGCCACTGGCAAGATACAAAAATTTGTGCTGCGTGAACGGGCGCGAGATTTAAAAGTAAGTTAAAAAGCTTTTGACCTAATCGGAAACAATCATGAACTTCACCCTACCCGCAGAAATCGAAGCCTACCGTTTGCGCTACAAGCAATTCGTCGCCGAGCACATCATCCCGCTCGAACGTGATCCAGCATCATTCGACGATCACGAAAACATCCGCCTGGATCTGCTTGACACGCTACGTGCCAAAGCCAAGGCCGCCGGCCTGTGGTGCCCGCAACTGCCCAAAGAAATCGGTGGTCAAGGCTTGCCGGTTATCGGTATGGCCGCGTGTTACGAAGAAATGAATTACTCGATTTTCGGTCCAGTAATCTTCAACTGTGCCGCACCCGACGACGGCAATATGACCGTTTTGAGTAAAGTCGGCACGCCGGAGCAAAAGGCAAAATGGCTGATGCCTATCGTCGAAGGCAAAGTGCGTTCGTCCATTGTCATGACCGAGCCCGCGCCGGGCAGCGGTTCCGATCCGACGATGATGCTCACCACAGCAAGTCCTGTGCACACAAAATCGGGGAACAAGTGGATTATCAAAGGCCGCAAATGGTTTATCACCGGCGCGGGCGTGGCATCGCATTTTTTACTGCTGGCGAAAACATCGGACGATCCGCGCAAAGGACTCACCGCGTTTTTATTCCACAAAGATCAACCCGGCTGGCATATCGTGCGCCGCATTCCCATCATGGGGCCGGAAGAACACGGCGGCCACTGCGAACTCGAATTTGATGGCCTCGAAATCCCCGATGAAAATCGCGTAATGAATGTCGGAGACGGCCTCAAATTCACGCAGATACGCCTCGGCACTGCGCGCCTGACCCACTGCATGCGCTGGCTGGGATTGGCGCGGCGCGCCATGGACATCGCCGCCGATTATGTCGGCACGCGCATGACCCACGGCGGTAAACTCGCCGATAAGGAAAGCGTGCAATGGCTGCTGGGTGACGCCGCCATGCAAATCGAAATCGGCCGCATGCTGGTGATGCGCGCCGCCGCCAAACTCGATGCGGGCGATTTCGCACGCAAAGAAGTCTCCATGGCAAAAATCGTCGTCGCCGACGTGCTGCATCACGCCGTCGATACGGCGATACAGCTCAACGGTGCACGCGGTTATTCCAAAGACACGCCGCTGGAGTGGATGTATCGCTACGCAAGACAAGCGCGGCTGGTGGATGGCGCATCCGAAGTGCACAAAATGGTGCTGGCGCAAGCGTTCATGAAAGAGCGGCAGGAATTCTGGAACTGGAAGTAATTCATCAAAAGAAGAAAGTGTGTGCCGGGCAAGGTGGAAAGACGATGCGCCTTATAATAGCGGTCACGCCCCGGTAGCTCAGTGGATAGAGCAGCCCCCTCCTAAGGGGCAGGTCGGACGTTCGATTCGTCTTCGGGGCGCCATGTAATCAAGGACTTACGTTACTTTTAGATTTTAGGTTTTTAGCAAAAAGTGCATGAAAAGTGCAATTCAGTAGACTAGCGCCGCTAGTGCCACCGCGCCGTCGCCGCAGCCGCCAACGTGGAAGGACTGGCGCTAGGTTTCAGGTGCTACAGCTCACGGCGTGAAGCGCTTGTCACGCAACCAGATCAGTCAGCGCGATGCCGATATAGCATGTCTGGTATTGAACGGCATGACGCTGGAAGCAGCGGGTGCCATCTATGGCATTCAGCGCGAGCGCACTCGGCAGATTGTGCGCCGTAGCCTTTTTCGATCCAGTCCGGAATTCTGCAAGAAAAATCTATGGGCGCTCGGGATTCACGCCAATACGCTAGATATTGCCCGCGCACACAAGCGTTACCTGATAACGCGAGTCAAGGCAGCCATCGCGCCGCTGGCAGCGCCACCACGGCCCGCCTAGCAACGCCTCAATTGAATTTCAGGCAAAAGAAAACCCAGCCGAAGCTGGGTCTGTTTGCAGGGTTGCAACAAGCAATTAGGCAGCTTGCTTCCTGCGGCGTGCCATGAAGCCCATCAGGCCAAGGCCAGCGAGTAGCATCGCGTAGGTTTCGGGTTCGGGAACGGCGGAAACATTCCAATTCGCAGAGTTGTAATTCCCATTGAAAAGATATGTGACGGTGGTCCCATTCGTTAATGTCTGAACACCTGTTCCGTTATCGCCTAAGCAGTTCCCATTGCACCATGGAATGATATAGAAATAGGCATTGAAACCTGAAAGACTCGGAGTAAAAAATCCAAAATTGCTTGCTGTCCCATCAATGGAAACTTGCGCGGAGCCATTCCAAGTGTTCGGTATATGAGTAGCCGGGTTTCCATCGTAACCGGCCGACACAAAGCTACCTGGAGTACCCAAATCGATGCCGTTGAGCTTGACACTGATACTTGAGTTATTAATCGAACCTATTAGGTTGCCACTTGCAATACCGTCAAAAGTGCCAGTGACAGTGTTTGTGCTGTCAAATTTATAACTGAAATTGTACGAAGTTGCTTGACCGACGCCAAGTGGAGCCAGCGCAAATAGCGCAATCGCACTAACAAAGTGTCGTAGACATTTTTTGATATTCATAATGGCTCCTGCTAACTGAAAATAATTTATGTGGGCGACAACTTGTGCGCAGTGAGTAATTGCCGCAGTTTTCCAAGCGTCTCAATCCTAGTTTGTTTCATTCTTGTCAGCAATAGTCCGTTTGGACTGTTTCGAGTTATTTTTTCTCACTTGGCTGCAATCTCCGTATTTTGAGAAAAAGGGCATTTCATAAAAGTAATATGTCATTAGCATGCGCGCAATAAGGCCATGCGTCAATAGTCCGAAAGCACTAATCTGAAGTTCCCCCTTCAAAAAGCCGAGTTTCTCCCCTCAAGCAGCCGTAAATGAGGTTCCGC
>CANKUB010000070.1 GCA_947486575.1 Betaproteobacteria bacterium | reverse complement strand
TGGGCAAGGCGTTCTACTGGCAGAAGATCATCGACACCGGCGAGATGGCCAACGCCAGCGAGTTGGCGCGCCGCTTCAAACTGGAGTCCGGCTGGGTCAGCGAGGTGCTCAGGATGACCCGACTGGCCCCTGACATCATCCGGGCGATCCTTGAAGGCCGTCAGCCACGCCATCTGAATTTGCACGCGATGCGTGGTCGGCAGGCCGAGGTGCCGCTGGATTGGGACGCGCAGCGCAGGTTGTTTGAGTTCATCGCGCCCAAGTGTTGAGCCTTGGCAGTCATTGAACGCGGCTGGCGACCACTCCATGTGGAAAACCGCATCTTCTCGACACACGTGTAAGTGCCCGACAGCAAAGGCGTTCTGCGTGTGCCAACTGAGGGGCGTTCTGCACTTTTATTTGAGAACAGAGAGCAAAACAGAATCGAAATGAGGCGGAAACGGGGGGAATTTAGGCATGCCACGGACGAGGTGGCACACGCAGATTTGGCCCACGCCCCGCGT
Organism: Betaproteobacteria bacterium; assembly: GCA_947486575.1. Lineage (GTDB taxonomy): Bacteria > Pseudomonadota > Gammaproteobacteria > Burkholderiales > SG8-41 > UBA5216. Next base: position 23,969 of record CANKUB010000070.1, on the reverse strand, counting down.
GGCGCGGGGGAAAGCCAGAAATGACAAAGCCAACCGAGAGCAGTTGGCTTTGAAAAGTGGTGGAGACGAGGAGGATCGAACTCCCGACCTTCGCATTGCGAACGCGACGCTCTCCCAGCTGAGCTACGTCCCCGAATAGTGGTTTAGTGCAAGGGCGCGCAGTATAGCAAAGTACTTTCGCGCGCGCCACCGCGAACCCGCACGACTTATTCCATAAATTCAGGGTCTTGCAGTGGCTTACCGGTCAATTGGGCTGCGTACGTGAACTCGCGAATTGACGTTGCTTGTGCTTTTTGTGGGGCGACCCACAGCTCTTTTCATGACTTCGCAGAGTCCAGGCACATGAAACGAACGTTATGCTTTCCTCGGTAGAAAGACGCACGCCACTGCGCACACGGCGCATTGTGCCGCAATGAAACCGGCCACGTCGGCGGGCTGTATTCCTGCAAAAGTGTTGCTGAAAGCACGCGCTATGGTCACCGCTGGATTGGCGAAAAACGTGCTGGCGGTAAACCAGTAGCCTGCTGTCACGATCAGCGCCACCAGTAACGGCACTTTATCTGCGGCATTGCGCAGACCGACGTGTATCGTAGCGAGCAGCACGCCGGTCGCCAGAAACTCCGATAGCCATTGCGGCACGCCACTGCGCACCTTGCTGGAAAACTGGATCACCGGCAAATCAAACATAAGATGCGTAATCCACACGCCAATAACACCGCCGCATACCTGCGCGATTATGTAGGCCGCGAGCAGCGTCGTGGACAGTTTGCCGGTACGCCAGAAGGTGAGCGACACCGCCGGATTGAAATGCGCGCCGGAGATGGGGCCGATAATCGTGATCAGGACATACAACCCCGCACCGGTCGCGATGGAGTTGCCGAGCAACGCAACGGCCGCGTTGCCGCCTGCCAGCGATTCACCCATGATGCCGGAGCCCACCACGATGGCGAGTAGCAGTGCGGTGCCGGTGAATTCGGCGGCGATGCGCTGAGCGGAGGTTACATTCATGGCAACCCCTAGCGTGCCGGAAACAGTTTTTCCACCGCCGGATCCAGCACCGAGGTTTCACCTATGCGACGCATTTCAGCACGCCGCTGTTCCAGCGTCATGCTTTCAAACGGCACGGCCAGCAGCAGGTTGATACGCTGGCTCATGGCATCGCGTATGGCGCGAAACGCGGCACGCTTGTCTTCATCGGTGCCGCTCACAGCCGCCGGGTCGGGCAAACCCCAGTGCGCGGTAGACGGGTGCCCCAGCCATACCGGGCACGCTTCACCGGCAGCGCTGTCACAAACCGTGACGATCAAATCCATCACCGGCGCACCCAGCAAGCCGAATTCGTCCCACGATTTTGAGCGCAGGTTTTGCTGCGGGTAGTGCATTTGCGCGCACAGCTCGGCGGCGAATGCGTTTACCTTGCCGCCGGGATGGGAACCAGCGGAATACCCACGCAGGCGGCCTTTGGATAGTGTGGTCGCCAGCGCTTCGCCCAGGATCGAGCGCGCGCTGTTGCCGGTGCAGATAAACAGCATGTTCATGGCTTACGTCATATCGAATAGAAATTTAAAAATCAATAAAAACAATTGGTTACGTTATATGCTTTCAAGCCGCATCCGCCTGCGCAAGCGGCGCTTCCAGCACGCTGCGCCAGGGCGGAAAAACAATCCGGAATTCGCTGCCCTCGCCAGGCTCGGACTGAATTTCGAGCGTAGCCTGATGGCGCAGCAATACGTGTTTGACGATCGCCAACCCCAGCCCCGTGCCGCCGGTCTCACGCGAACGGCCGCGATCCACACGATAAAAACGTTCGGTAAGGCGAGGAATGTGTTCAGCAGCAATGCCGATGCCCGTGTCGCGCACGCTGAACAGGCCGCGATGCTGTTCATCGATGCGCCACTGCAAAGCTACCGTGCCCCCTTGTGGCGTATAACGCACGGCATTGCTCGCCAGATTGCCAAATGCACTGCGCAATTCATCCGTGCTACCGGTAATGGCGGCGCCGTCGTCAACCGTCAGTTCAATGGTGTGTCGGCCCGCGCTCAACGCGCGTGTGTCTTCGGCCAGCCCCTGCAACAGCACAGCGATATCCACACGCTCTTCGCGCTGCGGGCTGTCGCCACCCTCCAGCCGCGACAACATTAGCAGATCATCCACCAGCTTCAGCATGCGATCCGACTGTTGCACCATCAGCGCGATATGGCGGCGTGCCTGCTCTGCCGGCATCACCGGCGCGTCGCTCATGTGTTCGAGAAAGCCGTGAATCACCGTGAGCGGTGTGCGCAGTTCATGCGATACATTGGCAATAAAATCGCGGCGCGTGGTGTCGGCCCGTTCAATCTTGGTAATGTCAAAACTCACCAGCAGCTTGCGCCCGTCGCTGAACGGAATGGCTTTGAACGAAAGCAACTGGCCGGCGTTATGGGCCGGGCGGTAATCAAGGGTTTCTTCCGGCGACGCGCTCTGCAAAAACGCCGCCAGTCGCGGCACCCGCACGATGTTAGTGAGGCGCAACCCATAGTCACGCCCCGTTTGCAAACCCAGATGCGCCGCTGCCGTATCGTTGCACCACAACAATTGATCGCCGCTATCGAGCATGGCTATGCCGTCGGGCAGCGCCTGCGCAGCCTGCGTGAAGAGCTCAAGCTCTTTATCCACTGCGTCGTGTTTACGCGCTTCATAGCGCAATGCACGATAGATGCCCGCGAATACCTCCCCCCAGGCGCCCCAGGGGTCAGGCAGATATTCCACCTTGGGCGATTGCAGCCAGCGCTGCAGGCGCGCAAGCTGGTACACATGCACTGCATGCAGCAGCGCCAATCCCAGACACGCGACCGCCCAGCCCGCTGTGGCGCCCAGCCACAAGCCCACCGACACGGCAACAAACCCGATAAACAGGAATTTCAACGACAGGGAAAACCAAACAGGCATCATGACGCCAACCGGGTTGTTGTAGTGGCGAAACGCGATTTTACCGCATCACTTGCCGCGCGCCACGTTCATTGCGGCGTCGCATGCGCCTTGGCATAACCTGCTGAATGCGGTTTCGCCGCAGACAGTTTGTAGCCGGAACCACGCACGGTCTTGATCAGGTCTTCGCCTTCGTCACCCAGTGCGACACGCAGACGGCGGATGTGCACGTCCACCGTGCGCTCCTCGATAAACACATGGTCGCCCCATACTTGATCGAGCAGTTGTGCGCGGGTGTATACACGCTCCGGGTGCGCCAGAAAAAAATGCAAAAGCCGAAATTCCGTGGGGCCGAGTTCAACCGCGCTATCGTTCAGCGTCACTTCATGACTCACCGGGTTGAGCATCAGGCCGCCCGCCGCCAACGCCGCGTCCGATGTATGCGGCGCACGCCGCCGCAGCACCGCCTGTATGCGCGCCACCAGCTCGCGCGGGCTGAACGGTTTGACCACGTAATCGTCGGCACCCTGATCGAGGCCTTTGACGCGATCAGCCTCTTCTCCGCGCGCCGTCACAATAATCAAGGGCAAATCTGCCGTGCGCGTGGTTTCGCGCAACTCGCGCGCCAGCGCTAACCCCGATTTGTTGGGCAGCATCCAGTCTATCAGCACCGCGTCGGGCAGTTCGTCACGCAACGACTCCAGCGCGTCTTCCGCGCTCGCGGCGGTAAACACCTCCATGCCGGCCTGCTCAAGCGTGTAGCGCATCAGCTCCTGCACCGCCGGTTCATCTTCCACCACCAGGATGCGGGCAGCCATCAGATGTTCTCTCCCGCCGGGGTAACTGGCGGACTTCCGGTGTGCCGTATGTCAATACCGTCTACGATATAGATCACCTGCTCGGCGATGTTCTCGGCGTGATCTCCCACGCGTTCGATGGATTTGGCTATCCACACAATATCCAGCGCCGTGGTGATGGTGCGTGGGTCTTCCATCATAAAAGTGATTAATTGCCGCATGATGCCGCGAAATTCGGTGTCGATCAGCTTCCCTTCAGCGATCACCTTCTCCGCCTCGGTGGTATCAAGCCGCGCCAGCGCATCGAGCACACGGCGCAACATCAGGGCTGCTTTGGTGCCGGTCTGGCGCACGTCGATGGAGCGTGGGATGGTGAGCGCTCCCCGCCCATAGATGGAGCGGGCCATCCGCGCAATTTTCTCTGCCTCGTCACCCATGCGCTCAAGGTCAGTGACGATTTTAGATACCGCCATGATCATTCGCAAATCGCTGGCTGCCGGTTGCCGCCGCGCGACCACGTGGACACAGGCATCGTCGATTTCCTTCTCATAGTCGTTTACCCGGTGCTCAGTTTCAATGACGCGCGCGATAATTTCTTCACTGCCGGTGGTCAATCCTTCGATGGCTGCGGTGAGCTGCAACTCAACCAGGCCACCCATCTGCAGCACACGCGAGCGGATGTCTTCGAGGTCGGCGTCAAATTGTTTGGAGGTGTGTTCGCTATTGGGCATGAGGTATTCCGCTGTGATCCAGTTAACCGAACCGGCCGGTAATGTAATCTTCGGTTTCTTTCTTTTTCGGCTTAATGAACAAGCTGTCGGTGAGGTCAAATTCGATCAACTCGCCCAGATACATGTACGCCGTGTAATCCGACACACGTGCTGCCTGCTGCATGTTGTGGGTGACGATCACAATGGTAAAGTCTTTTTTCAGATCGTGTATCAACTCTTCGATACGCAGGGTTGAAATCGGGTCCAGCGCCGATGTGGGCTCGTCCAGTAGCAATATCTCCGGCTTGACCGCAATGCCGCGCGCGATGCACAAGCGCTGTTGCTGGCCGCCCGACAGGCTCATGCCGCTTTGCCCGAGTTTATCCTTAACCTCGCCCCACAACGCCGAACGTTGCAACGCCCATTCGACGCGTTCGTCCATCTGTCCGCGCGACATTTTTTCATGCAGACGTACGCCGAACGCAATATTGTCATAGATCGACATCGGAAATGGCGTGGGTTTCTGGAACACCATGCCGATGCGCGCGCGCAATTCGTTCACGTCGAGATCCCCATCCAGCAAGTTCTTGCCGTCGAGCAGCAATTCGCCGTCGGCGCGTTGTTCGGGGTAGAGCGAATACATGCGGTTCAGCGTGCGCAGCAACGTCGATTTGCCGCAACCCGAAGGCCCGATGAACGCCGTCACGCGCGACTTGTAAACATCCATGTTTATGTTTTTTAGCGCGTGAAATTTGCCGTAATAGAAATTGAAATTACGGATCGCCAACTGTGTAACAGGCGGCGGCTTTTTTACGGTCGATTGCTGCTGTAGCGTAACGTTGGCCATGATTACCTTGGTAGCGATTTCAGGTGGTGATTTTTTCTTTGAATATTGCGCGGGCGACGATGTTCAGCACCAGCACGCTGGCGGTAATGATGAGCACGCCAGCCCAGGCTAAATCCTGCCAATCCTTGAACGGACTCATGGCAAAGCGGAATATGGTTACCGGCAGATTGGCCATCGGGTCGGTCATGCTGGTGCTCCAGAACTGATTGGACAGCGCGGTGAACAACAGCGGGGCTGTTTCACCCGCGATTCTAGCCACCGCCAGCAGTATGCCGGTCATGATGCCCGCCTGCGAGGCGCGCACGGTGACCTGCATGATCATGATCCACTTGGGGGCGCCCAACGCGGAAGCCGCCTCGCGTAATGAGTCCGGCACCAGCCGCAAAATATTCTCTGTTGTGCGGATCACCACCGGAATCACCAGCAGAGCCAGCGCAATCACGCCCGAAATTGCGGAGAACTTGCCCATCGGCACCACCAGCGCGGCATAAATGAACAGGCCAATGACGATGGAAGGCGCCGACAGCAAAATATCGTTAATAAACCGGGTGACATGGCCGAGCAGCGTGATGCGCCCGTACTCGGCGAGATAGACACCCGCGAGTATGCCGATGGGCGTGCCGATCAACGTGGCCAGTCCCACCATCACGAAACTGCCGAATATGGCGTTGGCCAAGCCGCCCGCGCTGCCCGGGGGTGGCGTCATTTGCGTAAACACGGCGAGCGACAGTCCGGAAATGCCGAGATGCAGGATCGTGATCAATATCCACGCCAGCCAGAACAGTCCGAATGACATTGCCGCCAGAGACAATGCCAACGCTATCTTATTGATTACTTTACGTTTTTTATGGAGTTCCATGAGACTTACTCATCAGTGAATCAAGTCTTGCCGCCTTCCTGACGCTGAAGCCTCATCAGGAGCACTTTGGAGAACGCCAACACGATAAACGTGATCACAAACAGAATAAGTCCCAGTTCGATCAACGCTGCGGTATGCAGGCCCGGCTCGGCTTCTGCAAACTCATTCGCCAGCGCAGAGGTGATGCTGTTGCCGGGCGAGAACAAGGAAATGTTGGTGAGAAAATTGGTATTGCCGATCACGAATGTCACCGCCATGGTTTCACCCAGTGCGCGTCCCAGACCCAGAATAATGCCGCCAATGACACCCGCCTTGGTATAGGGCAGTACCACGTTCCACACTACCTCCCACGTGGTGGCGCCCACGCCGTATGCGGATTCTTTCAACATCTGCGGCGTGATTTCAAACACATCGCGCATCACGGCGGCGATGAACGGAATAATCATGATGGCGAGAATGATGCCTGCCGATAGCAGGCCAACCCCTAACGTTGGACCCTCAAATAGCTTTCCAAATAATGGGATATGCCCCAGCGTCGCCTTGAGCACCGGCTGGATGTACTGGCCAAAAATTGGCGCGAAAACCAGCAAGCCCCACATGCCATACACAATACTAGGAATCGCCGCCAGCAATTCAATCGCCGTGCCCAATGGGCGACGCAGCCACGGCGGCGACAGTTCCGTCAAAAATATCGCAATGCCAAATGACACCGGCACTGCAATCACCAGTGCAATAATGGAAGTGACGAGCGTGCCGTAAATCGGAATCAGCGCGCCGAATTTAGCCATCGGCGGATTCCAGTCAGGCGTCCAGAGAAACGGCAAACCGAATTTCTGGATCGACGGCCATGCGCCATAGAACAACGACGCGATGATGCCTGCCAATGACGCCAAAGCGAGGATGGCAAATGATCGCGTCAGATTGGCAAAGATAAAATCGCCCAATTGCGAGGGCTTCTTACGAACAGGTAGCGCCATATCCGATCCCGCCGGGAAATCTGCTGCCGCAGCGCTGGAATCTCTAAGTGTCATGGGTGACGCCCAAAAAGACAAGATGGACCGACCAAGCTCGGTCGGCCCGTTTTTGTTGCATCAGTGGCTCAGGTGTGGTGCCGGGTTTCGTCAGCTTACTTCGTCGGCCACAACGCCTTGCCGCCTGCGTCTTTGACTTGCGACGCCCATACACCGGCAATTTGTTTGGTCAGCGCTTCAGGCAGCGGCACATAATCCAGATCCGCCGCAAGTTTGGCACCGTTGGCATAAGACCAGTTGAAGAACTTCAGCACCTCTGTGCCCTGTTGCGGCTTGGCTTGTACTTTATGCAGCAGGATGAAGGTCGCGCCGGTAATGGGCCAGCTTTCCTTGCCTTTTTGCTCGGTGAGTATCGCGCCGAATGCAGCTTTGCCCCAATCTGCACCCGCAGCGGCAGCCTTGAAGGTCAGGTCATCCGGACCCACAAACAGGCCATCGGCATTTTTTAACAACGCATGCGCCAGTTTGTTCTGCTTGGCATAGGCGTATTCCACGTAACCAATAGCCCCCGGCAGGCGCTGCACAAACGCGGCGACGCCTTCGTTGCCCTTGCCGCCCATGCCTGTCGGCCATTGCACAGCCTGACCATCACCCACTTTGGCTTTCCAGTCAGCATTGGCCTTGGCGAGGTAATTGGTGAAGATGAAAGTCGTGCCCGAACCGTCGGCGCGGCGCACAACAGCGATGTCCTGTGCTGGCAGCTTCAGTTTAGGATTCAGTTCTGCAATCGCTTTGTCGTTCCACTTGGTAATTTTGCCGAGGAAAATATCGCCAAGCACCTGACCCGTGAGTCGCATGTCGCCGGGCTTAACATCGGCGACGTTTACCACCGGCACCACGCCGCCGATGACCGCCGGAAATTGTATCAGACCATCTTTCTCCAGTTGCTCGACAGACAATGGCGCATCTGACGCGCCAAAATCCACCGTCTTGGCGGTAATCTGGCGGATGCCGCCACTGGAGCCGATAGACTGATAATTCATTTTCACGCCAGTAGCCTTCTGATAGGCTTCGGCCCACTTGGCGTAAATCGGCGCCGGAAAGGTGGCGCCCGCGCCGGTGATTTCCTGAGCGAACGCAGCGCCCGCTGTGGTGACAGTCAGCGCAATCGCTGCAACGTATTTCAATGGTTTTAACATGCTTTGTTCCTTTTCAAGAAGTCAGTCCCCTTGTTATCGACGGCAAGTGTATGGGCCGAATATGACGCTACTGTTACAAAAGCCGTCTTAAATGAAATATATTGCAACTTATTGTTTTAATGCATTATTTATGCGGCACTCAAGCGAGCCGTATAATGTTTGCTCACCTTTAAGAAAGCATTTTTACCATGGACATCACCCCGCCCTACGGCTATCAGGAAGTCGTCCCGCTCACCAAAGAGCATCGCGTGGTACTGCCTGCCGAAAATAAACTGCCGCCGGTGTTTCGCGGCATGATGGTGATCCCGCTGTCGTACACCGAATTCAGTCTTGCCTGCCATGATTACCCGGTGGTGTTCGTCAGCGGCGATCAAGGCAAGACAGCCGTGGCGATGGCTGTGGTGGGTCTGGAGCAACAGCAGAATCTGTTTGTCGCGCCTGATCTCACGTGGGACAAGAATTTTTACGTACCCGCCTACGTGCGCCGATACCCGTTCTGCATGACACGCGTCAACGTCAGCGGGCAAGAACAGTCGGAGCGCATCGCGTGCGTTGAAAAGCGCGCTATCAGCAGCAAAGGCGACGCGCTGCACAATGACACAGGCGAACCGCTGCCGGTATGGGAAGGCATGCGCAAGCTGTTGTTTGAATTCGAGGCGGATCTTGCGCGAACTGAGGCGCTATGCAAAATCGTCGTCGAACTCGGTCTGCTGGAGCCGTTTAGCATGCAGGCGAAACCCGATCAGGGCGAGCCGTTTACGCTGGCCGGCATGTTTCGTGTAGTGGAGCAGAAAATCACCGAACTGCCTGCGGATAAATTAAAAGAATTGGTCGCCAACGGCGTGTTGCCGCGCATCTACGCGCATCTGATGTCGATGTCGAATTTCACGCGGTTGCTGGCGCGGCGTACAGCGCGAGCGAAGCCTGTGCGCAAGGCTGAATTGAAGGTTTAAACGGTGCATCCTTGTGGCTACCAATTGAATATAAAATATGTAACTAATTGTTTTTATTATATTATTTTTATATGACCAGAAGAGCCTGTAGATCTTCCAATGCTTTTCGGCACTGTGCGACAGCTTGTAAATAGGTACCCAATCCATTAATATAACATCCGTTATAACGCTATGAGCCTCCGTCATGCACACCCTTAAACTCTCCCAAATCGGAAACTCCGTCGGCGTGATTCTGCCGAAGGAAGTGCTCGCGCGCCTGAAACTCGAAAAGGGAGACAGCATTTTTATCACCGAAACAGCGGAAGGGATTGCGCTCACCCCATACAATCCCGCGCTGGATGAACAGCTTACCGCCGGACGCGAATTCATGCGCGACTACCGCGACACGTTTCACCAGCTCGCCAAGTAGCGCCCGCGCGTGCCACTTGTGAGCTGGCGATGGGTCGACAAACAGGCGCTGCTTTTATTGCACGCCGAAAGTCTGGCTGAACACGGTGGCGCAGCGGGTCTGCGTGATGCGGGTCTGCTTGATTCCGCACTGGCGCGAGCGCAGAATCTCGTTGCCGATAGCGCGCCGGACTTTGCCGATTTGGCTGCCGCATATGGATTCGGGCTGGCCAAAAATCACGCTTTTGTTGATGGCAACAAACGCGCCGCTTTTCTTGCAACCGGCTTGTTTCTTGCGCTGAATGGCTACCGTCTTGCAACAACACAAGCTGATGCAACACTGACCGTACTCGCGCTCGCGGCAGGCGAAATCGACGAGGCGGCGTTCGCAAACTGGATACGCGCACACTACGAAAGGCGCGTAGCGTAAAATTCTGTTTCTGCTGTAAAACCATCGGGGTTTAGCGTGGGCCAAACACAATCTCCTCAAGCACCAGCCGCCCTCGTTCTACGTATTCGCGCCAACATCGAGCGCGTGATGTCGGGCCAAACCCACACGGTAGATAAAGTGCTGGCGGCATTTCTCGCAGGCGGCCATGTGTTGCTGGAAGACAATCCCGGCACCGGTAAAACCACGCTGGCCAAGGCGCTCTCCAAAAGTGTCGGCGGCGAATTTCGTCGCGTGCAGTTCACGCCAGATTTGTTGCCCTCGGACATTCTGGGCGTTTCAGTATTCAATCCGCGTGATCAGGATTTCAAGTTTCATCCCGGCCCGATTTTTACCCAAGTGTTGCTGGCCGACGAAATCAATCGCGCCAGCCCGCGCACGCAATCGGCACTGCTCGAAGCAATGGGCGAAGGCCAGGTCAGCATCGAGGGTAAAACACACGCGCTCGACGATTTGTTTTTTGTCATCGCCACGCAAAACCCGGTGGAGTTTCGCGGTACCTATCCGCTCCCCGAAGCACAGATGGATCGCTTTGCGGTGCGCCTGTCGCTCGGCTACGTCAGTGCTGAAGCTGAAGTGGCGATCGTTAATGCACAAGAACAAGCGCATCCACTCGACACGCTGCAAGCCTGCATCAGCACACAGCAAATTAATGAATTAAAACAACAGGTTAAAAATATTCGCGTGAGCGATGAATTAAAGCGCTACGCGGTCGATCTTGCCCGCGCCACGCGCAGTGCGCCGTCGGTGCAACTGGGCGCGGGGCCGCGTGCTTCGCTGGCGCTCACGCGCATGGCGCAAGCATTGGCGCTGGTTCAGGGCGACGATTTTGTGACGCCTGATCACATCCGCAACATGGCGGTAAGCGTACTCGCACATCGCTTGTCGCTGGATCCCGCAGCGAAATTTGCGGGACTCTCCGCACAAGACGTCGTGGCAGATTTGCTGAAGTCGGTGCCTGTGCCGGTTTGATGGTTTAAAAACATTTTTGCCACAGATTTCACAGATTTTCGCCGATCAAAACCAAGCGCAAATTCGTTAACCACAGAGGATGTATGCAGTGAATATTTTGGAATTTATCTGTGTAAATCTGTGAAATCTGTGGCAAAAAAGTTTTGACCTTATGTGGAAATTCTTTCACTGGCTGTTTAGCAAGATCGCCGCCACTCAGCGCATGATTGACCGACGGTTGACGCGCGCGGGCATGCTGGTGGGTGGGGTGTTGATCGCCAGTGCAACGCTGGGCGCTGACACCAATCAAACCGTTTCGTATCGTATTTTTGCTTTTGCGGTTGCATTGCTGGGGGTAGCGGCTGCAGGCGCGCTGTTGCAGCGCGGGCGCTACACCGTCACACGCAAATTGCCGCGCGTGGTGACGGCGGGTGAATCGTTTCACTATCGCGTCACCATCGGCAATCTCGTCAATGCGCCGCGCGATGGCCTCGCGCTGATCGACGATTTGGCGGACGCGCGCCCGTCGCTGGCGGAATTTCGTGCGCGCTACAAGATGCCCACCTATCGTTCGTGGAAACAAATGCTGCGTGATGGCAATGCCTGTGAAATAAAGGAACTGGCGCTGCCGCAGATTGCACCGCGCAGCACCCTTGAAGTCACCGTGCCGGGCTATGCACAGCGCCGGGGCAACCAGCATTTTCGCGCAGCGACGGTAGCGCGCGCTGATCCGCTGGGGCTGGTGCGCGGGCTTTCTGTGCATGCCGAAAGCGGTAATCTGCTGGTGTTGCCCAAGCGTTATGCGATGCCTCCGATCAGTCTGCCGGGCTCGCGCCGCCATCAGCCCGGCGGTGTCGCGCTGGCCACCGGCATCGGCGACTCAGAGGAATTTGTCGGTCTGCGCGATTACCGTCCGGGCGATCCGCTGCAGCGCATCCACTGGAAAAGTTACGCGCGCATCGGTGAACCTGTGGTGCGCGAATATCAGGACGAATATTTTGAGCGACACGCGCTGATACTCGATACGTTCGGCGATAACACGCTGGCCGCAGCCTTTGAGGACGCGGTGTCGGTAGCCGCTTCGCTGGCGTACACCGTGAACACGCAGGAATGCCTGCTCGATTTGATGTTCGTCGGCAACGAATCCTATTGCTATACCGCCGGGCGCGGCCAGTTGTCGGCGGGCAGTCTGATGGAAGTGCTTGCGGGCGTGCCGTTGTGTGCGAGTCAACCATTTGCAACGTTGCGCAGCGCCGTGGTGGCGCGCCGCGCATTGTTAACTGGTAGCATTTGCATCCTGCTCGTGTGGGACGACGCGCGCCGTGAATTCATGCGCGAGCTGCAAATGCTGGGCGTGCCAGTGCTGGTGTTGCTGGTGACAGCGGAACCGCCCGTGGATTGCCCGCCGTGGCTGCGCGTGATCGAGCCGGGCAAGCTACAGGAAGGGTTGGCGCGGCTATGACGGAACCCATGAAAATCCATCCGCTGATGCTGTTCGCCGCCATTGCCTTCTGGGGCTGGCAAAGTGAACAATGGTTTGCGGCCGCCGTAGCGGCAGCGTTGCTGTGCGCATCTTTTTACACCGCATTGCACTGGCGGCAAAGCACCGCCACGCTGAGCCGTGTGGCAGATTTTTGTGGCGTGTTTGCGCTGCTGCTGAGCGTTTATTTTTATATCACGCACGGCAATCCACAGGCGATCATTCTGCTGTTCATGTGGCTGCCGATGGCATTTTTGCCGCTCGCGTTGACGCATGCCTACAGTGCCACCCGGCGCATGGATGCACGCGTGATGTTCTGGAGCCTGCGCCGTGATCCGCTCGCAAGGCCCGCCACGTTTGACCCGTGGTTCCCGTATTACGCGGCGTGGCTTATCGCCGCCTCGGCCGCCAACGCGCGCAGCGAGTGGTTTTATGTGGGTCTGGTGGCGCTGGTGAGCTGGCCGCTGGTGCGCATACGCCCGTGGTCGTATCGCGTGGGCACCTGGGGCGTGGCGTTTTCTGTTGCAATTGGTTTGGGTTACGCCATTCACTATGGCCTGCATGAAGCGCAAACGTGGCTTGAAAACGCTGTGCCGGAATGGATTTCCGGCGACGGCTCGCGCACTGACCCGTATCGTGCCACCACTGACATCGGCCACATCGGCAAACTCAAAGAATCCGATACCATAGTGCTGCGGGTGTTTCCGGCGGGTGCAGCGAAAGAAGCCAAGCCGCCTGCATTATTGCATCGCGCGAGCTACAACACGTATTTTGGCGCCTCGTGGCTGGCGCGCGGCACGACGTTTGCCAATGTAAGCAGTACCGCGAATGATGTGTGGCCGCTCGCACCCGCCACGGGCGTAACAGTACGCGCCACCGTTCACGATTACACCGTGCGGCCTAACCCGGTGCTGAGTTTGCCTGCGGGCACATCAACTGTCGAAGCGCTCAACGCCGTTAACATGCAGCGCAATGCGCTGGGTGCAGTACAGCTTGTGCGTGCACCGGGTTTTTTTTCTTACGTAGTTGCCTACGCCGGCGAACAGGCCTTCGAGGGCCCGCCGACGGCGGAAGACACGCGCGTGCCGCAAAAAGAGCGCGAAGCCTTTGTCGCTGTTGCCACCGAGTTGGGCTTGACGCCCGCGCGGGGTGACGACGCCGTTTCCCACGTCAAGCAGTTTTTTGCGCAAGGCTATCGCTACGCCACGTTTCTGAAAGACGCACCGTTGGCTGGCTCGCCGATGGTTGATTTTCTGCATCGCTCAAAATCGGGCCACTGCGAATATTTCGCCACGGCCACCGTGCTGCTGTTGCGCGCGGGCGGCATACCCGCGCGTTACGCCACCGGCTTTGCCGTGCTTGAAAAAAGCGTGCTTGAAAACGCCTGGCTGGTGCGCACGCGCCACGCGCACGCTTGGGTGCGCGCGTATGTCAACGGCGCGTGGATCGACATCGACACCACACCGCCGTCGTGGTCTGAGGTTGAAGCCGAAGGCAGCGGCGGGTGGTCAAAGCTCACTGATGTGTGGTCGTGGTTGCAGTTTCGTGCATCGCAAGCGTGGGCCAACAGCGACCAACGGAAATTGTTGATTGGTGCCTTTGCCGCGGTATTTCCGTTCGCGCTGTGGCTGGCGTGGCGGCTATATCGCAGCCGACGAACAATAAAAAATAATCCATTAAAACAAATAGTTACATCACATCTGTCTGGCAATGATTCCGAGTTTTATCGCATTGAGCAACGCTTAACCGAACAGGGCTGGGCACGGCGCACACATGAAACCGCGCGTGATTGGCTGGCGCGTTTACACAGCGAAGCGAAAATGGATACGGCGGCGCTTGCGGAAATTGTTGAATTGCACAATCGCTACCGATTCGACCCCGTGGGATTGGATGATGTACGGCGCACGCAACTCAAAGAAGCGGCGAGCGGATGGCTTGCCGGTAACGCACACAACACTCACCCGTAGGTCGGAGCGCGCAGCGGTTCCGCCCTACGATAGGCTACGATTAGCGCGACACGCCCAAGCCAGCATCGCCACCCCCACCAGCACCATCGGCAACGATAACCACTGACCCATCGACCAGCCCATCGCCAGCAGCCCGAGAAAACTATCCGGCTCACGCGCATATTCAACAACAAATCGAAACACGCCATAGCCGATCAGGAACAGTCCCGACACCGCGCCACGCGGACGCGGCTTGGCGGAGTACCACCATAGAATGAAGAACAGCAGCACGCCTTCCAACGCAAACTGATACAGCTGCGAAGGATGGCGCGGCTGCTTGTCCACCAACGGAAAAATCATCGCCCATGCGACATCCGTGGGCCGCCCCCACAATTCAGCATTGATGAAATTGCCGACGCGCCCGGCTGCGAGGCCCAGCGGCACCAGCGGCGCCATGAAATCGGTAACGTCGAGCCAGTGCTGCTTGCGGCTGCGCGCGAACCACGCCAGCGCCACAATCACGCCCAGCATGCCGCCGTGAAATGACATGCCGCCTTCCCACACGTAAAAAATCTTCCACGGTACACTGATGTAGTCGCCGAATTTGTAGAACAGCACATAGCCGATGCGTCCGCCGAGGATGACGCCGAGGATGCCGTAGAACATTACGTCATCGAGGTCTTGCTGCTTCCACGCACCTTGCCGGTTGGATTTGATGCGTGAGCGGCCGAACCACCACACCAGCGCAAAGCCCACAACATACATCAGTCCGTACCAGCGTATGGCGAGCGGACCGAGGCTGACGGCTATGGGGTCGAACCCAGGATGAACAATCATGAAGGCGGATTCTCGAATAGGTTAAAATTCTGAGCTCATTATATAACCCCTGCCCGTCATTCCCGCGAAGGCGGGAATGACGGCGCTGGTATAGAAACCTTTGCAATCTACGGAGACGTCCCATGCCCGCCGCTAAACCTCTCAACAAACGCAGCCAGCTCATCACCGCTGGCGTTGCTCGCTCACCCAACCGCGCCATGCTGCGCGCCGTTGGTTTTGGTGATAACGATTTCGTTAAACCGATTGTCGGTGTCGCCAACGGGCACTCGACCATGAACCCGTGCAACGCTGGCATTCAGCCGTTGGTCGATCGCGCCATCGCAGCGCTGCACAAGGCGGGGGCAATGCCGCAGGTGTTCGGCGTGCCCACGATTACCGACGGTATCGGCATGGGCACCGAGGCGATGAAGTATTCGCTGGTATCGCGCGAGGTGATCGCGGATTGCATCGAAACCGCAGTGAACGGGCAGGCGATGGATGGCGTGCTGGTGTGCGGTGGCTGCGACAAAAACATGCCCGGCGGCATGATCGCCATGCTGCGCATGAACGTGCCGGCAATTTATGTCTATGGCGGTACCATCAAGCCGGGCAAATGGAAGGGTATTGATCTCACCATCGTCAGTTCGTTTGAGGCCGTGGGTTCGTACGCCGCAGGAAAAATGAGCAAAGAGGATTTCATCGGCATTGAGAAGAACGCCTGCCCCTCGGTGGGTGCTTGTGGTGGCATGTATACCGCCAACACCATGTCGAGTTCGTTCGAAGCGCTGGGCATGAGCATGCTCGGTTCGTCGCAAATGGCCTCGCCCGACCCGGAGAAAGCCGATTCCGCTGCCGACTCCGCACGCGTACTCGTCAACGCCATCAAAAAAGACATCAAGCCGCGCGATATTGTCACCCGCAAGTCGATTGAAAACGCCGTGGCACTGATCATGGCCACCGGCGGTTCGACCAACGCCGTGCTGCATTTTCTCGCCATAGCGCACGCCGCCGAAGTGAAATGGACCATCGACGACTTCGAACGCATGCGCAAAAAAATTCCAGTGTTGTGCGATCTGAAACCCTCGGGCCGTTACGTGGCAGTGGATTTTCATCGCGCGGGCGGCGTGCCGCAAGTGTTGAAAATGCTGCTTGCGCGCGGTCTGCTGCACGGTGACTGCCTGACCATTACCGGCGAAACCATGGCGCAGGCGCTCGCCAAAGTGCCCGCCAACCCGCGCAAGAATCAGGACGTGATCCGCCAGTGGGACAACCCGATGTACAAACAGGGCCACCTTGCCATTTTGAAAGGCAACCTGTCGCCCGAAGGCTGTGTGGCTAAAATCACCGGCCTGAAGTCACCCAAGATCACCGGCCCGGCTCGCGTGTTCAACTCCGAACGCGAGACCATGGACGCGATCATGGCGAAGAAAATCAAAGCGGGTGACGTGGTGGTGATCCGTTACGAAGGCCCCAAAGGCGGCCCTGGCATGCAGGAAATGTTAGCGCCCACTGGCGCATTGACGGGGCAAGGTTTGGGGGAGAGTGTGGGCCTGATCACCGACGGGCGCTTCTCCGGCGGCACCTGGGGCATGGTGGTGGGTCATGTTTCACCCGAGGCCTACGTCGGCGGCCCGATCGGGTTGGTGAAAGAAGGCGATTCGATCACCATAGATGCCACTAAACTATTGATTCAATTGAATATTTCAACCAAAGAGTTGGCGGCACGCAAAGCCAAGTGGAGGCAACCGAAACCACGCTACACGCGCGGCGCGCTGGCAAAGTTCATGCACACGGTGTCAAGTGCCAGCAAAGGTGCGGTGACTGACTAAAGTCACACATTCTGCCTAAAAGGTCAGGAAAACCGTCGAAGGGGGAGCATATGAACCATCACCGCAAACAGCTCATGCACCGGCTTCATATTATCATCGGTGTATTAACGCTGGGCGCATTCACGCCCGGCGCCCTATCCCAGACGTTTCCATCAAAACCGATCCGTATGGTTGTCGGTTTCCCTCCCGGGGGCCCTGCCGACTACACCGCGCGTCTTCTTGCCGACAAATTACCTGCGCTCCTCGGCGTTAACGTCGTGGTCGAAAACCGGGTTGGCGCTAATGCCACTATCGGCGCCGATCACGTTGCAAAATCTGCACCTGACGGCCACACGCTATTCCTGACGACCTGCGGGGCCATGGCGATCAGTCCTCATGTCGGCGCCAAATTGCCCTACGATCCCTTGCGCGACTTTACCCCGGTGGCGCACGTCGTCAACGCCTACAGCACGCTGGCGGTGCATCCTTCCCTGCCAGCAAAGAATGTCAAAGACTTTGTGGCACTGGCCCGCGCCAGCAAGGGCCAGATCACGATAGCGTCGACCGGTATCGGCAGCATTCCGCACCTGGCGCAGGAACTGCTCAAGGTTGCGGCCAAAATCGATCTGGTTCATGTGCCGTACAAGGGTGCCGGGCCGTCCGTGACCGACGCCATCGGTGGCCAGATCAGTTCGCTGATACTCGATGTCACGCCGTTGCTGCCGCATATCAAAGGTGGCAAATTGCGGGCGATCGGTATTGCCGGTGATAAACGGGTGACGTTGCTGCCTGACGTCGCAACCATGGAAGAGCAAGGCTTCAAGAATGTCGAAGCGCCAAACTGGTACGCGGTTTTTGCGCCCGCCAAGATGCCCCGCGTGATCGTTGACCGGCTGAACGATGCCATCCGCAAGGCCCTGGCCATGCCCGATATCCGCGAGCGGCTCATCAGCACCGGCGCCGATCCCGTGTTGTCGACACCCGAGCAACTGGCCAGTCTGTTGAATCGCGATCACGCCAAGTGGGGCAAGCTGATACGTGATCTCAACATCACTGAGTGATTGCACCGGCCCCATGAAGCGCCTTGGCCTACGCTCGTTGTCCGGTATAGGCGCAGTTGTGGCCGCTTCTGGCAGTCTTGGTTTGATTGGCCACCTGCAGGCCGTATACGCTCAACCCTATCCCACCCGTCCGGTGCGCATCATTGTGCCGTTCACCGCCAGCGGCCCGACTGACATCGTCGCCCGCGTCATCGGGCATCGCCTGTTCGAGGCCATGGGCCAGCAATTCATCATCGATAATCGCGGTGGCACCCACGTTGGGGCACAATTGGCCGCGCGCGCGGTGCCGGATGGCTACACGCTGTTCCTCACCGGCATCGCGGGGTTGTCCATTGCGCCGCATATGCACAAGAGTCTTCCGTATGATCCGTTCAAGGACTATGCGCCAATTTCCAAACTCACTGTGCAACCGCTGATGCTGATGGTGCATCCCGCGCTGCCTGCGCGCACCGTGAAGGAATTCGTCGCCCTCGCGCGCTCACGCCCCGGACAGCTCGATTACGCCTCTTCCGGACTCGCCGGTACGGGACACCTGGCAGGCGAATTGTTCAAGGCCATCACCAAAACCAGCATGGAGCACATCCCCTACAAAGGGGCCGCGCCCGCGTTGACCGAACTTGTTGCGGGTCAAGTGCAAGTGATGTTCGGCACCATGCTCGCCGCGGTGCCTCTGCTGAAAAGCGGCAAGCTGCGTGCGCTGGCCGTGACCGGCGACAAGCGCGCGCTCCCGGTGCCTGATGTGCCCACATTCATTGAAGCGGGCATGGCCAATTTCGATGCAGTGTCCTGGACTTGCATGCTGGCGCCATCCGGTACACCGGTGGAAATCATCAACCGGTTGAACACCGAATTAGTCAGGATCGTTCGTGACCCGACAGTGCTCGAACGCTTGTCCGGGGACGGCGTCGCAGGCACAGGCAGCACACCCCAGGAAGCCGCCACCTATATCAAATCAGAATCGCAAAAGTGGAGTAAGGTCCTGCGCGACGCGGGGATCAAGCCCAACTGACGCTCAGTTTAAAGCAATCCCCGCAGCCTTAATCACCTTCGCCCACTTATCCATTTCACCGCGAAAAAATGCATCGAATTGCTCTGGCGTGTTGAGCACCACATCGTTGCCTTCGCGCAGCAGGCGTTCGCGCACCTCGGGCACCGCATAGCCGCGCGCGATTTCCTGATTGAGACGCGTAATGATGTCCTTGGGCGTGGCGCCCTGCACAGCTACGCCAGTCCAGGGACTGGTGTCGAATCCGGCGAGGGTCTCGCCGACCGGGGGTACACCGGGCAGCGCGGACGTGGGCTTTGCGCCGCTCACGGCGATGGCGCGCAGGCGCCCGGCCTTGATCAACGGCAGCGCGGGCAGGATCGCACTGAAAACCCACGACACGTCGCCGCTGAGCAGTGAGGTGATGGACGGCGCCGTGCCCTTGAACGGCACGTGCGTCATGCGCACATTGGCCATCAGGCGCAGAATTTCGCCGCCGAGATGTGTGGATGTGCCGTTGCCGCCCGAGCCAAAGGCAATCTGATCGGGCCGGGCGCGGGCGAGTGCAATCAGCTCACGCACGGAAGTCACCGGCAGCGAGGGATGCACCACCAGCGCATTGGGCGTGGAGACCAATTGAATCACCGGCGCCAGATCGCGCAGCGTATCGTAAGGCAGTTTGCGCACGAGGCTCGGCGCGGTGGCTGTGCTGGTGGAAGTCATCACCAGTGCGTAGCCGTCCGGTGCTGATTTGGCAACGATATCCGTGCCGATCACTGAGCCGCCACCTGCACGGTTATCCACGTTGACTTGCTGCCCCCATGCTTCAGTCAGTTTTTGCGCCACCAGACGCGCAAGAATATCCGTGGAGCCGCCAGGGGAAAATGGGGCGACCAGGCGTATCGGTTTTATCGGATAGGTTTGCGCCTGAGCCATGCCACTTGCCAGACCCAGCACCGCAATCACCGCAGCTGCAGATACGACGCTAAACATTCTTTCCCCAAGTTAGTCTGCATGAACACCCAAAAGGCAATTCCGGCGATTGCGGCCGCTCGGCCTCGATAGTCCCTTCCGGCTAGTCTATCCGCATGCCGGCCTCTTTAACCACCTTACGCCATTTTGCGAGTTCGTCCTTGATCAACGCACTGAATTGTTCGGAGGTTCCGCCGATGCTTTCAAGGCTCTGGCTGGTGAATCCGGCCTTAACGTCGGCTCGATCGAGCGCGCGATTCATTTCGCTGTTCAGCCGGGCGGTGATCGCGGCCGGCATTTTTGCGGGCGCGAGAATACCGAACCAGGCGGTTGTCTCATAACCTGGCAACGCGGCTTCCGCGATGCTTGGCAGGGCCGGGGTAAAAGACGAACGCTTGGCGCTGGTGACGGCGAGCGGTTGTAAGCGGCCTTGCTTGATGTGGGGCAGCGCCGTGGGCTGGCTGGCGAAAGTCACTTGAGTTTCTCCCGACAACACCGCTATCAACGCCGCCGCGACACCCTTGTAGGGCACATGTGCCAGGCGTACGCGACTCATGCTGTTGAACAGTTCGGCGGCGAGATGCGCGGCGGCACCGTTGCCGCCGGAAGAATAAAGAAGCTCGCCCGGCCGTGCTTTGGCCAGAGCAATCAGCTCCTTTACCGATTTCACCGGCAACGACGGATGCACAACGAGGATATATACGGTGGATGCCACCAGTACCACCGGGGCAAAATCGCGCAATGTGTCGTACGGTAGATTTGGATACAACGCCGGATTCACCGTGACGGTTGGCGTGGTCAGCATGAGCGTGTATCCATCTGGCGGCGATTTAGCCAATAGCTCGAGTGCAATATTGCCACTGGCCCCGGAGCGATAGTCGATGACGACCTGCTGACCGAGCTGCTCGCCCAGGCGCGGCGTAAACTGGCGCGCCACCACATCTGCCCCGCCGCCGGGCGGAAACCCGACGACCATGCGCACCGCTTTCGCGGGATAGTCCTGTGCATTACCCGTGGGTGCGAGGCCACTCAAGCAGAGGCACAGCGTGGACAATGCGTACGCACGACGCATGATGCGTCTCCGGTTGCGAAAGTTACAAAAGTTGAAAAGGAACGATACGTTATTCTAATGGATGCAACGGGACTGCACGCACGCTGTTGCGGACGGTTTCATCGGCGATGAATCACTGTAATATCCCGCGTTCATTGAGGACATGGCGCATGAATCACACCAACCACAAACGCACCGTCGTCGAGCGCATCGGCGACTACGCTGCCAATTTGCACGCTGCGGATATCGCACCCGAAGTGCTCGACTACGCCAAGCGCATCTTGCTGGATTCGCTGGCCTGCGCCTACGGCGGCCTTGAAAGCGAACCCGCGCGCATCGTGCGGCGCGGCATCGGCGAACTCGACAACGGAACGCAGGCGACGCTGATCGGCAAAGGGGTCAAAGCCAATGCCCAGTTTGCCGCTCTGGCCAACGGCGTTGCCATTCGCTATCAGGATTACAACGATGTTTACTTCGGTCCGGCATGGACGGCGCATCCCAGCGATACTATCGCTACCGTGCTGGCAGCCGCCGAATGGAGCGGGCGATCCGGCCTCGATTTTTTGCTGGCCATGATTGCCGCGTACGAGGTACAGATGCGCTTTTCCGATTTGCCTGTTGCAAAAAATCTGTGGCATCGCGGCTGGCATCATACGGCAGCCTGTTCCTATGCTGGCGCGGCGGGTGCGGCGCGCATGTTGGGCCTGAACGCACAGCAGACGGGCCACGCGATAGCGCTGGCCGGTGCACGCTCGAACACATTCGCGGAAATTCGCCACGGCGACATTCCGATGGACAAGGCGCTGTCGGCCCCCATCGTTGCCAGTCAGGCCATACTGTACGCGCTGCTGGCGCGACAGGGGTTTACCGGATGCACGACGTTGCTCGAAGGTCCGTACGGATTTGCGCATGCGGTGGCAGGCGGCGTGGATGTGGAGCCGCTGGTGCCGCGAGCGGGAGATTTCAGAATACTGAAAATCGGTCTCAAGCCCTATCCCGTCGAAGGCATGACGCCGGCGATGGTGCAGGCGGCCATTGAATTGCGTGAAGCCCATCACATCCAGCCGCATGAAGTGAAAGCAATCCGCATTTTTGCGCACGAAGAAGCTGTGACCAAGCCGAGCTGGGATGATCACAAGTTTAAGCCGGTGAACAAGGAAACCGCGGACCACAGCTTTTACTACTGTACGGCGGTGGGGCTGGTGGCGGGCGACTGCACGTCTGAACAGTTCAATGACCGCTGGCTGCGTGACACCGATGTCGCGCGCCTGATGGCACTCTGCACGCTGGAAGCCAAGCCCGAACTCACAGCCCTGTTCAAGCAGGGCGGACGGCCTGCTGCCGTCGAAGTCGAAACATCACGCGGCGTGTTTTATCGCGAGGTGCTGTATCCCAAGGGCGACCCCAACAATCCGATGACGTGGGAAGACGTGACGCGCAAGTTTCTGAAGCAGTCGGAGTCCATCATCAGCCCGGCGATTGCTAACGAAATTGTCAGCCGTACGGCGGCGGTGGAACGCGAAGCCGACATGCGTGACTTTGCGAAATTGCTCGGCACCGTAAGTTATTGATTTATATAGATGTTTTATAGCGGTAGCGGCACGCAATTCTATTCGATATACGCCGGTGTAGCACGCCACTTTCAGGCAGAACAGGTCCGCGCGGCGTGAATCTCTAAGGCATGCGCCCGTGAATAGCCTTGGTCAGTTTAGGGCGCTGGAGTGGAATTCGCACTACCTTCCTTCGGACATTGAAGGTGCTTTCCGGTGGTGACTGCTTCTCGGCCGTAGCCGCCATTCGAGGGCGTTGTCTTGAGCGTCGGCTGCGCCGTCACATTGCCGCCGTTCGAACCTTCGTCATCGAAAAGCTTGGGGCGACGATCCTGGACGACCGCTTACTAAAAAGCGCTACTCACCTTATCGCCCCCTTGCGGAATTGGCGAGCGTCCGCATTCAGGCGGTAAAACATGAAGATTACTCAGGCATGCGCTTCCGGTGGAGCGTGGTCAGCGCACCACCAGCACTGGAATCTTGCTATGCGTAAGCACCTTCTGCGTTTCGCTGCCGATTAGAACACTATCCAGGCCCCGCCTGCCGTGAGAAGCCATCATGATCAGATCGGATTTGGATTTCGCAGCTTGTTTGATTATTGCCTTGTAGGATGAAACGCCTGCCACGGAAATCCCCACGCACTTGAGGCCGGCTGTGGCAGCTTTGGCACATGCGCCATCCAGTATCTTTTTGGAAAACGCAGAAAATTCCTCTTTATATTTCTTTTGTACCGGCGCAGCCAGCAACGGCAGCACGTTATAACGCTCGCTTACGAACGCCTCAGAGCTCGGCATAACGTGCATGAACGTGAGTTTGGCGCCGGTGTCTTTAGCAAGCAGTATCGCTTGCTTAACAGCTTCGTCTGAAAGCTTCGATCCATCTGTTGGAACTAATATGTTCTTGTACATAAAGAGTCCGTATTGAAATTGGCTACCTCACAATTATGCCGCAAAACTCAATCACGAATATTGTCGGAACGAATGGCTGTTATCCGAAAGCGTGAAGCCTTGCCGACAGAGTGAAAACAGTTCTCGCGTGCTGCCAACTATACATAATCGCGAACTATGCATAATCGGCCTTAACCGCCGTTGGCGATCAGAGCCACGAACGGCGGCAATGTGCAGGTCAGCAGTCTTAACCCAGGTTTAACAGGCATTAAAAAATCTCTATTGAAATCAGTGCCTTGGCGCGCAGGGGTTTTTTAGGTCATCAAATTGCTCGTAATTTCGACCTCAGCAAACCAGTTTCCTGGTGCCTCCCGGAAGCGCATT
>CANKUB010000069.1 GCA_947486575.1 Betaproteobacteria bacterium | reverse complement strand
CTTATTGCGGCGGCGTGAAATCCGGCGGCTGTGTCTTCACGAACGAAGGCCGTGCCGCGATACCGGCATGCCACGCCTTAAGCTTGGGCGAAGTCGCGCGCCAATCGTGCGGATAACGGAAATCAACGTACTGCAGCGCTACACCCAGTATCAGATCAGCCAGACTGAAGCGGTTACCAACCAGGAACTCGCCGCCCTTGAAGCTTGATTCGCCCAGAGCAATCGCGCGCCGTACGCGCGCTGCTTCGCGTTCCATTTTGTCCTGCAACTGATGTTCCGGCGGCCGGCGCGTTTCAAAAATACGCTGAATCGCGGCATCGATAATACCGTTGCCCAGCGCCTGCCAGCGCTGCGCTTCCCAGTAGCCGACGGGATCGCGCGGGGTAAACGAACGGCCATCGACATGATCCAGAAAATGCACGATCAGCACGGACTCAAAAATAAAATCGTTGGGTGCGATTTCGAGCGCCGGCACCTTGGAGAGAGGATTTTTTTCAATAATCGGGCTGTTGTCAGCCCACGGATCTTCAATCACTAATTCCACGGGCAATGCTTTTTCTTCGATCAACACGCGCGCCTTGCGCACGTACGGTGATGTCAGCGATCCAAACAGCTTCATAACGCTCTCCTGATTCCTTGATACGGCAGATTGACAATAAAGCGCTATTCTACTCCCGCAGACGCAGGCCAGTGGCATCCACATGCTATGGGCTTTCGGGCCAGACAGAAATTCGCTACGATTGCCACGTCGCACCGCGCAACCCAAGGAATATCCATGATCACCGTTACCCGCATTGGCAAGCACCTCGGCGCCGAAATTTCAGGCGTCGATTTGTCACAGCCACTGGACGACAACACGTTCGCACAAGTCGCCGCCGCATTTTTTGACAATGAGGTGGTCTATTTCCGCAATCAGAGTCTCACACCCGCGCAGCAGATAGCGTTCACGCGCCGCTTCGGCGTGCTGGAAGCGCACGTGCGCAAGGAGAGCCGTCTCGGTGGCCACGACGAAATTTTTGTACTGTCGAACAAACTCGACGCCAATGGCAAAGCCATCGGCGCGCAGGATGCCGGGCGCTTCTGGCACAGCGATCTTTCCTATAAGCGCGAGCCGAGCATGCTCTCCGCGCTGTACTCGGTGGAAATTCCGGTGAAAGACGGCATTGCATTGGGCAACACCTATTTCGCCAGCACCACCGCTGCGTTCAATGCCCTGCCCGACACGATGAAACAACGACTGGAACACATGCGCAATGTGCACAGCTATCGCGAATACCGCCTGAAGAATTACGCAGGGCAGCAGGAAGATGAACGCCGCGGCATCCGCACCGTGCAGGAACACGCCCCCACGCCGGAACAGCTCGCCAGCGTGCCCGATACCGAAATGAATGTGGTGCGCGTGCATCCGGTCACCCAACGAAAGTGCCTGTTTATCAACGAGGGCCACACCTCGCATCTCACCGGCATGTCGCGCGCTGAAAGTGTTGCAGAGCTGGCCAAGCTATATGCTCACATGACACAACCCGAGTTTATATATGGCCATAGCTGGCGCCCCGGCGACCTGCTGATGTGGGACAACATCGCCGTGCAGCACAAGGCAACGTTCGATTACGATCCGCTGCCGCGGTTGATGTATCGCACCACCGTTCGCGGCCCGGCAGTGATCTGATCATGAACACCGCAAATGGCCTCATCACCGTCCGTCTCGGCCCCACGCGCCCCGAATACGAAGCGGAATTCAACGACTGGTACGATCTCGAACATGTGCCGCAACTGACCGCATTGCCGGGCTTTGTGCGCACCCGCCGCTACGTGTGCGAGAAATCCGACATTCGGTACCTGGCTTGGTACGAAACAATGAACGACACCATAGAGGCCGGCCCGGATTTTCAGCACATCGTAAAAAATGCAACGCCGTGGTCAGTGCGCATACGCAAGCTCTACGAAAACAATCGCGAGCGCATGAATTTCAAACTCATGTGCGACGTGTCGAATGCAACCGCCACGCTGCCGACGGGCGGGGCGCCGTGGATGTACATCGTGCACACCGACATTCCCGACCACATCATTGACGAATACAACGCGTGGTACGACACGGAACACCTGCCGCGCTGCGCGAATATCCCCGGCGTGCTGCGCGCGCGCCGCTATACCTCTGTTGCGTGCACCTCCGGCAATATCGGCCCGAAATATCTCACCACCTATGAGCTGACCGGCCCCGATGTGTGGGAAAGCCCTGCGGCGCAACTCGCCCGCAAAACACCGTGGACAGAAAAAATGCGCTCGCTGTTTTCCAATACACGCCGTGCGCTGTACCAAATGATTGCGCCCAATGTCGAGCATGATCAGGCGCTGAAAATGCCGCGGGTGGAAGTCAAGTGAGTGATCTTCTGCTCACCCGCATCGACGATCGTGGCGACGCAGGACGCATCGCCTATCTGACCGTCAACAATCCCGCGCGCCGCAACGCACTGGGCATGGCAGGCAAGCGTGCTATTGCAGCGGCATTTAACACGCTTGCACAGGACGACAGGCTGCGCGCAGCCGTCATCACCGGTGCGGGCGACAAATCGTTTATTGCCGGTGCCGACATTCACGAAATGAAAGACCTCACGCCGGAAGAAGCCGAGGTCGAACACACACTCACGCATGTGGCCAACGAATCGATCCGCAATTTTCCGGTACCCGTGATTGCGCGCATCAACGGCTATTGCCTCGGCTTTGGTATGGAACTCGCTGCCGCCTGCGATTTGCGTGTAGGTGTCGATAGCGCCAAATTCGGCATGCCCGAAGTGCGCGTCGGCATACCGTCGGGCATGGAAGCTGTGCTGCTACCCAAACTCATCGGCTGGGGCAAGGCAGCCGAACTGGTTTACACCGGCGATGTGATCGATGCTGCTGAAGCCTATCGCATAGGCTTTTTGCAAAAGCTGGTGTCGGCGGCGGAACTCGATGCGGCTGTCGAAAAATGGATTGCCTCGCTGCTGCTCGGTGGCAAGCGCGTGATGCGCCTGCAAAAAACACTGGTGCGGGATTGGGAACGCCTGTCGGTTACCGATGGCATCTGGGCCGGCATCCGCGCCTGCGTGGAATCACGTCGCACCGACGAGCCCAAACGCATGATGGAAGCGTTCATAAATCGAAAATCGAAAAAACAACAATAATAAATAAAAACAATGACTTACAATGACACTGCGCATTAACAGGCCCGCAATTTTTGCCGCAACCATTGCCCTCTGCGCAGCCATACCTGCTCAAGCCCAAAGCTACCCCACCCGCACGGTTCGTGTAGTCGTCCCCACCGCCCCCGGCGCAGGCAGCGACACGCAGGCGCGACTGATCGCCAAGCGTTTCACTGAAAGCACGGGGCAGCCCTTCGTGGTGGACAATCGTGCAGGTGCTTCGGGGATTATCGGCGCGGAACTGGTGGTGCGCGCGCCGGCCGATGGCTACACACTGTTATTCGGCACCGCGCAGATTCCAGTAAGCATGTTGCTATTGAAGAAGGCGCCGTTTGACATGGCCAGCGATCTTGCGCCGATCAGCCAGGTTTCATTGGCGGCACAAATATTGATGGTGCATCCCAGCGTGCCGGTACGCACAGTGCCGGAACTGGTGGCCTTGGCCAAAAATAATCCGGGCAAGCTGAATGCAGGGTCCAGCGGCAACGGCACGGCCAACCATATGGCGATTGAACTGCTGAAGCTCGCGGCGGACATACGCGTTACGCACATCCCATACCGCAGCGGCGCGCCCTCCATCGCGGCCTTGATCGGCGGGGAGACGGATTTATGCTTCAGCGGTGCGGTGACGGCGTTGCCGCACGTGCGCAGCGGCAAGGTGCGCGGACTGGCAGTCACCTCCATCAAGCGCGCTGCCTCTGCACCCGATTTACCGACGCTGGATTCTTTTTATCCTGGCTACGACTCCGCGAACTGGTATGCGCTGTTCGCACCGGCAGGCACGCCTGCTGCCATTATCAACAGGCTTCACAGCGAAACGGTGAGTGCATTGAAAGCGCCGGAGATACGCGATTTCATGACCGGCGAAGGCGCAGAACTGGTGGGTGGCGCACCAGCTGAATTGGGTGCTTACCTGCGGCGCGAAATTGAGCGTTACGGCAAAGTGATCAAGCTGGCGAAAATCAAGTTGGATTAAAAACGCCCATGAACGAACTCGCCGAGTTTCAAAAAGCGATTGCACGACTGGATGCACTGCTTAAACCCATAGCGGATCGAAAAGTCTCACTGAACGAGCTTGCGTCGATAGCGAACGGCGCGTTAGCGTTGGCATCACCGCTGGAACGTGCCGGCATCCGGGCGGACGCAGAAGTCCTGGTAAACGACATTACCAATACCTACGCGCACAGTGATGTCCCTGCGCGGCAGACGATCCGCGAACTGTTCGTGCAATACCAAGCGTTTGCCTGGGCCGCGCCCTCACCCTGGCCTTTGACGGTACCCGACGGCCTGCGCCGCCATCTCTTGATGTTCTCGATAGTCGATCAGGGGCAGGATTCGCGTGATGCCATACTGGCTCTGAAGCACATCGTGGCTAAAGCGAAGGCTGGTCATGTCGACGTTACGCCTGCCTTGAAGGACGTTGCCGCGCTGTCCAGCGACGTTAACAAATTCGGGATGGGGTCTACCAGCGGTATGTTGTTGGATGCCTGTTAGCGTTTGCCGTATGCCTTATGCCTTATGCCGAGACCGCCACACAGTTAAAACGCCCACATAAAAAAGGCCGCTATCGCGGCCTTTTTTAACCAAACTAAATCTCGATATCTCACTCAGGCCACAACCGCCATATCAAAATCCGCCTTGCTGGTACCGCAATCCGGGCATATCCACGACTCAGGCACATCTTCCCAGCGCGTACCCGCCGCAATGCCTTCATCCGGCATACCCTTGGCTTCATCATACGAGAACGAGCAAAGCAGGCATTGCCACACGCGCAATTCCTTGGACTTCGATGCCTCGGGCACAATCGCTTTCGCCATTTCAAGACGCGGGAAATTCAGCACCAGCGCTTCCACGCCTTCCGGGCCGGCAACAATGGGGAAGTAACCTTCATCGGGCTTGGTGAAGCCGATGGAGATGGCTTTGTATTCCTTGCCCTGATAATTCACGCTGCCTTTGGTGACGATCAAATACTGGCCGTTGCCTTTTGAGGCATCCGGGCCGGCGACTTGCGCATTCGGCGCCAGCTTAAGGGCATAGGCCGCGAGACCACGTTCGTCCTTGATGTCGTTGAACGCGTGGATGTTGACATCAGCATTGCCTTCGAACTTTGGTGCCTCAGTGACTTGCCACGGTTTGCGGTTAGGTACCGCAACCAGCTTATCTTTGTCCTTGTCCAGATATTGCGCGCCCGGATCCCACTGCGCGCGCAGCGTCAAAAAGCCCACGCCTTCCTCGGCACCCGTGAGCGGGCCATAGGGCGTATGCGCACGCGAAAAATGCACGGCGTTGAGCGACAACGGATGTTTGCCGATAACGCCACCGCCACTGACGATCACCTGAAACTGATCGACTTCGTGAAAGTGTGGCTTGATCACACGATGCGGCGTGCCTTCAGCCAGAAACGCCATCGGCTCCTTCACACCTTCGGGGGGGCGCATGAAATCGGTGCGCCAAGAGGTGCCACCACCCGGTGGGTTGCGTGATTTTTTACCGTCTTTTACGTCGTCGTAAGCTGCAATGCGGGGCATGGAAAACTCCTTTTATCAGGACTGGTGATACGGCATTCTACTCGCGTCATACCGCTGATGTGAAGTGGCCAGGAAGCCGGTTGCCATCAGTCCACATAATGAAAATAATGATTACAAATCAGATACTTAGCGCATACACACCACTACAACGCCAACGGCTTTCCATTCACCTCTATGGTGCTGTTTAAAGGCACTTTTTGCTCGATCAAACCTTCGGCAAAACAGCCTGCTTTGGCATTTTTGATCAAATGCCGCAGCATATCCTCCGGCGCGTCGCTGTCCACCATGAGATGCGTATCAACACCATCCCAGCGATTGTAGACCGTGCCCTTCAACACCGAGCCACCCAGAAATTTCCGAAAACGCACTTTCACTTTGGCATCTTTGATCGTCAGCTTCATCATGTGCGCGTACCGCGCAACCTGAGTCAGCAGTCAAAATCCCACGCCCATCGCCAGATACGTCATCGGCGAGGGATACAAATCATCGCCGCCTATGCGCTGTGCTTCGTCGCTGAATACCTCAAACTGCTTGAACGTGCCACGCTTCAGTTGCCCTTTGCCCAGCACCACTTCGGTAAACACTTCGTTGTCAGTGGTGACGCCTTGCGGCGGCAGTTCCGGCTTATCGATAATGCGGCTGCCCACTTCAGCGGGCAGATTATTGCCGTCTACGGGTTTATTCATTTGCACCTCCATTTGATTGCGCTACAGTGAACCTTAGCGCTAAACCGCAAGCACGTCCAATCGAGTAGTCGGTGTAAGATTGCTGCTCAACGTCGCCCTGGAACCTTCGTGAAACTTTTACCGCCAATTTATGTGCTGCTTGCCCTGCTTGCCATGCCCCAGGCACACGCGCAGGACTACCCCAACCGCCCAGTACGCGTGCTGGTTGGCCTCGGGCCTGGCGGTGGCTCCGATACCGTTGCGCGCATCTTGACCACCAAACTCACCGAAGTACTCGGGCAAACGTTTGTGGTGGACAATCGGCCCAGCGCAGGCGGCGCGATCGCCTGCGAAATCGTCGCGCGCGCAGCACCCGACGGTTACACGCTGCTGCAAATGTCGCCCACGCATGTGGTCACACCCATCATGCGCACAAACGTGGGGTACGATCCTATTCGTGATTTCGCACCGATCATTCTTACAGTGCACACGCCCTTTGTGCTTTCGGTGCGCACCACGGTGCCCGCAGCAAACATTAAAGAACTCATTGCGCTGGCCAAAACACAGCGCCTGATGTACGCCTCCAGCGGCATCGGCGGCAGCAGCCATCTCACGGCGGAACTGTTCAACTACATGGCCGGCGTCAACATGACCAATGTGCCGTACAAAAGCGGTGCGCAAGCCAATAGCGCACTCATCTCCGGCGAAGTACACGTGAGCTTTACCGCCATCGGCGGGCTGGTCGGCCACATTAAATCCGGCCGCGTGCGCGCGCTGGGCGTGACAACCCTCAAGCGTGCCTCGGTCACGCCGGATTTGCCCACCATCGCCGAATCGGGCGTGCCGGGGTATGAGGTGACTGGCTGGTACGGCCTTGGAACCTCTGCCAAAACGCCGCGCGCTGTGGTTGATCGCCTCAACAACGTGATCAACCGCAGCCTGCCGGAACTGAAAGAACGCTACGCCAGTATCGGCACAGAAATCGCTGGCGGTAGCGCGGCGGAATTTGCCGAGTACATCAAAGCCGAACACGACAAGTGGGCGCGTGTCATCAAAATTTCCGGTGCGAAGGCGGAGTAGCCTCAATAACACTCACAATAATGACCATGAAAAAACAAATATTTACGATTGCAATACTGCTGGCCACCTGCGCACACGCAACATACCTTCAAGCCGCCACCATCACTATCGGCGGAAAAACAAAAAACACCATCGGCACCATTGTTGAAGTCACACAAGGCGATATCTCGTGTTACTTCCAGTTAAAAGACGATACCGGAAAGCCCTTCAACGAATCGGCCAGTTTTGATTTGTGCGAGAAATCATTCGAAGGCCGGCGCGTGCAATTGGGCTACAGCATCGAGACCGTGCAGGCAGCGGCGTGTCAGGGCAACCCGGATTGCAAAAAAACAGAGCGCATTGCGCTGGTGACATCCGTCAAGCCACTGGGCAAAACCGCGCCCGCTGCCGCGAAACCACTCTCATTCTGCACGCCCGCAGAAACCGTTGTGTTTGCCTGCCAGACAGGCGTGAAACTGGTATCGGTCTGCGCCTCGAACAACCTGTCGCCCAAGGCAGGTTACCTGCAGTATCGCTTCGGTTCATTGGGGCAACCGTTGGAAATGGCCTTTCCCGCCAGTGAAGCGCATCCGCTTAAAGCGGGCAATGGTATCTACGGTGCCAACGAAACGTACGCGGGCGGTGGCGCTAGCTGGTTGCGTTTTCGCAAGGGTGCGTATGCGTATGTGGTTTACACTGGCATCGGTCGCTGGGGAAAGAATGGCGCAACAATGGAAAAGGCCGGACTCGCCGTGGAGAACAACGGCAAAGTCATCTCCAACCTGAAATGCAGCGGCAAGATCACCAGCGAACTCGGCCCGCAGTGGTATGACAAAGTCGGCTACCAGCGCAGTGACAAAGAAGAATTTTTTATCCCCGACTGATCTTCGTGAATTTATCTGGAGTAAACCATGGCCGCTTACTGGATATCCCGCTGCAAAATTGACAACCCGGTTGAATACAAAAAATACACCGATTTAGTACCCGGAATCATCGCAAAATACGGCGGGCGCGTACAGGCGCGCGGCGGACGCTTTCAAATCATGGAAGGCACGGATAAATTCACCCGCTTTGTGGTGATTGAATTCGATAGCTTCGAACAAGCCGTAAAATGCAATCAGTCGCCGGAGTATCAGGCTGCGGCCGCTTACCGGCGCGCGCCAGGCGCTGGCGAAGTCGATCAGATTATTGTGGACGGCGGCGACGCTACCAAATAACTTTTATGCCCGAGTAACACAGCCATGCCCTTACATCACCTGGAACATTTTCTGATTCAAACTGCCGATCTTGATGGCACGCGCGACTGGTATGTCAACAATCTCGGCATGCGCGTCGGTCACGCACCGGATTTTAAATTCCCCGTGGTGTGGCTGTATATCGGCGACACCGACGTGCTGCACTTGACTGTCGGCGGTAAAAACGTCAGTGAAAATCGCAAGGCGTATCTCGGCCAGCAAAGTGATGCTACGCAAGGCTCTGGCGTGGTCGATCATATTGCGTTTCGCTGCACAGGTTTACGCGAGATGATGGAAAATCTGCAACAACGCGACGTTAAATTTCACAAGCGCATGGTGGATGATCAAGGCTTGTTTCAATTGTTCATGCTCGATCCGAACGGCGTAAAAATTGAGCTCAATTTCACCAACGCCGAAGCGCAAGGCATCGCCCCCGAGTTAATGGCCGCTGCCTTACCCTAATAAATTATTTTTAAAAACAAATACTTACATATCATGGCCATATACCCTGAACTCAAAGGCCGCGTGGCGGTTGTCACCGGCGCGGCGCAAGGCATCGGGGCATCCACCGTACATGAATTTGCGCAACAAGGCACGCACGTAGCGCTGCTCGACATTGATGAAGCGGGCGCACAAAAAGTCGCCAGTGAAATCAAAGGCGCAGACGCGCGCGTGATCACCGTGCGCGTGGATGTCACCGACGATAAATCAGTAACGGACGCTTTAGCGCGCGTGGCCAGCGAATTCGGCAGCATTGATATCATCGTCAACAGCGCAGGCGGCTACGGCAAACTCACCGGCGTTGAAGAATTGCCCATCGACGATTGGGACAGAACCGTATCGCTCAACTTGCGCGGCACGTTTCTCATGTGCAAGCGCGCGATTCCTTACTTGAAAAAATCCAAAGCTGGACGCATCATCAACGTGTCGTCGATTTCCGGGCGCACGCTGTTTGGCTCTACCTCGCCCGCTTACGCCGCGTCGAAGGCCGGCGTGATTCAACTTACCCGATTTCTGGCGATTGAATTGGGGCCATCGGGCATTACCTCCAACTCGATTGCGCCCATCACCACCCTCACTGCGCGTGTCAAAGCCCTGCGCACCGAAGCCAACATCGAGGCCATCGCTGCGCAAATCCCGCTACGCCGTCTGCCTGACCCACAAGATCACGCTAACGCGATGGTGTTTTTAGCCTCGGATAGCGCATCCTATCTGAACGGGGTCGCGCTGGATATCAATGGCGGGCGCATTTTGATGTAAAGGCATTGAGCGCAATACCCATACGCAAGTTATTGATTTATAAAATAATTTATAGTTGCGTCCGCTGCGCTGGATTTGCCATAATCAGAAGCCCTGATTCTTAGCCCTGCATATGATCGCATCCTCATCAGCAACTTCCACAACCCGCGACAGCCTCGGTCGGCCACTGCGCGACTTGCGCATATCGATCACCGACCGCTGCAACTTTCGCTGCACCTACTGCATGCCGAAAGAAGTGTTCGGCAAGGATTATCAATTTCTCGAACGCAGTGCGTTGTTGAGCTTCGAAGAAATCACCCGTCTCGCCCGCGTGTTCACTAAACACGGCGTGGAAAAAATCCGCCTGACCGGTGGTGAGCCGCTGATCCGCCGTCACATCGAGCAATTGATCGGCATGCTTGCTGAAATTCCGGGGCTGGATTTAACCTTGACCACCAACGGTTCATCGCTTGCCAAAAAAGCGCATGCCCTGAAAGCCGCTGGTTTGCAGCGCATCACCGTCAGCCTCGATTCGCTCGATGACGCGGTGTTCATGGCCATGAACGACGTGGATTTTCCAGTAGCCAAAGTCCTCGAAGGCATAGATGCCGCAGCGGCCGCAGGCCTCACGCCGATCAAAATTAATATGGTCGTCAAGCGTGGCGTCAACGAGCACAGCATCGTTCCCATGGCGCGTTACTTCAAGCAGCAAGGCCACATCCTGCGCTTTATCGAATTCATGGATGTGGGCCATACCAACGGTTGGCGCATGGATGACGTGGTGACGGCACGCCAGATCGTCGACATGATCAGCAAAGAAATGCCGCTCGAACCGGCGAATCCCAACTACACCGGCGAAGTTGCCGAACGCTGGCGCTATAAAGATGGCTCGGGTGAAATCGGCGTGATCGCGTCCGTCACACAGGCCTTCTGCCGAGACTGCACGCGCGCACGCATCTCCACCGAAGGCAAGCTCTACACCTGTCTGTTCGCCACCGCAGGTCACGATCTGCGCGCCCTGATGCGCAATGGCGCCAGCGATGATGATCTGGATACTTTCATCAAGGGCATATGGACCCGGCGCGCTGATCGTTACTCTGAAATCCGCAGCGACAAAACGGTGAAGCTGGAAAAGATTGAGATGTCTTACATCGGCGGGTAAGGCGTGAACAACGTGTCCCGACCGAAAATTACGCAGGCCACGCGCCCGCTAACCACCGAAGTCGAAGCCATCAACGAACGCGGCGAGTGCGTGCCCACAGCCATCGCAGGCGAACACCCGCTAACGCTCTACATCGACAAGCGTGAAATCGTTACGCTGATGACCTTGGGCCAGGCGCCGGAAGCCCTCGCCCTCGGCTACCTGCGCAACCAGCGCCTGGTAAAATCCATAGACGAAATCGCCGAAGTGCAGGTTGATTGGGAAACCAACGCCGTTGTTGTCACCACACGCACTGCGTTGGAAAACCTTGACGAGAAAATGCAAAAACGCACCGTCACCACCGGCTGCGGCCAAGGTACGGTGTTCGGCGATTTGATGGAAGAAATTGATGCCATCCAATTGCGCAACGACGTAACCTTAAGCGAAACCACACTTTACGCCTTGCTCGACAGTGTGCGCCGCCATGAAACCATCTACAAAAGCGCCGGTGCCGTACACGGCTGCGCGCTCGCTGATGCCGCCGGCGAAATCCTCATGTTCGTAGAAGACGTGGGCCGCCACAATGCCGTAGATGCCATCGCCGGAAAAATGTGGCTCGACAATATCGATGGCTCTGACAAGACTTTTTACACCACCGGGCGTCTCACATCCGAAATGGTGATCAAGGCCGCGCAAATGCAAATCCCTTTTCTGGTATCGCGCTCCGGCCTCACGCAGATGGGCCACGATATCGCCGCCAAAACCGGCATCACCATGATTGGCCGCGCGGTGAACAAACATTATTTGTTGTTCACCGGCACGCAACGTTTCACAAAGACATAAATCCATGCTCATTGCCCCGCACACTTCCATAGCCCGTAAGAAGTGCAGCGCATTACGCGAACGATGTCCCGGATTTAGCTGCGGCGCATCCGGGCTACGGGGTTCACTACAGTGACCCGCCAGCCCATTACCGGCGTCATCCTCGCGGGCGGCCAGGGTCGCCGCATGGGCAGCGTAGACAAAGGCTTAAAACCCCTGCGCGGCAAACCGATGGTGCAATGGGTGCTTGAACGATTCGCGCCGCAGGTTGACGAAGTGCTAATCAACGCCAACCAGAATATTGAACAATATCAATTGCTTAACCGGAAAGTCGTGCCGGACGAAATCGATGGTTTCGCCGGCCCTCTCGCCGGCCTGCATCGCGGCCTGTCCGTGGCAACGCACGACCTGATCGCCACAGTCCCCTGCGACTCGCCTTTCCTGCCGCTGGATTTAATCGCGCGTTTATACGACACCCTCAACCAACAGCAAGCCGATCTCGCCGTAGCCCGCACCGGCGATCAACCGCATCCAGTGTTCTGCCTGTGCCGTAAATCGGTGCTGCCGGGATTAACCGCGTTTCTGCAAAGCGGCGGACGCAAGATTGATGCCTGGTATGCGGCGCTCAAGGTGGTGGAAGTGCGGTTTGATGATGAGACTGATGCGTTTAGTAATATCAATACACTAAGTGAGCTGGAAGCATTTGAGAAACGCTGATGCAAAGTTTCTTGAGCACTACAACGCCTTGCGAAAAGTAAGATTCACCCGCTGCCGTCCCAAGGTGACATGATCGCCGTCCTTCAACGGCATCACACCATGAAAACGCAACCGTGCAGGCCCGCCCCACACCACCACATCGCAATGCGCAAGCGGCAAGCGCGCCGCCCGGTCGCTGCGATTCATTCCGCCGAATAAAAACACCGCAGGCAAACCCAGCGAAACTGAAACAATCGGTGCATCAAAGTCGCGTTCGTTTTTATCCTGATGCAATGACATTCGCGCCCCCGGCTCATAGCAATTGATCAGGCAGGCGTCAGGCGCAAAGGCGGCGAAGCCCGCCTCGGCCGCTGCTGCCGTCGCAAGCCCGGCAAAGCAAGCGGGCATCGCGGGCCAGGGCTTGGCGCTCAGCGGATCACAGGCGTCGTAATGGTAGCCACTGCGATCAGTAACCCAGCCCGCCGTGCCGCAATTACTCATGGCCACAGACATGCGAAACCCGCCGGGCGTAACCATGTGGCGATACGGCGCAGCGGCGACTACCGGTTCCAGCACTTGCAACAGCAAAGGTGCGGCGGACAACGCAAAGCCGCGCAGCAGCATTGCACCAGGTGCCAACGATTCGGCAGCCGATGGTGCGTCAACCCTGTCTTCAAACAGATTGCGCGATCTATCGCATGAAAGCATGATTATAAATTTCTTAAAATCAATAGCTTACGACATCATTACACGGACACAACAACGACGCCGGGCGGCGATCATCGTTGCGTCTCACGCGTGAGCAACGCCTGTTTGCGCTCAACGCCCCAGCGGTAACCCGCCAGCCCGCCATCGCTACGCACCACGCGGTGACACGGTATCGCCACAGCAATCGCATTCGCCGCGCACGCACCCGCCACCGCACGCACAGCATTCGGCGCGCCGACACGCTGCGCAATCTCGCTATACGTTGCTGTCGCGCCCGCAGGAATTTTTTGCAGCGCCTGCCACACGCGTTGCTGGAATGCCGTGCCGCGCACATCCAGCGGCAGGCTCAGCCCTTTCGCGGGCGTCTCGACAAAACCCACAACCATGGCCACCGTACGCTCGAATGATTTGTCGCCACCGATCAATCGCGCGCGTGGAAAGCGATCCTGCAAATCAAGCGCGAGCGCATCGGGGTCGTCGCCCATGAGTATCGCGCAGACGCCGCGCTCGCTGGCCGCCACCAGAATTGGCCCCAGCGAACATTCGCCAATGGCAAAACGAATGTCCGTATTGACGCCACCGGCGCGGTATTTTGCAGGCGTCATCCCCAACAACGCATTGGATTTTTCATAGAAGCGCCCGTTTGAGTTGTAGCCCGCCGTATATATGGCCTCCGTCACACTAGACCTGCACTTGAGTTCATTGCGTATGCGTTTGGCGCGAAACACCGCAGCATAAGCCTTGGGCGTCAAACCCATCACAGTCTTAAACAGGCGATGAAAATGGAAAACGCTCATCCCTGCGTCATTCGCAAGCTCGGCCAATGCGGGCGCCGTTTCGGCACTCTCAAGACGTCTGCAGACGCTAACTATAGCCGCCGCTTGCCGCTCAAGTAACGAAGGCGCGCCTGGTCTGCACCTTTTACACGGGCGAAAACCGGCGCGTTCCGCATCCGCACACGTCGCATGAAACGTCACGTTTTCGGGACGCGCCTGACGTGCTGCACAAGACGGGCGGCAATACACACCGGTGGTTTTCACGGCGTAGACAAACTTGCCGTCGGCGCACGCGTCGCGCGCCATCACCGCAGCCCAGCGCGGATCGTTCAGCGTAGTTGCTGCGCGTTGCTTGATAGTGGCTGACATTTTCATATTCTTTCCTCTCAACGGTCAGATGACGAATGGAATTTACCGATTATGCGGGCGCTGCGCACTCCGGCTCTTGCTATTGAATTCGCCCTACGTTCCGCGGAGACGTTGCGCAGTATCCTGCCGGTAAAACCGTGCCAATTGGGCATAAACCTCAGGATATTCACCTTGCACCGCCAACGGTATTTCGAAAAACGCTTCGCTCATCACCGCAAAGAATTCACCGGTACTCTCTGCCGCATACGCGTCGATTGCCGACTCTTCCCAGTCATCCACGCGCTTGCAAAAGTGCTCGTACGCCTTGCTGAATGCCTCGGCCCAAAGCGCGCGATTCATTTCCTTATGCAGCGGTGGAAAACCGTTGGCGTCGCCATTGAGCATGTCGATCTGATGCGCAAACTCGTGCATCACCACGTTGTAGCCGCCGCCCGCTTGCTGCACGTCTCGCCACGATAGAACCACGGTGCCGTGTCCCCACGATTGGCCGCTCATGGGCTCGTCAACCACGTGCACCACGCCCGCGTCATCCATTTCCTCACGGCGCGCGACGAATTCGCCAGGATACAGAATCACTTCGGTCCAGGTTTTATACCAGTCGAGATCAAGATTAAGAATCAGCATGCATGCCTGAATCGCAATCGCCAGCCGCGCGCCGTTGTCGATGTTCAGATTGCTCGCGCCGTTGATGGGCTTTTCGGCGAGAAACAGAATGACGAATTGTTTGAGTCGCGCGCGTTCGTCGGTGTTGAGTGTGCGCGTGAAACTGTATTGCTCAAGCGCGGCGCTCCAACCGGCTTCATCGATGTGCGCTTCGCGTAACACGCGCTCGCGCCGACGCCGCTTAAAAAAACTTAACATAAACAAATACTTACATAAAGCCTACCAAAGACACCGGTCGTTCCCGCGCAGGCGGGAACCCATAACACATGCGCCATCGCCAACACCGTATGGATTCCCGCCTGCGCGGGAATGACAGTGAGTGAAAGCACGGTCTGGGACATGCTATCCGTCTTTACCCGCTTCCCTGCCCTCCACCACCTTGAGCAACGGCGCAGCCGTTTCCTCCAACTCAACACCCTCAATCTGCGCAAAGCGTTGCGAGATTTTTTTACTGCTGATCTGCACCTGCTGCGCGTCTTCGTGCGCCTGCCGCACATGGTCAGCCAGCTTGCGCATGCGGTCGTCGAATCGTGCAAAATCGACGCTGAGCTTCACCAACTCGTCTTTGATAACGTGTATCTGATTGCGCGTCTCCACGTCTTTCAGCACGGCACGCGCGGTATTCAGCACTGCCATCAGCGTGGTGGGTGAAACAATCCATACATGTTTCGCATTGGCGTATTCCACCACCTCGGCATGGTGCGCGTGAATTTCCGCGAACACGGCTTCTGCCGGGATGAACATCACTGCACCATCGGACGTTTCACCCGCAATGATGTATTTGCCGCTGATCGCATCGACGTGGCGCTTTACGTCGGCCTTAAACTGCTTTTGCGCCAGCGTGTAATCCACTTCGTCGGTTTCCGGGTCGAACATGCGATGATAGTTTTCCAGCGGGAACTTGGAATCCACCGCCACCATGCCGGTAGGCGCTGGCAGCTTTAAAACACAATCGGCACGCGTGCCATTTGACAGCGTGCACTGCATTTCAAATGCGCTGGTTGGCAGCACATTGCGCACCAGCGCTTCGAGTTGCACTTCTCCAAAAGCACCGCGTGCACGTTTGTCGCCCAGCAATTCCTGCAGGCTCAACACACTGCCGGTGAGTCCGTCGATTTTTTTCTGCGCTTCATCTATCGTGGCCAGGCGCGCCATCACGTTGACGAAAGTTTCATTGGTCTTTTTGAATCCTTCATCGAGCCGTTCGCTGACTTTGCCGGAAATCTGATCCAGCCGCTCATCGATTTTGGCATTCAGCGAGCGTGTGGTTTCAACCAGCCGGTCATTCATCGAGGCACTTTGTTGCGCCATGTTTTGCACCAGCGCCAATTGCAGCGCTTGCAAGGTATCGCGCGTTTGCTTAAGTTCCACGCCGACTGAGCCGCGCAGCCGGTCACTGGTATCGTTAAGTTGCGTGCCGAGGCGATCACCCTGTTGCGTCAATCCGCCGTGCAGGTCGACCAGCATGGCGCGGTGCTTGGCTTCGAGGCCACTGTCAAACTGGCTGGACAATGTTTCCAGCGCGCGTGTCTGCGTTTGCAGGCGCAGGTAGAGCAGCGCCAACACAATTAACACAACCACCAGCAATGCAATCAGCACGATTTCAAGCATTGCCGCAGTATACCGCCGACAGTTTCAATTCACGCCAGCTCGCGCAACACCAGCATGGGCGGCGTCGCCAGCACACGCCGCGTGCCAAGGTACCCGGCGATGGCGACACCCACGCTCCCCAATACCACGCCCGCCATCCACGCCAGCGGACTGAAGTTGTAGCTCAGGTTCAGCACCTTGACCGCCAGCACATAGCCCAGCCCGCTTGCACCTGCCGCCGCAATCAGCCCGGCCAGTGCGCCAGTTACCGCAAACTCTGCGAGGTGCGCACGCGTCAGTTGTGCGCGACTGGCCCCCAGCGTACGCATGATCGCGGCCTGTTGAATGCGATCATCCTGCGTGCTGGCTATTGCCGCGTAAAACACCACCAATCCGGCGAGCAAGGTGAACAAAAACACAAACTGAATGGCCTTAGCCACCTGCGTAATCATTTTCTGCACCTGCGCCATCACCTGCGCCACATCGATCACCAGCAGATTGGGAAATTGTTTGATCAGTGCAGTGAGCATTTCACCATTGCGCGGCGGCAGATAAAAACTGGTGACGTAACTCACCGGTTGCCCTTCGAGAAGACCAGGTGGCGCGATCATGAAGAAATTGACGTTGAAGCTGTCCCAATCCACTTTGCGCAAGCTGGTAACAGTTGCGCTGACCGGGGTACCGGCAATATCAAACGTCAGCTTGTCGTTGAGATTCACGCCCAGCCGCAGCGCAATACCGTCCTCCATGGAAAACTGTCCGGGCAGCGCGCCGCGCTCCGGCCACCATTGGCCCGACAATATGCGGTTGTCTTTGGGCAAACTCGCGGCCCACGACAAGTTGAATTCCCGCTCGATCTGGCGTTTGGCACGTTCATCCGCATAGGCCGCAGCACTGACGCTGCGCTCGTTAATCTTGACCAGACGCCCGCGTATCATCGGGTGCATCGCAGGCTCCGCCACTTTACGTTCGGCAAAAAATCGCTTGAGCGGCGCAACCTGATCGTCCTGTATGTTCACCAGAAAGCGGTTGGGCGCGTCCGCAGGCAGGCTCGCCTGCCAGGCGTTGAGCAAATCGTTGCGGATCAGCGTCAACGTCAGTAGCGCCATCAGCCCCAGGCCCAGCGCGATCACCTGCACAATGGTGCCCAATGGTCGCCGCCGTAGATTGGCAATGCCAAAGCGCCAACTGATGCCGCTGTTGCGCAAGCCAGAAAGCATTTTCAGCAGCAACCAGGAAGCCAGGCCTGCCACCACCATCGCGCCGGTGAATCCGATGACTACAAACGTCCCAAGACGAACGTCGCTGGCTTTCCAGAAAATCATGCCGGCAATCACGGCGTAGCCCAACAAATAACCCGCAACGCCAAAGCCACCCGGCGTGCCCAGATCGCGGCGTAGCACGCGCATAGTGGGTACGCGGCCCAGCGCAATGATGGGCGGCAAGGCAAAGCTCAACAGCAAGGCCAAGCCGGTGACTACCCCCTGCACCAGGGGCATCAAACTGGCGCGCGG
This sequence comes from Betaproteobacteria bacterium, assembly GCA_947486575.1. Lineage (GTDB taxonomy): Bacteria > Pseudomonadota > Gammaproteobacteria > Burkholderiales > SG8-41 > UBA5216. The sequence continues at coordinate 6,469 of CANKUB010000069.1, read as the reverse complement.
CAAATCCACCGCCACCAAGCTGCCCAACCAATACGCCAACGCCTGCTGCGCCAACGCGCCGATCACGCAGCCGATGACACTAGCTGCCAACCCCAGCAAGGCAAAATGCACAAAATACAAGCGCATCAGTTGCCCCTGACTCGCGCCCAGGCAGCGCATCATGGCGCACGCATCCAGATGCCGTTGCAGAAACCGCCGCGCGGCCAGGGCAATTGCCATCGCCGCAAGCAGCACACTCACCAAGGCAGCGATATTAAGAAATTTTTCTGCACGCTCCAGCGCCGAACGTATTTCGGGCCGCGCATCGCGTATGCCTTCGATACGCTGGCCGGGCCGCATCTGCGCCACCACCCACTCGCGATAATCATCAACCGCATCCGCACTGCCCGCTATCTGCAAACGATAACCAATGCGGCTGCCCGTTTGCACTAGGCCCGTCGCGGCAAGATCGGCCTCATTCACCATCACGCGCGGCCCGGCATTGATGAAGCCGACAGCAGCATCCGGCTCTTGCGTCATGATCGCTGCTATCGATAAGTTATTGTTTCCAATAGCTATTTTCTCACCTATGGCAACGCCTAATTGCGACAGAATTCGTTCGTCTACCCACGCGGTACCGGGCGCGGGTACGCCAATGGCCCGACGCTCCTCGCCATAAAGTTTGTCGGCAATGCGCACTTCGCCGCGCAGAGGATAGCCTGCCGCGACTACTTTGATATCCGCCAGCACATTTTTATCGCCAAACACGGCCATGCTGGGAAAGCGCAGCATTTGTGTAACGCTCAGTTGGCGGCGCTGCGCCTCCTGCACCATTTCAGTGGGCAATGCACGATCATGCGAGATCACCAGATCAGCGCCCAGCAGTTGATTCGCCTGCCGGTTCAAGGCCAGTTGCACACGGTCTGTAAAAAACCCCACTGTGGTAACACCCGCAACCGCAATGATCACGGCAACGACTATCAGCGTCAGTTCACCCGCGCGAAAATCGCGCATGAGAAGACGCAGTGCCATGCGCAGCTCATGCAATAAGTTCATTGCAGCCGGCCCCCTGCCAGCCGGATTACGCGCCCGCAACGCGCCGACAATTTTTCATCATGCGTAACCAGGATCAGCGTGGTGTTGCGCTCACGATTCAATTCAAACATGAGATCGATGATTTGCCCGCCGGTAGTGGCATCGAGATTGCCCGTGGGTTCGTCGGCCAGCAGAATGGCAGGCGACTTGACAAAGGCGCGGGCAATCGCCACCCGCTGCTGTTCGCCACCAGATAATTGCTTGGGATAGTGGTTAAGGCGTTCGCCCAGACCTACGCGCTGCAACAGCGCAGTGGCCGCCACTTTTCCATTTTCTACGCCAGCCAGTTCCAGCGGCACCATCACGTTTTCTAGCGCCGTCATCGAGGCCAGCAACTGAAAAGACTGAAACACAAAACCCATGGTGCGTCCGCGTAAGCTCGCACGGCCATCTTCGTCGAGCGCGAATAAATCCTGTCCGGCGATGCGCACACTACCTGTGCTCGCGGTATCCAGCCCTGCCATCAGCGCCAGCAACGTGGATTTGCCCGAGCCGGAAACGCCCACCACCGCTACGGCTTCTCCTGCTGCAATCGTGAAACTCACGCCCTGCAAAATGGTCAATGACGTGTTGCCAGTGGTAACCTCTTTACCGAGCTGGGACACTTCAATCAAGGTTTTAATCGCTGGCGTGGCAGGAGTTTCAGGCATGATGCGTGGTCTTTTTTTGTTGGCACTACTAACCCAATGTACGCTGATGTCGATCGCGGCGCCGTTTGCCGCCGCTGCCTCTACAACATCCGCACGCACGCTCCTCGTCTATGGCGACAGCTTGTCCGCAGGCTACGGGCTGCCGCAAGACAAAGCCTGGGTCAGCCTGCTTGCAGCACGTCTGCAACAGCAACGCATCGATTATACGGTAGCCAATGCCAGCATCTCCGGTGAAACCACGCTGGGTGGATTGAAACGCATTAACGCCACGCTCGCGCAACACAAACCCGCCATCGTACTGTTGGCGCTGGGCGCCAACGATGGCCTGCGCGGACAAAGCGTTGAAGCCATGCGTAACAATCTTGAAGCCATCATAGATGCGTGCCGCAAAGCGAAATCTCAAGTGGTGTTGATCGGCATGCGTATGCCACCCAACTACGGCAGCGCATATGCTGACAAGTTCCACGCGGCTTTCGTGGACATTGCAAAACGCCACAAGCTGCCGTTAGTGCCGTTTCTGCTGGAAGGCTTTGGTGATCAGCCGGAATGGTTTCAGGCGGACGGCGTGCATCCGGCTATTCGTGCGCAGCCGGTGATGCTGATGAGCGTATTGAAAACACTGCAACCGCTGCTAACCGCAAGCGTAAAAAATTGATTTAAAACAATTAGTTACGATATATTAATATAACGGACTGCACAAATTCACCCTGCTGAAAACGGCTCAACGCGTCGGCGTTGAAGCCACGTCTGCCGCAATACCATCAATATCACGATCTAGCCGCAGCACGGGTGCTGCCAGTGTCGTTGTGACCGCTGCGAACCCTTTGGTTGCTGGCCATGCCGGCACCGCCTGCGCAACCTGGGCACGCTCAGGAGGCGCGTGCTGCGTCACAATGAAACTACCAGCAGCCAACATCACGACCAACAAGGCTGCTGTCCTGTAGGACAACGACCCTCTGGATTGCGCCGAACGTGCGGCCATGGCCGCTTTGCTGGCGACACTCAATTCACGGCTCTCAACGTCTGCGGCGTTACGCTGCCGCTTCATATCTGCCGTTTGCACCGTTCGTGCCTGACGCTGGGCCGCATCCGCTTGCAACTGGCGCACCTTCGCCAAGCGCTTTGCCGACGCTAGTTGTAAACGTTCCTCCACGGCGGCACGCTTCAAGGTCTCGCGCATCGCCTGCTGTTCCTCACGCTCGCGCACTAACAGCGCTTGCTCCTGCGCGGCCTCTGCGGCGGCGTGCTCCTGCGCCAGACGCGCGTGCTCGGTATCACTGCGCTGCTTTGCCACCGTCAGCGCCTGCTCTTCACGCGCCAGTCGCTCTTGCACTTGCGTCAGCGCGACTGCCCTTTCTCGCGCATGGTCCGCTGCCAATTGCGCGGCAGCGTGCTCCGACGCCAATCGTTCCGCAGCCAGCCGATTGGCCTCAGCTGCAGCCTTGGCATGTTCTTCAGCCGCGCGTTTAGCGCGTACCGCGTGGTGTTCGCGCATGCGTGCGGCCTCCAACGCTGCCGCCTCCCGCGCAGCCAGCGATTGAGTTGCCGTGTGCAATGCTGCGGTCGCATCCGCGCGTTCCTGCGCTGCAATCGCAAGCTGCCGCTCGGCCTCCAGTTTGGCATTCACTTCGTTCAACGCATCCGCCGTTAGCGCTTCGCGCTCACGTGCCGCACAAATTTCAGCGCGTTCGGCTTCCAGCGTGGCCTCAATCGCAGCCCGCGTCGCCTGCGCTTCGGCCATCTGCTGCCGTGCAGTGTTAGCGGCTTCTATCTCGATTTGTTCTCGCGCCTGGGCCTGACGCAATGCTGCTGCTTCCAGCGCGCGCTGCGCCACAGCCGCCTGCGTAGCTTCACGTTCCAGCTTTATGCGGGATTCAGCTTCAGCACTCAACTGCACATCCAGCGCGTCACGTTCGCGCGCAGCAACCTGCGCAACCTCGGCAGCCTGCAATGCAGCAGTCGCAGCCGCGTGCAGCGCTTGCTCCGCTTGCAGTTTTTCTGCCATCGCACGCTGCGCGGCCTGCGCTTCATTGGTGTGCTGTTGCGCTGCCCGTGTGGCCGCGATCTCGTTCGCTTCGCGCATCCGCAGCTGCTGTAATGCTGCTTCATCCAGCACGCGTTGCGTCGCTGCGGCCTGTGCAGCTTTACTTTCCTGTGCAATACGGGCTTCAGCAATGGCGCTAAGTTGCGATTCGACAAGTTCACGTTCGCACGCAGCAACCTGTGCAACCTCGGCAGCCTGCAATGCAGCAGTCGCAGCCGCGTGCAGCGCTTGCTCCGCTCGCAGTTTTTCTTCCATCGCACACCGGGCGGCCTGTGCTACGTCGGTGTGCTGTTGTGCCGCCTGTGTGGCTGCGATCTCGTTCGCTTCGCGCATCCGCAGATGCTGCAATGCTGCTTCGTCCAGCACGCGTTGCGCCGCCGCAGCCTGCGTGGCTTCGCGTTCCTGTGCAATACGAGCCTCTGCCTCGGCATTCAGGTTTGCTTCCAGGGTCTCGCGTTCACGTGCGGCAGCTTGCGCAGCCTCAGCGATCTGCAAAGCGTCTGCTGCCGCCACACGCAGGGCCTGCTCAAGTTGCAGATTTTCCTGAAGCTGCGTAGCGATCTGCGTTTCTGCCTGAAGCCTCGTTTGTGCAGCCTGCGCAGCCTCCGTCTCGGCCTCCAGGCGCTTTTCGGTGGCGCGCCGCGCTGCAAGTTCCTTTTTCTCGCGTAGTCGCACCTGCTGTGTAACGGAATCGTCCAGCACTGTGACTTCCCGCGCACGCTTCTCGGCTTCGCGCTCTACATTAAAGCGTGCTTCGACCTCCCTATGCAGTTCAAACTCCAGCGACTCGCGTTCACGCAATGTCACCAGCGCAGCATCCGATGCCTGCAGCGCCGCAATTTCGATTTCACGATGATGCGCCTCGGCAGCCAGTCGCGCCTGCAATTCGCCGGCAGCGCGCGAGTCTGCCGTCTGCCGCTCGCTCTCCGCACGTTCGACATCCCGCGCCGTCTGCGCGTGCGCCTCGGCAGCGCGGCACAGCACCGATTCTGTTAACGCGCGTGCGTTTGCCGCTTCAATCGCGGCGCTTTCCGCCAACAGTTGCGCCTCAGCCAGGCGTTTCGCCTCGGTCTCCGCGGCGAGGCGCAATGCAGCTTCATCCTGTAATCGATTGTCAAGCGCTTGCCGCTCACTTGCGGCAGTCGTGGCTGCCTCTGCAGCGTTGGCTGCCTCATTCGCGACACGCTGCGCATCTGCCTCCTGCACTATTTGTGCTTGCAGCGCAGCCGCTGCTGCCATCTCAGCTTGCGCGCGTGCGTCGGCACTCTGTTGTGCCTGCTTCTCAGCCAAAGCACGCTGTAGCGCAACCTGCTGCGCTGTGGCACTGGCAGCACGCTGCGCTTCAGCCAGTGCTGCGGCGTTACGCTCGGCCTCCAGCCGCGCGGCAGCCTCGTCACGCATGATGATTTCCCGAGCCTCGCGTGTACGCGCAGCAGCAATCGCAGCCTCTTCGGCCTGCGCTGCTTCGTCTGCGGCACGATGCAATGCTTCCTCTGAAGCGATGCGGTTTTGCAGCGCCTCGCTGGTGCGCGCCTCAGCCTCAATTTTTGCTTGCGCCACGCGCTGCGCCTCGGCATGCGCCTGTGCATTGACGTGCGCCGCCTGCTGCGCCTGCTCCTCGGCCAATGCGCGCTGCTCCGCAACCTGTTGTGCCGCAAGACTCAATACGCGTTGCTCTTCCGTGAGCACTGCCGCCTTGCGCTCGGCATCCAGCCTTACGGTAGCCTCGTCACGCAGGATTATTTCCTGCGCCTCGCGTGCACGCGTAGCCGCAACCGCGGTCTCTGCCGCATGCGCCGCTTCGTCCGCTGCACGATACATCGCTTCCTCCGCAGCGATGCGGTTTTGCAGTGCCTCCATGGCATGCGCTTCGGCCGCTACGCGCGCCCGCGCCACACCTTCCGCTTCGTCCTCAACTGCGGTTCGCTGCTCCGCAACCTGCTGCGCCGTGGCACTCAACGCACGCTGCTCTTCAGCAAGCTGTGCAGACCTGCGCTCGGTCTCCAGCCGTGCGGTGGCTACAGTACTCAACTGATTTTCGTGCGCCTCGCGCTCGCACGCTGCAGCAATCGCCGCCTCCGCGGCCTGCGCGGCTGCGGTAGCAGCGAGATGTAGCGTTTCTTCAGCGGCGATACGCATTTGCAGGCTTGCACTGGCCCGCGTTTCAGCCGCCATGCGGGATTGCGCCGCGTGTTGCGCGTCGGCCTGCGCCTGCGCATGGCTTTGCGCCGCTTGCGCTGCTTCCTGCTCCATGGATGCGCGCTGCTCGGCTATCTGCTGCGCCGTGGCATGCAACTGCCGCTGCTCATCAGCGAGCATGGCGGCTTGACGCTCGGCATCCAGCCGTGCAGCGGCCTCGTCACACCATTGCGCCTCATGCAACTCACGCTCGCGAGCAGCGGCGATGGCAATTTCTGCAGCCTGTGCCGCGTCTGCTGCTGCACTGTGCAGCGCAGCTTCGGCGGCAATGCGCCTTTGCAGTTCAGCACTAGCGTCGGCTTCTGCTTTGGCACGCACTTGGGCTGCCTGTTGTGCCTCAAATTGGCGTTGTGCCCCGGCGGCCACTTCAAATTCCCCCATCTGTGGCCGGGTCAAAATTCCCCAGGGCGAACGACAGGAAAGGACGGATTGTTACGCAGAATGGTTAGCTTTTGCAAGGCGATTGGCGGCTTCTTTGAGGCGATAGCTTTTGCCGCGGAAT
>CANKUB010000068.1 GCA_947486575.1 Betaproteobacteria bacterium | reverse complement strand
CACCAGCTTTCCCGTATGCATCGAACCACCTCCGGAAAAATCCGGAAGTTTCCAACACATTGAAATCGGTGACACTCGTGTTAATCATTTGTGCGTGTAATATCAAACAGTTAAGTCGCACTCACCCCAAAATCTCCGGACAGCAGTGACGTGAAATACAGTTTCAGCGCCGTCTCGCCGCCGATAATGCGCCGCGCGTTTTCATCCGGCACACAGCGCTCGAACGCGGCGATGCAATCGGCGTACGTCACCTTGTCTTCAAACGCCGCGAACGGCCAATCGCTGCCCCACAGCAGTCGCTCCGGGCCGCAATTTTTGACCAACTCGCGTGCGCACGCTTCGGCGATGCCGAGCGATTCCAGACGATAGGCTGCGGAGAGTTTTACCCAGGTGCGACCTTTTTCCACCGAGCGCATGATTGTTTGCTGCCCCACGCACTCAGCACCTTTGCCGCGCTGTGGATGACCGAAATGATCAACGACAATTTTCACACCAGTGGCCTCCAGTGCGGCGAGCGGCGCTTCGAGCAAATCACCCGATTGATTGATATGCACATGCCAGTCAAGATCGCGTACACGGCGGAAGAATTTGCGGTACTCCGCTGTCGTGATGTCGGGTAAATTTTTCACGTTGCGCCATTGCAAGCGCACGCCGACCACGCCGTCGTCGCGCATCATGCGCATGATGTAAGGGTCGATGGTGGGTTTCACAATCGCGGTGGTGCGCAGACGGTGTTTGTATTTCACCGTCGATTCGATCATGTATTCGTTGTAATCGTCGTACAAGCTGGCTGCGGCCATCACCGCATACTGCACGCCGTGCTGATCGAGTGTGGCGATGAATTGCTCGATGGTCGCGTCTTCGGGCGGATGGTGCCACGCCGTTGCGCTGAGCGGCATTTCGGTGGTGTAAACGTGGGCGTGGCTGTCTACCAGCGGGGCGTCTGATTTTGGTTGCATGAAAATTCCCTGAGTTATTGTATGGTTGCGGCGATGGGTTCTATCACGGGCCGCCATTTGACTAATTCACTACGCACAAAGGCGTCCAGATCGGCGGGCTTGCCGCCGATGGGCCGTGCACCCATGTCTCGCAATCGATTGGCGCCTTCGCTGCTGGCGAGCCAATCGTTGGAGATTTTATTCAGTTGTGCGATGGCCGGCGGCGGCATGCCTGCTGGCCCGACGATGCCAAACCAGCCTGATGCATGGTAGCCAGGCACGCCGGCCTCGATCACGGTGGGCACATCGGGCAATAGGGTAAAGCGCGTGGCGGTTGAGATAGCCAGCGCGCGCACGTTGCCGGTTTTAAGATGCGGAATGTAAGTCGAAGCCAGATCCATTGCCAGGTTGACCGAGCCACCGAGAAATTCTGTCAATGCGGGCGATGAACCCTTATACGGTATGTGCGTCAACTTGACGCCGGTGCTGCGTTGAATCAGCTCAGCTGTCAGATGCGCCATCGAGCCGAGGCCGGGTGAAGAAAAGGTGAGTTTTTCGGGATTCGTGCGCGCGTATGCAATCGCTTCCTGCAGCGTTTTGAGCGGCGTTGTTTGATTTGCCACCACAATCAGTGGCATGTCAGCAAACAAACTGATTGGCGCAAAATCGCGTACCGGATCATACGTCGTGGTTTTAGCGTACATCAATCGGTTCAGCGCCAGCGGGCCGGTAGTGGCAAACAGGATGGTGTAGCCGTCATTGGGCGCCTTGGCCAGCAGACCAGCGCCGATGTTGCCGTTGGCGCCGGGGCGATTGTCGATAACAAATTGCTGCTTCAGTATTTCTGTAAAGCGCACGGCCATTACGCGCCCCAGCACATCTACCGGGCCGCCCGCCGGGAACGGTACGATCACGCGCATGGGGCGAGCGGGCCAGGTTTGCGCCTGCGCGTGCGGTGTCGTCAGCGCTGCGCCGAAGAGCGCAGCAATCAGAATAGAGGCGTACATCGGCATCCCCGGTTAGAATGTTTGGAACGCAAAGACTATCAGAATCAGCAGGCGGATTTCGCCACGTCCGCCACGGTTTGCAACGATCTACCGGAGCTTCATTCATGCCCACCCCCGAACCCCGTCCGCTGCTGTTTGATTCGCATGCGCATCTGGTGGCCGATGATCAGGTGCGTTATCCGCGCAATCTCATGCAGCGCTCGCCTGATGCGCCGTACCGGCCGCCTGGCGTGATCGGAATACCGGGCGGCCACCACGGGCCGACTCCGGTGCATGAGGTGCCCGATGCGCAGCGCATGCTGGTGTGGATGAAGGAGCAAAACGTGGATGGCATCGTGGCCGTGCAGAAGCGCATGATCTATCGCGTTGATAATAGCTATATTATTGATTCTTCTGATAAATATCCTGATCTATTCAGCGCCGTGGTGGTACTCGACGCCGAGGACACCGGCACGCCCGCACTGATCAGGCTGTATGCGCGCGAACATGGTCTGGCTGGCGTTCGCTTGTTCGGCGCACGCAAACCGGATGGCAGCATGCCGTGGCTGAATTCACCGCAGGCGCTCAAAACCTGGGATGTCACGCAGGAGTGCGGTCTGGCGATGGACCTGGAAGTGCTCGCGCACGGCGGCGGCGGGGTGGCGATTCCCGAAGTCATTGCACTGGCGCGCCGTTATCGCGGCATACGCATCGTGCTCGATCATCTGCTTGACCCGGAGCCGCATTCAGGTGACGCGCACTATGGCCTTGACGAACGCTTTGAAGCGCTGGCGCACGAGCCGAACTTCTACTTCAAATTCACCTCCATCAACCTCGACGTGTGCCGCGAGGCGAATGTTCCCGCTGAAAAACAGTTGCGCCGCGCGGTGGATTTGTATGGGGCAGAGCGCGTAATGTGGGGCTCCGACATTGGCACGTCGTCTGGTAGTTATAAGGAAATGGTGCAACGCTTTCTCGATGCGGCGGTGTTGCTCACGCCAGCCGAACAACGCGAGGTGTTTCACGACACCGGCAAGCGCGTGTTTATCAAGGGCGGCATCAAGCCAGCGTGAGTTACGAGACGTGATGGTACGAGACGCGAGGCGCTTGTCGCGAACGCCAAGTCGTCTATATTGGATTTTGCATTGAGGGAGAAAACGGGCAATGACAAACAACAGAATCGGCATCGCCGCAGCGGCTTTGATGGCGATGAGCATTACGCTGCCTGCCACGGTAAAGTCGCAACCCGCAGAGGTCTACCCGGCGCGCAACATCCGCATGATCGTACCGTTTCCACCCGGCGGCAGCAACGACATCATGGGCCGCTACTTCGCGCAGTATCTGACCGAGCAGTTGGGCAAACAGGTGGTGCTGGATAATCGCCCCGGCGCGGATGGCATCATTGGCACGGAGATCGTGGCGCGCGCTGCGCCCGATGGATACACGTTGCTGGTGGCCTCCGCCGCGCACGCGGTGAACGGCGGTACGCGCAAGTTGCCGTTTGATCCGGTCAATTCGTTTGCGTGGGCGGCGATGCTGGGGCTGGGGCCGAGCGTGGTGTCGGTGCATGCGTCGTTGCCAGTCAATAACATTAAGGATTTGATCGCGCATGGCAAGGCCAATCCCGGCAAGCTGGTGCTTTCAACCTCCGGCGGCTATGCGCACTTTACGGCGGAGTTGTTTCATCATATGTCGGGCATGAAACTGATTGTGGTGGTTTACAAAGGCGGCTTTCCGGCGATGCTGGATACCATGGCGGGGCAAACGCAAATCAACATCGGCGCGCTGGTGCAAACCATTCCGCATCTGAAGGGTGGCAAGCTGAAGGCGTTGGCGACCACGGGTTTGAAACGCGCAGGGCCAACACCGGAGTTACCCACTGTAGCTGAAGCGGGCATACCCGGTTACGAGGCGAATAACTGGTGGGCGGTGGCCGCACCAGCAGGCACTGCGGCCGGCATCGTCAACAAAATCAACGCAGAGTCATTGCGCTTTTTGAAACAGCCCGACATTGTGAAACGGTTGCAGGCAGATGGCGTCGAGCCCGATCCGCGCTCGCCGGAAGACATACGCAAATTCATGCCGGTCGAAATGGCGAAGTGGGCCAATGTGGCCAAAGTGGCGAACATACGCACGCAATAATTATTCTTGATCACCAGGAGGTAATACCATGTTTTTTTTACGGTTTTTGTCGGCGATACTGGCGGGGCTGTTTGCAATAGGCTTGCAGGGTTGTGCGCATCAATCTCAATCGCCTTCACTATCCGGCCCGCTATCGCTGGAAAAGCAGGGCAGTTTTTTCGTCGGCGGGCGCAATGTGAAATCGGACACGCTGGCGACGCTGCCGCAGTATGCGTCGTCGGGCACCATTGCCATCGATCAAATGTACGTGCGCTATCAAGTGCCGACAGATGCCAACAAGCGCCCGATCACATTGATACACGGCTGCTGTCTCACCGGCAAAACGTGGGAGACCACGCCCGATGGGCGCATGGGCTGGGATGAATATTTCCTCCGTGCCGGGCATCCGGTTTACGTGATCGATCAGGCGTGGCGTGGGCGATCAGCGGGTAATGTGTCGGTGATTAACAGCACGCAGCTTGGTAAAACACCCGCCACGCAATTGCCGCCGGTATTCTCTGCGAGTCAGGAATCGGCGTGGGCGATTTTCCGCTTTGGGCCGGAATATCCGAAGCTGTTTCCCGGCATGCGCTTTCCGCTGGATGCGCTGCCGGAATTCTGGAAACAAATGGTGCCGGATTGGGCGCAGACATTCCCGCCGGTACTCAATCCGACGGTGCCCGCGTTATCCGAGCTGGCGATCAAGCTCGACGGCACGGTGTTGATGAGCCATTCGCAATCGGGCATTTATCCGTTTCAGGTGGCGGCGTTGAATACCAAAGGTATTGCCGCGATTGTGTCGATAGAGCCGGGCACTTGCCCGTCCGCCACGGGCGACCTCACGCCGTACCTGAAAATGCCGATACTGGTGTTGTGGGGCGATTACGTTGATCAGTCATCGCGCTGGTCACCGCGCCTGAAAGGTTGCCGTGAATTTGAGGCGGCGGTTAAAAGGGCGAGTGGCAAAGTGGAAAACATTGTGCTGAATGATGTCGGCATGCCCGGCGCATCACACATGCTGATGCAGGATTTGCACAGCCACCAGATCGCCGATTGGCTGCTGGCGTGGATAGCGCGTAACCAGTAGTTTGCATGCTGCGGCAGTTGCTCGCGGTTTGCGCCGTGCTGCTGCTCGGCGGCTGCGCGGCGTTTTATTCGCCCGCGCAGCGTGTGAATGCGCAGGCGCAGGCAGGTCAGTTTCAGCCGGTGCCCGCGTTTGCGGGCACGCCAGTGCGCGGGTGGTTACGCCAGCACGCTGCTGCTGCCGCCGCTGCACCGCTGACGGTCTATATCGAAGGCGACGGTGCAGAATGGCCCAGCAAGTTTGAGCCGCCGCGCGATCCCACGCCGGTGAATCCACTCACGCTGCGTCTGGCGCTGCGCGACCCGGATGCGCGTGTGGCCTATTTGGGGCGGCCCTGCCAGTATCTTGATCGTAGCGCGCTGGAACAGTGTCCGGCGACATTGTGGATGCATGCGCGTTACGGCGAACACGCAGTGATCATGATGAGCGCTGCGATAGATCTGTTACTGCTCAGCGCCAATGCTCAGCGCGTGCGGCTGGTGGGCTATTCCGGTGGCGGCACGATGGCGGCGTTACTCGCGGCACAGCGTACGGATGTTGCGTGTCTGGTCACGGTGGCTTCGCCGCTCGATACCGACGCCTGGACCGCAGCGATAGCGGTTTCGCCGCTGACAGCATCGCTTAATCCGCTAACGTATGCGCCGCAACTGGAATCGCTGGCGCAAACACATCTTGCTGCGGGCGCTGATACCGTGGTACCCGCCGCTACTTTGCAGCGATTTATACAGGCACTGCCGCAGGCGCGCGTAGAAGTGATCGATGCTTTTGATCACGATTGCTGCTGGGTGCATGCGTGGGAAAAACTACGTCAGCGCACGTGTCTGAATGCAGGATAATGCGTTAAAAATAAATCAATAAAAACAATAAGTTATGTAGTATCCCCGCGCTGTGTTAATAGCGCTTCGAGACGCTCGCACACTATGAGCATCGCATCTTCCTGACGGATTTTTGCTGCGACTTCCGAGGCGTTGCAGGCGTAGTGATTGTCATCCAACAGCTGTTTTAATTCGCCGCTGAGCCGTGCGGGCGTGACCTTTCTGAACGGCAACGCGCGTGCCACGCCAAGCTTTGCCGCGCGCTCAGCGTTATCGGGCTGATCAAAAGCCACCGGCACAATCAACTGTGGGCGGCCCGCCGCCAGCGCCTGTGCGAAGGTGCCAATGCCTGCTTGATGTATCACGGCGCACGCATGGGGAAACACTGCCGAGTAGGGCAGATATTCAAAAGCCGCAATCGTGGGCGGCAAATTTTCCGGTAGCGACGGCGTTGCGCCGGTGAGCAAAATGGCGCGTCGCCCCAGCGTCTGGGCAGCGGAAATGGCGTGATGCCAGAAGTCACCCGCAATCATCACAGCCGATGAACCCAGCCCGAACACCAGCGGTGGTTCGCCAGCATCGAGAAAGCGTTGCAGGCGCGCGAGTAATTCGGGTGCGGCTTTTGCGCCGTCGTAATGCGGAAAGCCGCACAGAACGGTATTCACGGGCCAGTCGATTTGCGGCGTGGCGAGCAGCGGTGAAAACAGCGCCAGATTCAGCAGCGGTGAAAATTGACCTTCGAATTGTGCGGGCGGCGCCGGCGGCAGGTTCAGTTCTGCGCGCAGTGCGTGCAGCGGTTGCTCCCAGCGCCTGCCGATGGTTCGGGCGAGATTGAACACCATGCGATAGGGTGTTACGCCCAGCTTGCGCAGCGATTTCATCCACGGCGCAGGGCCAATCAGCGGCGGTTCGATGCACGACATCAGCGACATCGGCGACAGTATCGACGACACCCACGGCAAGCCGCGTTTTTGCGCAATCAAAGGCCCGGCGAAACTGAGTGGATGGGTAACGATGAGATCGCAATGCGCAGCCGCACTATCGAGATCCTCATAGCTTGCGCGGATATGCGGCATGAAAATCTTTTTCACCATGTAGGCCGGGCCGTCGTGACTCAAGAAAAGCCGCCGCACCACGTCCGAAACACCGCCGAATTGTTCGATTTCCGGACGTAGAGCGGTAAAGGCAATGCCCTCGGCCTCGACCGCTGCGCGATGGATGCCAAAACTGGCGATAACCGGCTGATGCCCGCGCTGCTTTAGCGCCAGCGCGAGTGCGATGTAGGGATGCAGATCGCCCAGCGAACCGTAGGTAGCGAAAAGAATTCGTTGGCTCATATCAGGTTAAGTCTGGCAGGCTGCTAAACTAGGGCGATGACCGACATTGTACTCACCACCATCAACGCCCGCTATGTGCACGCCGCGCTGGGCCTGCGTTATCTTGCGGCAAACATGGGCGAATTGCAGTCGCGCACACGCATTGTTGAGTTTGTGCTGGGGCAGCGTGCGTTCGAGATTGTTGAGGATTTGCTGGCGCTGAATCCGCGCATTATTGGTATTGGCGTGTATATCTGGAACGTGGATGAATGTACGCGCGTGGTGGCGTTGCTCAAAAAAGTCGCGCCCCACGTGACTGTGGTGCTGGGTGGCCCGGAGGTGAGCTACGAGACCGGCGATCAGCGCATTTGTGCGTTGGCCGATTATGTGATTACCGGCTGGGGCGACGTAACGTTTCCCAAGCTTGCGTTTGAAATCATGGCGGGAAACGTACCGCAAGGCAAGGTTATCGCGGGTGAGCAACCGCCACTGGCGCAACTCACTTTGCCCTATGCGCAATACACGGATGAGGACATCGCCAAGCGCTTTATTTATGTCGAGGCATCGCGCGGCTGCCCGTTCAAATGCGAGTTTTGCCTGTCGGCACTGGACAAGACGGCGTGGCCGTTCGAGCTGGATGCGTTCATGGGGGAGATCGAAAAACTTTATGTGCGTGGCGCGCGCAACTTTCGGTTTGTCGATCGCACGTTCAATCTCAAGATTGCGGTGAGTGAACGTATCCTCGAATTTTTTCTGGCGCGCATGGATAACAATCTGTTTTTGCACTTTGAGCTGATCCCGGATCACTTGCCAGACAAGTTGAAGGAAACCATCCTCAAGTTTCCGCCGGGTGCGCTGCATTTTGAGATCGGTATTCAGACGTTCAATCCGGACGTTCAGACCCGTATTTCGCGGCGGCAGGATGACGCCCAGGCCGAAAAAAACATTCGATGGCTGCGTGAGGTTTCACCTGCGTTGATTCATGTGGATTTGATCGCTGGGCTGCCCGGTGAGGATATTGCCAGCTTTGGCCGTGGTTTTGACCGCCTGCACGCGCTGAAGCCGCATGAAATCCAGGTCGGCATTCTGAAGCGCCTGCGCGGCGCGCCCATCGATCGGCACACCGAGGTGCATCAACTACGCTTCAACCCTGATCCGCCCTACAACGTGCTGGCAACGGACTGCATCACCTTCAACGACATGCAGCGTATTTCGCGCTTTGCGCGGTTTTGGGATCTGGTGGGCAACTCCGGGCGCTTTCATCAGGCGCTGCCGTTGCTGCTGGGCGATGCGCCGTTCGACAACTTCATGCGCTTCGCCGACTGGTTGTATGGCCGCACGCACAAGACACACGAATTTGCATTCGAGCGGCTGTGCGAATTTTTGCAGGTGTACCTGACCGGGGTGTCGTGCGTTAATACAGATGCCGCCACTGCGGCAGTGCTGGCGGATTACGAAGCCAGCGGCGCACGCGGACGGCTGGCCTTCATGGATGCCGGGGTTCGTACAAGGGATGCGCAAAGCGCGACGGCGCGGGCACGCATGCGCCAGGCGCGGCACGTGACGGCATAAACGAGCGGCACTGTAACTATCTGTTTTTATTGAGAAAATTGTGAGGAACCTATGAGGCGATTCGACCCCCACGAACATGCCCGCAATGTGCTCGGTGAGAAGCTGCAATCGTGCAGCGAAGATCCGGTGACGGGTTTTTATCGAGACGGTTGCTGCAATGTCGGCCAGGACGATCTGGGTGTGCATGCGGTGTGCGTACGCCTGACGGCTGAGTTTCTTGCATTCAGCAAGTCGGCTGGCAATGATCTTTCAACGCCGATGCCGCAGTTTGGTTTTGCCGGATTGAAGCCGGGCGATCAATGGTGTTTGTGCGCTTCGCGCTGGAAAGAAGCGTTCGATGCCGATGCCGCGCCGCATGTGGTGCTGCGCGCGACGCATGAAGCGACGCTGGAGTTCGTGTCGCTGGCAGACCTGAAAAAATTTGCAATTGATCTGAGCTAGAGTGACTAACTGAAGGAAACACGCATGGCTGATTACGATGGCAGTACCCAACTAGCGATGCCCGATAACCACCTGATTACGGTGACGCATGTGGTTTACGCGCTGCATGCGTTTAGCGCCATCACCGGCATCAGCAGCGCGGCGTTTATTGTTACAGCGTTTCTGTCGGGCTGGCCATCGATCATTGCGGTCGTCATCAGCTACGTCAAGCGCAGCGAGGCACGCGGCACGTTCCTCGAATCACATTTTAGCTGGCAGATACGCACGTTCTGGTGGGCGCTGCTGTGGTTTGCGATAGGCGGTTTGCTGATCGTGACGTTGATAGGTGCTGTAATCGGCGTGCCATTGCTGATCATCGTTGGCATCTGGGTGATCTATCGCATTGCGCGCGGCTGGCTCGCGCTGTTGTCGAAGAAACCCTTGCCGATGTAGCGCCGCACATGCGCATCGACAAATGGTTGTGGGCTGCGCGTTTTTATAAAACGCGTTCGCTGGCGCAGCAGGCGGTTGAGGGCGGCAAGATCAAATTGAACGGCGAGCGTGTGAAGCCGGCCAAAGACCTGCGCACGGGTGACCGGCTTGATCTCAATATCGCCACTCAGGATTGGACGATCACGGTGCTGGCGTTAAGCGATAAACGCGGCCCGGCATCGGTGGCGCAAACCTTGTACGAAGAAACGCCGGAAAGTGTGGCGCGCCGTACGGAGCAATCAGTGTTGCGCAAGCTGGCGGCAGAGCCTTCGGGTCAGCGTCACGGTCGACCCACCAAACGCGAACGGCGCCAGTTAGAACACTGGCGCGATATTTAGAAATATCAATAAAAACAGATAGTTACCATGCTACCCCTATTGGGGTAGCGGCGCACGGTAGCCCTGAAATACTGGTGGCTCAGTGCCTGGCACCGCGCCTTCTTCGCCGACGAATCCCACGCGCGGCTGGCTATAGCCTTCACGCGCGCGCCAGCCGGGATACTTGAGCACAAAATTATTGAGTCCACCGCCGGTGTCGTATTCGAGTTTTTGTCCGGGGTTGCGCTGCATCCATTCGGCGCGCAACTCGGGGCCCGTCTTGTACCACGGCACTTTGCTGCCCCACACGCGCCGCGCGTATTGCTCGCGCCAAGGCGTGTTTTTCATTTCCGGCCACAGTTCATCGGCTTTCTGAATGTTGAAGCGGTAATTCATTTTCCAGAACTCGCGGCCAAGGATATCGCCGAAGATGAACAGCCGCCCGTCGATGATTTCGTATTCGGTTGGATCGGAGCCGAGTTTGATACCGTAAGCCGCGCCGTTGGAGCAGAATGCGCCGTACTGCGGTTCGTATTTTTCAGGCGTTTTCAGAAACGTATCGCGGTGATTTGCGCTCACAAAGAAATAGGTCTTGCCTTCGTGTGTGGCAGCAATAGTCGGATAGCCGCGCACCGGGCGTCCCAGGGTGAAATACGCCACGGGGTCATGGCCCAACAGCATCACATCGCGCCCCGCGTTATCCGTGACCGTGGCATTAATGGTGCCGCAGCCGCTAAGCGTGACCAGCGTGGCGAGCGTTGCCATAGCGGCCAGCAGCACAACCGCCAGCGGAAATTTTCGGCCCTGCTGCATGGCCGCGGCTACTGCCATGGCGCCTGCACCACTTCGCCCTTGATGGTGGTGCGGTGCATGACGCGCCGCTGCTGGACATCAATTTCCGTGCGGTAGTGCATGCAGCAGCGGTTGTCCCACAGAATGCAGTCGCCCACCTGCCAGTAATGCGTCCAAGCGTATTTTTCCTGCGTGGCGTGCGCCCACAGTTTGTCGAGCAGCGCTTCGCTTTCATCGTTCGGCAGGCCGATGATGTAGTTGGACGGCCATACGCGGCGGCGGCCCAGATACAGCGCGCGCCTGCCTGTGACCGGATGCACGCGCACCAGCGGGTGTATCGGGCCTTCGACTTCCTCGGGCTTGGTCGGCAGTGTTACACCGGGGCGCAGCACGCCAGCGCTGTTGCGGCTGGAGTCATGCACCTGCGACTTGCCTTCGATGGCGCGCTTGAGATCGTCAGGTAACTCGTCGTAAGCCATGTACTGGTTATTGAATGAGGTATCACCGCCGCCGTTGATCGGCACTTCCAGCGAATACAGCATGCTGCCCGCAGGTGGGGCTTTGACGTACGAGTTATCCGTGTGCCAGACGACTTCATAGCTGCCCAATCCGCCGTTATCCATCACCGGTTTGCCGTCGCGGCCGATGTTGGAAATAATGCTCACGTTGGGGTGGCGCGAGAGATTGTATTCGTTGTCGATTTTTTCGCCGACGTTCAAATGATATTTGCGCGCTGCTGCCTCGTGTGGCGGGCCGAAAACGCCCGATACGGCGATTAACTGATCGTCGTCAAAATTCTGCCCGCGCCAGAAAATTACCATGTGTTTGGCCCACGCCTCGCGCAGCGCTTCTTTCACATCATCAGGAATCGGCAACGACAAATCCATGCCCTGAATTTCGGCGCCGACCGCAGCGCCGGTGGGGACGACTTTGAACGTGGCAAGGGTATTGGCGGGGGCGCCGTGGCGCGCCGCTGCGGCAGGTGCCGTGCCTGTTTGCATGATGTACTCCGGTCAATTGAGGTTGCAAGCGGGGAATTCTGTGCCCGCCGTCCGTTCGCGTCAAGGTAAGCGAGGCATTCGCCAAAATCGGCGAAGAAAACCGGTAAACTGCTGTCGGCAAAACCTTGAATTCAACAACAGCAAAGGGGCATGAACAGGATGGATACCGGACTCAAAGGAAAGACCGTATTAATCACCGGCGCCAGCCGCAACGTTGGGCGCGTGGCCGCGGTGTCCTACGCCCGCGAAGGCGCGAATCTTGCGTTGTGTACCAGCTCGAAAATGGAAGGCCTCGAGGAAACGGCGCGCCTGGCACGGGCACAGGGGGCTGAAGTACTGACGCAACAATGCGATGTGACCGACGGCGCGCAGGTCGCCCGTTTTGTCGAAGCCGCGCGCCAGAAATTTGGTGGTGTGGATGTGGCGGTGAACAATGCGGTCTATCGCACGGATGCCAAGGGGCAGGGCTTTCTTGAGCAGACCTATGAATCGTGGCAGCGTAATATCGAAGTCAATATTACGGGGCCGTATCACATCTGCCGCAATGTCGTGCCGCTGATGAAGGCCCAAGGCTGGGGACGCATCGTGAATTTCTCAGGCATCGCGCCGTTTCTGGGCCACGGTGCGGCCAAGGCAATGGCGAAGGTAGCCATCATCGGCTTCACGCGCGGGCTGGCCACCGAGTTTGCGCCGTTCGGCATCACCGCCAATTGCATCGGCCCCGGCACCATCGGCACCGAGCGTGAGACGCATCTGACCGAGAAGAAACTGTTTGCTGATCAACCGGTGCGCAGGCTTGGCACGCCGGATGAGGTGGCGGAACTCGCGGTTTATCTGTCGAGCAAACAGGCCGCGTTTATTACCGGGCAGTGTTATCTGATTAACGGCGGGCTGTATTACTTGTAGAAGTGTGATTACCGAGGGAAACTGACGAACTAATTACCAAGCGATTTTGTCGTAATAGCGTACCAAAAGGTTTCACTCAGAACAAGCTCGCGCCGCTCGATTAATTGACGATGGCACCGGAGTTTGATTTTTGAAGTCTAAGCGCTATTGTTTGCACCTGTTCGCGCAGCCAGATGCCGCGAACTCCGCTGGGGCTGATATCGATTTTGTAAACCTTTTTCATTTGGCGATCTATCTGAGCTTGGCCCAGATGAGGGTTGTCCAGAGAGAATTCCAGCACGGTCTTTTCCAGATTCCTATCAGCCCTATTTTTGTGGTGATGATCCTTAGTTATTTGCCGCTTAAGCCCCTGCGGGCCGTGTTGGTTGAGAATTTGTCGATGCCGGTAAATGCTATCGCGAGATACGCCGCTTATTTTGGCGGCCTCGGTGACGTTGCCGAGTGTGTCGGCCAGTTTTAACACGTCCAGTTTCTTCTGAACGTCTAAATCGAACATCGAAGGCTTGGTGGGCTCGATAACCTCAGATACTGCCAAGCGTCTTCCAGCGAAATACGCGGTGAATCCCTTGTCATCGTGCATTCTGATTTCAATGCGCTGCTTTGCAATGCTGCGTTTGAGAGGTGATTCAATTGAATAGAACTTGTTACCGTAGCTGAACGTATGGTCGCTGCGTATCTTTCGATAGTCTTTTGTGATGAAGACATTGTCCAGGTTGATGTGTTCAGGGATCGCCGTGAAGCCGGAGACATTGCTTCGAGCCACAACCTGAATGTTGTTATGCCAGAACGATGGAATAAACGTTCTCTGAAGATACACATTTGCACTCGGCATATCGACGATATGGTTCAGCCGTAGCTCGGGAATGAGCCTTTCTTGGAAGGTGTCAAACGAACGCTCAGCCCGGCCTTTTCCCTGCGGTGAGTTGGCGAATATGATTTCGATGCCCAGTTCGCTGCAGGCACGCTGCACTTGGGAGAAATTGCAGCGTTTTGGCCCGCCAAATATGCCAGCTTTGTCCACGTACAGTACCTTGAACACGCCTTTCTTGGCGATGAAATCGCGCAGCACTTTCAGGCATCCCAAGGTGGTTTCGGAGTCGAAGAACTCGGCATGTACCTCGCTTGTCGCGTCAACAATGATCGCGATCAAACAGGATTTCTTGTCGCCAAACCAGCGATGTGGGCTGCCATCCATTTGCAGCAACAAACCAGGCGACTCCATTCGTTCTCGCCTTTTTCTGACTTGTGATCGTCTTCGCTTGGCGCGCTTTACGTGATGTATCTCATGTGCCCAGCTTCTCAGCGTTTCACGTTTGACCTGTAAATTTTCGTTGTCTTCCAGAAGTTCCCCGAGATGGGTTAGGTTAACGTCAAAGTATTTTTCTTTAATCAACGCCTGTACGGAGCGCTTCACTTCATGGCAGATTTTGTTTGCAGGAGATCGGCCATTGTTTTGGTGAACAACAAATCGAATGCCTACTTTCCGATATCTTTGTAAATACCGCTCGACGGTTCTGCGGGATATGTTCAGTAGAGTGGCCGCATTGACAATATCCATCTTGCCTTCGGCAACCTTGGCAATCAGGTCAGCCGTTAGCTGTGATCTGGAATCCATAATAATCATCCTCCGCAACCTCCCGAATAATTAGAAAAATTATTCAGAGAATCACTGATTATTTAGATCCGTCAATTTCCCTCGGTATTTACTTGCGACAGAATCGCTTGGTAATTAAGCTGCGACAAAATCGCTCGGTGTTGACAGTATTACTTGTAGAAGGTTGGGATTGCTCTGACAAAATGTGTCCGTTTACAAGCTAGACCCACTTGAGGCCGGCACCGATGAAAAGTTCATCGTGGTGTTCGACACGATCCGCCAACGGACACGTACCGCGTAACGCATTAAAGCTAATAAAAACAAAAGCTTATGTCACCATTACCGGACAATAAGCAAAAGGGGCAAAAGGCAGACCCTATTTCGCTCAACGTGGTAAACGCAAAGCCTTGTTGCGGGAAATGTCCTTTATGCGCTAATGTAATTTGATGAAACCCTCTGCGGCTCTTGCCGCCCATCGCAGCGCCCTGCGCCAGCTTATCAGCCGCTATAACCTGATGCGGCCACGCGTGTTTGGCTCGGTTTTGACGGGCACCGACACCGACGAAAGCGACCTCGATTTGCTGGTTGATCCTACGGAAACCACCAGCCTGTTTACGATTGCGGGTTTGAAAATTGACGCTGAAGAATTATTGGGCGTGCCCGTATCCATATTGACGCCGAACAGCCTGCCCCCGAAGTTCCGTAACCGCGTGTTGCAGCAGGCCGAGCCGTTATGAAGCATCCACAACGTGTTGATGATTATCTTGAACACATTGCGCAAGCCATCGAGCGGGCCACGGCTTATCTTCAGCCGTTACGCGACCTGGAAGCCCTGATACAGAACTCGCAGGTTCAGGATGCCGTGGTGCGCAACATCGAGATTATCGGTGAAGCGGCGACGCATATTCACAACAGGGCGCCGGATTTTATCCAACAGCACCCGCAACTGCCTTGGGCGCAAATGCGTGCCATGCGGAACGCGGTCATCCATGAGTATTTCTTTGTGGATCTGGAAATCGTCTGGAACACCGTCAAGCACGATCTGCCTCGGTTGAAACGGCAGATTGAGGCTTTACTGCTGGAGCCGTAGGCAAAAGGCAAGACGCGACCCCTAGCGCGCGACCCCTAGCGCGGGAAATGGGAAGACCTGAGCGAGCGCATGGTTCGCCGGTTTATCGAACTGTCGCTCCCTATCCGTACCGCGAAGGTGTTCTCCGCGCGCAGGCAGGGAGTGGAGCAGTTCCTCGAAGAACTCGAACAAGCCAGCACTACATAAAGTAGCTTTTCTAATGATCCAGCCTCAGGATGTTTTCCGGTGTTGGCCAATTGGCGCTATGGAAAAGTTTGGCCCCAAAGTAGAATTCTTCGTCATCGTTGGAGGGTAAATGTCGTTGGTTGATCTCAATGGTATCGGCGGCGGTCAACGCCTCGTCTTTTGGCACCGGAACAACGGCACGGATATGGACGCGGATCAGTACCGAAACCACTATCGGCGTGTGTTGGTTAATGGACTAAGCCAATCTCGAATCATCTACCTTGATACCAACTATTGGGTTTGGCTGCGCGATGCCGAGAGGGGCACAGGGACTGCCGAAGCAGTTCGCTTATTGAAGACGCTACGCGGCCTGGTCCGTTCTCGCGAATTCATCTGTGTGGGCCAGTTCTACTCGTTTGTGGAGCTTGCAAAGCAGGAGGAGACAAGTCTGCGCGTAACCGCGCGCTTGGTTGATGAGTTAACCGAAGGCGTTGCCATCGCTGCGCCCGACGACCTCATGGCGCACGATTGCGCAGAATTCATTGACGCAAAACTCGGCCTCCAAATAAGAAGCGGTTTATGTCCATGGACAAAGGTCGGCCAAATTCACAAACATGACATGTCTACTCCGATGCTGTCTCAAGCGACAGAAACTAGTAAAAATGTTGTATTGAAAGCAGCCGTTGACACCCTGTGGAACGCCTCCTTACAAGATGTCATGGAAAGTTTTGCGTGGGACACTAAAACCAGGTTGAACGCAGACATTGATTCAGCAGTTTTCGTGCAAATCGAGAAACGGAAAAGAGCGCAGTTAGCGAGAGGGCTTTCGCGCGAGCAGGTTCGCGTGAATGAGTTTTATGGTGTTGTACATGATCGTGTTCGACCGGTCGTCGAGGCACAGTTAGTGAAATGGCACGCGCAACATGGTTTCTCTGCTGGCTTTGAAGCCGCCGTGCGCGACGTTAAGACAGTCGTCGATGCGGCCGTTGCGGAATTCAACGCGCATACGCTGGGGCGCTTTCTACCGACTGTGGCGCTACAGACCGAGCTCTACACGCTGTACGAAACGGCACAGAATAGAAGCAAACCGCTCACATCGAATGACAACGCCGATTGGAACCACGCGGCTAATGCTTTGGCACACTGCAATATGTTTCTGACTGAACGGCATCTTGCACACCAGCTTCGCCAAGAGCTCAAAGCAGATGAACAGTACGGGTGCGTAGTGGTTGGCAGCATTGCAGAGGCGCTGTGCACGCTTACGTCCCCGGGGGGGTGACAAGAGGTTGCGTTTTGAACGTCCCCGGAACCGACCGTATTCGGTTAATTTTCGACTCGCGAAATTACCGAAAGGGGTATCCGCCCGGATGGTTTCCAAGTCGAGCCGAAATCACCAACGACCGCTTCCGCCACCCATTGCGGGCCTGTGTCGTCCGGATCGCCAACGGCGGCTTTTGCCGACAAGCGAACACCAATGGTAGTCGTAATGAATGCATCTTCAGAGTCGCCAGCAGGTGCTCCCATGCCACCGTCGAGCGCTCGCAACCAGCGCTTTGGCATGGCGCCGTAGGGGTATCCAACCGGCGGACATCTCCGGTGGATGTTTCATGCATCAGGTGCGGGCGCAACTTAAAAATGCAGACGCTTGGTCTATACAGACACGGCTGCTCGTTAAAGCCTGCGACGCGCTACAACTTCCACCCAATAAAGTTACACAGCGCGCGGCCCATCACCAATTCAAGATCGTTACCCTTGAGCCACGGCATTTCCTCGGTGTACATCGTGACGCATTGCTTCCAGGTGCAGGGCATGCGGGTGATGTCGGTGCCCCAGAACATGCGGTCGGGGCCGAAGGCATCGAATATCTGTTTGATGTAGGGATGAATGTTGCAGTACGGGTATACCTCGCTGGAATAGCTCGGCCCGCCTGTCGCTTTGACCGCTACGTTTGGGCATTTCGCCAGCGCCAGCAATTCGCCGAGATCGGTAAACCCGGCATCGTCCATGCTGAAACGCGGCCGCGCCATGTGATCAATCAATAGTTTCAGATCGGGATGTCTGGCGGCGATTTCGCCCACTACGTTGCAGCGGTTGGGTACCAGCAGGCCGATGGGGATACCCGCTTTTTCGGCGGCAGGCCACAGCCAATCGAGGGTGCCGTCGGTCATACGGTTTTCTTCGCCTGGTTTTAAAAACGCAAACCGCAGACCGAGCATGCCCGGCTGTTTTTTCCAGGTGTCGATCAGACTGCGTTTCTCAGGATTGGCGACGTCGAAAAACCCCAGCACGGCCAGTCGATCCGGGTGTTGTTTGGCGGCTTCAATGGAAACTTCATTCGCAATCACATCCCAGCTGGGCGGATGCAGCAGGCAGGCGGTAACACCGGCAGCATTCATGTCGCGCAGCAGCTCATCCTTGGTATACGAGCTGGTCTGGCGGTGTATGTGTACAGGCGTGCCGCTGGTCCAGATGTGTACTTGCGCGTCGACGATCAGCATGGAATGAATCTCCTTTGTGGCGAGTAAAAATGCGTTGAGTGCAATGAATTATAGGCGAGATTTCTCGTGCCGATTCAGCAGGCTATTGCGCAGGCATTTCACGAACCATGCCATCGCTGCTGCGTACGACGAATACGTCCGGATTGTTACGACTGGTTTCGACAATGACATCAGGCCAGATGTCGCCGTCGACCCAGCCCAGATGCCAGGTGCCTGCCGGGGTATCCATTAGCGTGTCGTAGTTGTAGTAAGTGTGCGCCACGATTTCGCCGACCTTGGTTTTGATGTGCAAAGTAGCCGGACCGTGATCCCGCGACTGTGTTCTCACTAACGTCATCGCCACTTCGTGGTTGCCTGCGTTGGTGTGATAGGTTGTTTGCAATTCGCCGATGGGCAGATCGAGGCTGCGCGGCCACTGTAACCAAAGTACGACGGCTGCAAGACAAGCAGAAATGAGCAGTAATCCCGCAGCGGCATGCTTCAATTCGGCAGACGCAATCGATCAAGTGCAATCATAAAAAAATTGAATAAAAACAGATGGTTATGGTGGTCAGTGCGGCACGTTCAAGGGAGCTATCGGCGTCTCGCCAAAAATTTCTGGCGCATACATCGCCTCCACCCGAGCAGGCGGAAACTCAAACGTACCTGCGTTATTGAGGCGCATGGTGTATTCGACGCTCCACTGACCCTGCGGTACGTAACGATAGTAGCCGCGGTAGCTTTCGGCGGCGCGTTCTTCAAATACCGGCCATGCGCCCGCACGTTGCTGGCCTTGCTGCGCCAGCGTGCTTTCGCGTGCCAGTCCGCGACCGAGAATCGTTGCCCCGCTGGGCACCGGGTCGCGAATCACCACCCACGTGAGCGCTGCGCTGCTGGACATGTTGAGGGTCACGCGCGCCACGTCGCCAACGCTCCATAATCCTGCTACCTTTTGTTCGATGGGCGTTACTGTGCGTGACACGGAAAGGCCCTGCGCTGCGGGCTTATCCAGCTTCACCGCTGCGCGTATGGCGACCGTGGCCCACGGCGCGCCGCTACCGCTGTGCGTGAGTGACAGATTGTCTTTTGCGCCATCGCGCGGCCAGGTTAACGCGGTGCTTGCCACGGTGGGCCAGGTGACAGTCGCGTTTTGCCCACCGATGCGCATGGTGCTGCTGCCGCTCACCGGTTCCGCCTCGCGTACTCGCGCAAAATCTGCAAGTGCTATCGATCCCCATACATTGGCCGTGGTAGTACCCCAATGGCCTTGCTGCTGCCGTCCGACAAGGCCGGTGACCAATAGCGGCAGATCGTCTTTCCAGCTTGGGTCTTCCGCACTCCAGCGGTTGACGATCCATGCGGTGCGTGCGGCGGCGACGTTGCCGTTCCACATGAACCACCACCAGTTTTCGCGCGCCTCGTTGCGCCAGTTCAAACGCGTGCCCTGCACGTCGTAACGCGAGCGCAGCGTGTTGGCGGCTTCCTTCAATGCATCAGCGCGCGTGGCGCTTTTCGGCGAGGCCAGCAGGTAACGTACCCAATCCACCAGCGCCGTGGTGGGCAGCGAGGCCATGTCCACCGGTGTGACAACGCGTTCCAGCGCACGTGCAGGTTCCTGCTCGATGACGGTCGCCTGTAGCGAGAGCGCGCGTGCCACGCTGACATCCTGTGGCGCCCAATCCAGCGCCTGCGTGCGGCCACTGAGTTGCGCGCGCAGTCCATTCAGCATGCGCACTTTTTCCGCAGCGGGCACCGGCCACTTCAGTGCGGCGGCAGTGTCGAGCACATAGGCGGTGAGTATTTCGCTGCCCGGCAATTGCGTGGTGGGGAAGTAACGCGCGAGCCCGTTGCCATCCAGATATTTGGGCAGTTCGCGCATCAGTGCATCCCAGCCGTCGCGGTCGCCCAGTGCGGCGAGCTTGGAGGTTTTTTGTTCAAGGCAGATGAACGGATACGCGCGCATCCACTTGCGCACTTCAAGCAGGGCGGCATCGCCAAGGCTGGCTTTCCAATCGACCGATACGCCGCCTGCGCCCGGTCGTGCGCCGGTGGGCTGCGCGATGGGTACGTTGACGGATTTATCGATTTGCAAAAGCATTGCCTGCCGCACGGTGACGGGCACGGCGGGCGTTACTACCTGCTCGATTTCGATGGCATCACCCAGCTCGCCGGACTTTGCCGTGATCGCCCATTTCAGTCGGTCAACGCCATCAGGCACGCTGACTGGCCAGGTGACTTCCTGATTCTCTTCGGGTTTGAGCGTGAGCTTGCGGTTGATAACCAGACCTCTTGCGGCATCGGCTTGCATCGCCGTGGGTGTACCTTCGCTCATCCGTAGTTGCGCGCGCGCCGAGAATTCAACGGTCACGCTTTGCTGCGTGGTGTTGCGCAGCGTGACTTTTTGCGTCAGCACATCGCCGCTGCGCACGCTTAACGGCAGGCCACTGACCACCTGCAACGGCTGCACGGTGCGCAGCGTGGCCTCTCCTGTGCCAAAGCGATCTGCTTCGTGTGTTGCCACCGCGACGATACGCCACCGTGTGAGGCTGTCGTTGAAGGGCACGTCAACAGTGGCGGTGCCGCTGGCGTCGGTCACCACATCGGTGCGCCATAACGCGAGAGAAGAAAAATCCGAACGCACAGCGGGATCAGTCGCGCCGCCTGCACCGGCGGGTGGCGGTGGTGCTGATGGTTGGGCTGCGGCTCGTGCGGCAGGCGCGGGCGCGGCCATTGCGCGAACTCCCATGCCCGCTTCTGCGGCATCTTGCTGCGACAACCGCTCATCCTGTGGCCGGAAATCACGGCGCGGGCCGGTGGCGATTTCGCGCGCGAGCAGCGCTGCCAGCGTGTAGTGACTTAGTTGCGCGCTGCGCTGCCGTGTCATTGCGGCAAACAGGTTCCAGGTCGTGTTGGGCCGTAATGCCAGCAGCGCGTCGTCCACCACAATCAGCGTCACGCGTGCGCCAGATGCCGCGCCCTGTGCTGTGCGTAATGTCACGGTGACCGGTACTTTTTCGCGTACTCGTGCTTCATCACGCTGCGGTTTGACGGTGACGGTCAGCGCGTACGCTGTTGGCTGAACCCGTAACTGAATCGCATGCTGGGCGCTGGTTTGCGCGGATGCCGAAGGATTGGCTGCGGCGTCTTTTTCGACCGCAACAGGACGCACAAAGCTGGCAGAAATTTGCACGTTGGGTGCGTAGTTCCCTTGCAGCGCGATGGGCAGACGGGTTTCGGCGGCTTCGATGGCATGCACGCTGTGCGCCAGCACGCCTTCGCGCTCTATGGTCAGCAACATAGTTGCGGGCACAAACGGCGCACGCACGCGCAATTGCGCGGTGTCGCTGGGCGCGAGTGCGGCATTGGCGTCCTGTCCATTGACGCCTTCGATCTCCAGTACGGCGCTGGAGGGCGCCCAGCGCAATTGCCAGTCATACAGTGTCGCGGTGGCGATGTGTTGTTCGCCTTCCACGCGGGCGGTGATCAGCCAAAGTTCGTTGTTACTGCTGGTGCTGATGTAGGGGCCGGGCTGCCAATCACAGCGCGCCTGGCCCTGCGCATTGGTACTGCCTTGGCAGGCGGGTTTTTCCTCTCCTGTTAAATCGAAAAAGCCATTGCCATTGCTGCGCGCCCTTGCAGCAGTGAACTGCACGCTCTTGGCGGCGAGCGGTTTGTTGGTGGCATCGAGCACTACGCCGACGAGTTCTACCGCACGCGTGGCATTGCCGGTGGTGTCTGGCGTTACGGTTGCCCGCGCGCCCACTTTGTTGGGATACGGCCACACAGCGTAGCGTTGCGCGATGGTTTGCACTTCGCCATTCGGGTCGGAGAATTGCATCTCCGCCAGCAGCGTAATGGCGTTTTGCGTAGCGGGCGGGGTGAGGGTGGTGCGCGCCTCGCCTTTGTTGTCGAGCGTCAGCGGACGTGCGGTTTCTGTTTGCGTCGCAAAGGGTACGACGCGGCGATTGGTGAAGTCAAACCCGGCTACAGGTGCGGGTGCACTCATCGTCCAGCGCCCTTGCACAGATACTTTTTCACCCGCTGCCGCGCCGCCCGCGAGAAAGTTAAGCGAGGCTTCAATCGGCAATTCCTGCTGCGTGGCTGTACGCCATACCGGCGCGCCGGAAAGTTTGGCGTCAAACACCGGCGCGCGGAATTCCTCCACCTGAAACTGTGCGTCGTAGGTTGCGCCGGAAGCGCCATCGGTGATGCGCGCCACGTAACTTCCCAGTTTGGCATTGGCTGGTATACGCCAGGTGGCATTTGCCGCACCATGTTCGTTCCACTGGATTTCGGCCTTATGCACTAACTCATTGTAATTAAAACGAATTTCGAATGTGCCTTCGCCGGAGGGTAAGTGCTTGAACCCGTTCGCCACTTGCTCGCGCACATGGTTTTCCAGGTGCAGTGTTTCGCCGGCCTTGAGCAGCGTGCGGTCGAGCATGGTGTGGCCCACCACGGGGCCGTTGTTTTGGTGCGGGTTGCGATAAGACTGAAATTGCAGCACCGCCAGATCGTCGCCATTGCGCACGACAACGTTGTAGCCGTTGGAATAACCTGTGGCGAAGCAGCCTTCGTTCAGGGCGACGCTCGCCGTGCCGTCAGTAGCGGATTTGCCGCGCCACACTAGCGCATCGTTGCAGTCGTAAACCGCGACATCGGCACCGGCAACCGGTTTGCCGTTATCAAAGCCGGTAACCCAGATCAACGAATTGCCGTGCACGCTGGAGCGCAGAGTGATGTTCAGATTGGTCACCTGGACCAGCCGCGCGCGTTGTGACGGCGGGCGCTGCGCTTCGTTGCGGGCATTGCGGAATGCGGGGCTGTCGAGTTCCGCCAGCCACAGGCCCGGCTTGTTGAGTGGCAAGCCATAAAAAGCCATCGCGGTACTGTCTGTTGCTAGCGGCAAGTCGGCAGGTGTGGGCAGGAGCGCGCTTTGTTGCGCGATAACCGGATACGCATCGCCGCTATCCTTTTGGGGCCAGTTAGGTGGCGTGCGCAACAATGCAAGCGCGGATTTTTCACCGGCTTCGCCGTGCTCGCCGCCTATACGCGCTGCTTTGGCGGTGAGACGCCGCTCGACGTAGCGTGCGGCCACCACCAGTTGCGCGGGCTTGCCGCTTTCCGAGGTGCGTGCCAGCACCGCGTTGTTGTTGTGAACAAAGCCGATATACGGCGGCAACTTGGCGACGCTAATGGTTTTAGGAAATTCCCCTGCATTGGTCAGGGTGCGGCCATCGATGTCGCGCAAGATCTCAGCGAGCGATACGCTGACCTTGCCGCCTTCATCCAGGATTTCCAGCGCCTCGGTTGAGGCGTAGGTTAGTGGTGCGTTCTGATTTACCGGACGCAGCGCAATGGGCTTATCGCCATCGGCGGTGAACCTGATCTTGTCGAATTCCACTGGAGAAACTGGGGCACTGAATCGCAAATTAAGGCCGTTGCGCGGATCACACCCCGGATTGCCGTCGAGTACGCCGCAGCTCACGTTCAGCGTGAACAGCGGCCGCACGGTGTAGTTAATGATTTGATCTGTTTTGCTTGCCACCCCGCCGGTCGTGGCAATCCCGGCACCCCAGATCAGTCGCATTTTCACGCTGTTGGCGAATGGCTTGGCGCAGCGATAGGCCATCCAGAATTGCGCATCCCAATCCCGTTCGTTAAAGCCGGGCTGCCGCGACTGCATGGCGCGTACACCTTCCTCTCGTGACAGGCGCTCGGTGCGTATGGACGTATCCCCCTCGGCCTGACATTGCAGATGGCGATCAACGCTGGCGACATCAGGCTGGGCGTCGGGCCGCAGTAGAAAAATCTCGTGCTCGCGCACGCTGCTGCCGTTATAGGGGAGTTGGCTGATCAGCTTGGGCCCGCCGGTAGTGAATTCCCACGGGCCGACGGTTTTGACATCGCGGCCTTCGAGCGTTTTCATGCCCTGGCGCATCGTGGCGACGCAGCGCGTGCCCACCGGCAAATCGCGCGCCCACTCCAGCACGTAACGACGCGTATCCACCCAGCGTCCCTTGGGGGTATCCGCATTGCCTTGCGGACAACTCACCGCAACCGGCGCTGCTGCATCGCCTTCACCCAGCCGCACCATGTCGGCGCTAAAGCGTACGGCAACCTGCTGTATGCGCCGCACTTCGCCCCGTGGGGTAAAGGCGACGATTTCAGTGGATGTCGTGGACGGTTGGGCGGCAGCGCTCGGGTTGAGCAGGGCCGCAGCCAGTACGACTGCGCCTTGCAGGCTATTTTTTATAGTCAAGAAATTTTGCACCGTTGGGTATCTGTGTCACGTTGAGTGACTTTCATCCTAGCGTAATTAAGCGGCTGGCTGTTCCCAGTGAGCAAAGGATGATATCCATTACATAAAACATATCAATTAAAACAATAGGTTACATATTAATAGTCTGACCCTGTTTATGCCCGGTTTTCGTTGCACTCTGATTTGTAGCGTGGTGAAAAATAGCGCATGAAATCTCTACCAATAGGGTTGGCATCTACCATGTTCGCATCGATTCGCCGCTGGTGGGGCAAAGGACCTGACCAGTTTGCCGAGCAGAAAGCAGCCTTGAAAAGGCTGGACGCATTGGCGCCATTGAAATTCACGCCGGACAAATCGACAACTGCGGCAAGCAACGAGGAAGATGCGTTTATTTGTCGCGAAGCGGTGATTAATCGCCATCAGCGAATCGACGGCTTTGAATTCTCACTGATGCCGCGATTGCAATCACGCTTTAGAGAAGAGAGTGTGCTGGCAAGGCGCGTGTACGATGATGCGATTATGCGGAATCTCGCGCGCGCGGGCGTAGCGTCGTTGATGGGAGATCGTTACGCACTTATTACTCCGCTACGAAAATATGACCTACACAGGGAATCAAGCGGCATACCGGACGTGCTCGCCGTGGAAGAAACGCTTGATCACATCGGGCTGCCGTTGGCGACGGTGCAGGTGTGATCTCACCGCTGCTTTCAACTCCTCTCGGT
>CANKUB010000067.1 GCA_947486575.1 Betaproteobacteria bacterium | reverse complement strand
TGCGCCATATCCGGGTGGCTTCCGTCGAGGAACTCAAGATGCGCATCCTGAAGGGTATTGACGAACTCAACGCCAGCCCGGTTGTTTTCCGCTGGAACAAGTTTGAGCTAGAGGTGGCATAATGTGTATTTGTTTTAATGGAACGATCTACTAGGGAATCATTCATGTCAGCGCCAGATAGCCGTCAAAAATTACTCGCACATGCGTTCTGGCTCAGCCTCGCCCTGATAGCCCAGACGGTTGCAGCAGCAGACCCGGCTCCGGGTGAATGTCCTCAACGCCGTGTGACTGTCAAGGCGCCACCCGAGTATCTGGCCCGCACCAACCCTTTGCCTGCCTCGCCAGAGGTGATTCAGGCAGGTGAGCGCTCGTTTACCGGCAAGTCCAAGTCAGTGCCCTGCGTCTTTTGTCACGGGGCTAAAGGCGACGGGAAGGGTTACTTAGCCAGCCAATATGTGCCGCGACCACGCAATTTCACCTGCAAGGAAATCATGAGCGAGCTACCCGACGGCCAGCTGTTCTGGATTATCCAGAATGGTTCGCCGGATGCGGCCATGCCGCCTGCAAAACACTTGAGTGATGAGGAAATTTGGCAGCTAGTGCGCTATGTGAGAACTTTCTCGCGCTAGTTTGGCAATAGCGTTTGGCAATTTTTCAGTATTTCAAAGCGGAAATTGTGATAAAATTCAAGGCATTATCATAATGAACTTGCGGGAGTTCGACTGTGCGGATAGTGTGTATAGGGGGGCCGATAAAACCAATAAGCCCGCGAACTTGGGGCGAACAATAGCCAGAGTCTAGTCGCGTCCTGATTTCCAATGTTGGATTGAAAAAGTGCGGCTGGTCCGCACTTTTTTTGTTTGTGGCAGGTGCAGGTAAGGAGAAATGAAAATGGTCAATGTAAAACTTCCCGATGGTTCGATACGCTCGTTTGAGAACGCGGTAACGGTGGCTGAGGTTGCCGCCTCCATTGGCC
The DNA here is from genome assembly GCA_947486575.1 of Betaproteobacteria bacterium. Classification (GTDB taxonomy): domain Bacteria; phylum Pseudomonadota; class Gammaproteobacteria; order Burkholderiales; family SG8-41; genus UBA5216. The sequence continues at coordinate 24,617 of CANKUB010000067.1, read as the reverse complement.
CGGGCTTGGCGAAAGCCGCGCTGGCGGGGCGGGTGAACGGCAAGGTGGTGGATACTTCGTTTTGCATGGATGCCGATGCGGAGCTTGCGATCATCACCGACAAGGATTCTGCTGGTCTTGAAGTGTTGCGCCATTCGTCAGCGCACTTGCTGGCGCATGCGGTGAAGGAGCTTTTTGCTGATGCGCAGGTGACGATAGGGCCAGTGATTGATGACGGATTTTTCTACGATTTTTCATACAAGCGGCCATTCACGCCCGAAGATCTGGCGGTGATTGAAAAGCGCATGAATGAAATTGCCAAGCGCGACGTGAAGGTGGTTCGCACGGAAATGCCGCGTGATGAAGCGGTCAAATTCTTTACCGACATGGGAGAAAAGTATAAGGCAGAAATCATCGCGTCGATTCCGTCGAATGAAGCTATCTCTTTGTATAAGCAGGATAATTTTATTGACCTGTGTCGTGGGCCACATGTGCCCTCAACCGGCAAGCTCAAAGTATTCAAGCTGATGAAAGTCGCCGGTGCGTACTGGCGTGGCGATTCCAAAAATGAAATGCTGACGCGCGTGTACGGTACCGCGTGGGCGAAAAAAGAGGATCAGGAAGCGTATCTGCATCGCCTCGAAGAAGCTGAGAAACGCGATCATCGCAAACTCGGCCGACAGCTTGATTTGTTTCACTTGCAGGACGAAGCGCCGGGTATGGTGTTCTGGCATCCGCACGGCTGGACGGTGTGGCAGATCATCGAGCAATACATGCGCGGTTTGCTCAACGACGCGGGCTACAACGAAGTGCGTACACCGATGGTGATGGACCGAGTGCTGTGGGAGAAATCCGGCCACTGGGAAAACTATCGCGATCACATGTTCACCACCGAGTCGGAAAAGCGCGACTACGCGGTGAAGCCGATGAATTGTCCTGGGCACGTGCAGATTTTTAATCAGGGTGTAAAGAGTTACCGCGATTTGCCGTTGCGCATCGCGGAGTTTGGGTCGTGCCATCGCAACGAGCCGTCCGGCGCGCTGCACGGGCTGATGCGCGTGCGCGGCTTTGTGCAGGACGACGCGCATATTTTTTGCACCGAAGCACAGATTCAGGACGAGGCGGGGCGCTTTATCGATTTGCTGCGCGGCGTGTATACGGATTTTGGTTTTAACGAGATAGAGATCAAGCTGTCGACACGTCCGCCCAAACGTATTGGCGCTGATGAAGTGTGGGATCGCGCGGAAGCTGCGTTGAAAGCTTCGCTTGATGCGAAAAATCTGCAATGGGAGTTGAATCCGGGCGAGGGCGCTTTTTACGGCCCGAAAATCGAGTTTTCGCTCAAAGACTCGCTGGCGCGCGTGTGGCAGTGCGGCACCTTGCAACTGGATTTCGCGCTGCCCGAACGATTGGGCGCTGAATACGTGGCCGAAGACAATACGCGCCATACGCCGGTGATGCTGCATCGCGCCGTTCTGGGCTCTCTGGAGCGCTTCATTGGCATTCTGATTGAGAACTACGCCGGAGCGATGCCCGTATGGCTGGCACCGGTGCAGACAGTGGTTTCAAGTATTACGGAAAATCAGGCGGGTTACGCCAAAGAAGTGGAATTGGCGCTGAAAGCCGCTGGTGTGCGCGCCATATCCGACTTGAGAAATGAGAAGATTTCCTATAAAATACGCGAACATAGTCTCCAAAAGCTGCCTTATCAGCTGGTGGTTGGCGATAAGGAAGTGGCAGCCCGCGTGGTTGCCGTCAGAACCCGTAAAGGTGAAGATTTGGGCCAAATGGCTCTGGCGGAGTTCATTTCTCGTGTGAAACAGGATGAAGCCCAGCGCGGACGCTAGCAGAACGATAGAACGATAGAACGATTAAGGTTTTAAGTTTAATAAAATCAAGGAGTTATCGCATAGCACAGGAAAAAGAAGCCCGCATCAACACAGAGATCACCACCCCCGAAGTGCGCCTGATCGGCGTAGAGGGTGAGCCGCTCGGTGTTGTCAGCATCGCGGCAGCTAACAAGCTGGCCGAAGAGGCTGAACTGGATCTGGTGGAAATAGCACCGACAGCGGTTCCGCCAGTGTGCCGCATCATGGATTTTGGCAAGTTCAAATACCGTGAAAGCAAGCGCCAGCACGAAGCCAAGCTGAAGCAAAAGCAGATCGTGGTCAAGGAAGTCAAATTCCGGCCTGGTACGGATGAGGGCGATTACAAGATTAAAATCAGGAACCTGTTACGGTTTCTGGAGGAAGGCGACAAGGCCAAAATCACGTTGCGTTATCGGGGACGTGAAATGGCGCATCAGGAGTTTGGCATTCGGCTGCTCGAACGCATACGCAGCGAATTAGAACCCTTTGCGATTGTTGAGCAGTTTCCGAAAATGGAAGGGCGTCAGTTGGTGATGGTGATGTCGCCCAAAAAAGGCGGTAAGCCGGTAGTTAAAGCAGCGCCGAAAGCAGCCGCTGTAGCGGCACCGGTGGCAAAACCAGCAGCACCCGCAGCCGCAGTAGTGGTTGCAGCAGCAGCGCAAGCCGCAGAGCCAGTCAGTGCAGAAAAGAAGTAAATTGTTTTAGTGGCAATTCAGTCGTATACCAGCGGTAAATAAAAGTAGTTGTCCGGGTTCTAAAAGTTTTGCGAGCTTATTCGCAAACACCTGGCGCTATGTCAGAAGAAGAGGTAGTCATGCCGAAACTCAAGACCAAGAGTGGCGCGGCCAAGCGTTTCCGCAAGCAGGGTAGTGGCGGAATCAAACGCGGCTCGGCCTTTATGCGTCACATACTCACCAAGAAAAGCACCAAGCGCAAGCGTCAGTTGCGCGGCGGTACCGCTGTGCACGCGTCGGATTTGCGTGCAGTCCGTGCCATGTTGCCCTATTAAAGGAGATCTGCCATGCCAAGAGTTAAACGTGGTGTGATCGCCCGCGCGGCACACAAAAAAGTCCTCGAAAAAGCCAAAGGTTTCCGCGGTCGTCGTAATAACGTCTTCCGCGTCGCCAACGAAGCGGTGATGCGCGCCGGGCAATATGCCTATCGTGATCGCCGCAATAAAAAGCGTGTATTCCGCTCATTGTGGATTGCGCGTATCAACGCAGCCGTACGCGAGCATGACCTGAGCTACAGCCAATTCATGTACGGCTTGAAAAAGGCCGCGATTGAAGTGGATCGCAAAGTGCTGGCCGATATTGCCGTGCTCGACAAACCGGCTTTTGCCCAGTTTGTTGCCACAGCGAAAGCCAACCTGGCGGGCGCACCCGCAACGGCGTAACGAGAAGGTCACTGCGGTTTTTGGTAATCGCAGGCAGCCTTGGAAAAAAGAGGCTCACCAGCCTCTTTTTTTTGCGATACGATTGCTGAAACAATAATGCTCACTAACCATGCAAGACCTTGACGCCCTTGTAAAAGACGCACTTGCTGCATTTGCCCGGATCAGCGACGCTGATGAGCTGGAGCAAACCAAGGCGCGTTACCTCGGCAAAACGGGTTTGCTCACTGAGCAACTCAAAGGTTTGGGTAAGTTGCCCGCCGCCGAAAAGCCTGTCATGGGTGCGCGGATCAACGCTGCAAAAACACTTATAGAACAATCGCTTACAGAGCGACGTGAAGCTATCCAAAACAGCAGGCTGGAGGCGCAGCTAGAAGAAGAGTCGCTGGATGTCACACTGCCCGGACGCGGTAGCGGCTTTGGTGGTTTGCATCCGGTGTCGCGCACGCTGGAGCGCGTCGAGCAGATATTCCACTCGCTTGGCTTTGAGGTCGCCGATGGGCCGGAAATCGAGACCGACTTCTACAATTTCACCGCGCTGAACCAGCCGGAAAATCACCCAGCGCGTTCCATGCACGACACGTTTTACCTTGAGGGCGGCAAGCATTTGCTGCGCACGCATACCTCGCCGATACAGGTGCGCTACATGGAATCGCATCAGCCGCCGATACGCATCATTGCGCCAGGGCGGGTGTATCGCGTGGATTCGGACGCGACGCACTCGCCGATGTTTCATCAGGTTGAGGGCTTGTGGATTGATGAGCGTATTTCGTTTGCCAATCTCAAAGGCATCGTCACCGAATTCTTCAAATTGTTTTTTGAGCGTGCTGATTTGCAGGTGCGTTTTCGCCCGTCGTTTTTTCCGTTCACCGAGCCATCGGCTGAAATTGACATGAGCTTCGGCGAAGGCTGGCTGGAAATCGGCGGCTGCGGCATGGTGCATCCGCAGGTGCTAAAGAACGTTAATATCGACAGCGAAAAATTTCAGGGCTTTGCGTTTGGTATGGGCCTCGATCGGCTTACCATGTTGCGCTATGGCGTGAATGATCTGCGGCTATTCTTTGAAAATGATCTGCGCTTTTTGCGGCAGTTCAGTTAGGTAGTGGCTGCGCCATGAAATTTTCTGAAAACTGGTTGCGTACCTTTGTGAACCCGTCGCTCACAACGCGCGAGCTGGCGGATTTGCTCACCTTTGGTGGCATTGAAATCGAGGGCGTGGCCACTGTCGCGCCCGCGTTTGATCGCGTAGTGGTGGGTGAGGTGCTATCGGTGGAAAAGCATCCGAACGCGGATCGACTGAATGTGTGCCAGGTGAATACTGCCGGAAACGCAGATGCGGCACCCCTGACCATTGTTTGCGGCGCACCTAACGTGCGCGCAGGCATGCGCGTACCCGCTGCACTGGTGGGTGCGAAGTTGCCGGGCATGGAAATCAAGGCGGCCAAGGTGCGCGGCGTTGAATCCAGCGGCATGTTGTGCTCGGCCAAAGAGTTGGGTTTGAGCGATGCAGCAGAGGGTTTGTATGAACTGTCGGCAGATGCAGTCATCGGCGCCGATATCAGACAAGTGCTTGATTTAAATGATATTATTTTCGACAGCAAACCTACGCCTAATCGCGGCGATTGTTTGAGTTTGCGTGGCATGGCGCGTGAGGTTGCTGCGTTGAGCGGCGCGGCTGTAGTGCCGCCGAACATCACTGTCATTGAAGCAACGCACAGCGCCAAGCCAACGATTATGCTGCATGCGCCGCAATCCTGCCCGCTATATGTTGGCCGTCTGGTGCGTGGCGTCAATGCCAAAGCGCCCACACCGTCGTGGATGGTGCGGCGTCTTGCACGCAGCGGCGTGCGTTCGATCAGCGCGGTGGTGGATGTGACCAACTATGTGATGATGGAACTGGGCCAGCCGATGCACGCGTTTGATGCAGCCAAAATCGATGGCGGCATCCATGTTCGTTTCGCTCAGTCGCACGAAAAACTCACATTGCTCAATGGCGAAACCCGCGAACTCAATGATTCGTTTCTGGTCATTGCTGATGACCAAAAGGCGCTCGCCCTTGCGGGCATCATGGGCGGTGCGCACAGCGCTGTTGAAAATGATACGCAAGACATTCTGCTTGAAGCAGCTTTCTTTCAACCAGACGTGATTGCCGGCAAATCGCGCGTGCTGGGCTTCGGGTCGGATTCGTCGTACCGTTTCGAGCGCGGCGTGAATTTTGCGGGTGCACATGAGGCGATGGAACGCGCCACGGGCCTGGTGCTGGATATTTGCGGCGGCAGCGCGGGGCCGATAGCGGAGGGCCGCGCAGCGTTACCACAGTTACCAGAGCGCAAAGCAGTGGACTTGCGCCTCGATAGAATTACGCGCGTGCTGGGCATCGAATTTTCGGCTGATACCGTGGCTGGCATATTCACGCGTCTGGGCTTCGAACACATAGCGATTTCAGGCGGGTTGCGGGTAACACCGCCCGCGCACCGTTTTGATGTGTCCATTGAGGAAGACCTGATCGAAGAAGTGGCGCGCATCCACGGCTACAACCGCATTCCGTCCGTACCGCCTGCGGTAGCTTCAGTGGCGTTGCCGGCTGTGGAGCGGCAACGCTCAACGTCCGCGTTACGCTGCATGCTGGCTGCGCGCGATTATCAGGAAGCCGTAACCTACAGTTTTGTAGATCCGGCTTGGGAGCAGGATTTTTGTGCGAATGCTTCACCCATTAAATTGGCCAATCCCATTGCCAGCCAGATGGCGGTGATGCGTTCAAGTTTGATCGGGGGATTGATCGGCGCGGTCGCCTACAATTTGCATCGCAAACAGCCGCGTGTGCGCTTGTTTGAAGTTGGACGATGCTTTGTGCGGGGCGGGGGAACGAGCAACGGTGCCGATGACTTTCAGCAGCCGTGGCGTATCGGTGCGGCAGCTTGCGGTGATGCTGTGAATGAACAGTGGGGCATACGCCCATCACGGCCCGTCGATTTTCACGATGTGAAGGCGGATCTCGAAGCGTTGTTTCAACCCGGCACTTTGGGGTTTGAGGCGGCTGCGCATCCGGCATTACATCCCGGCAAAAGCGCGCGCGTGTTGCGCGCGGGCAACAGCATCGGGTGGATTGGCGAACTGCATCCGCGCTGGCGGCAAAAATACGATTTAACATTTTCGCCTATATTGTTTGATGTCGAGTTGGATGCCGTGGCATCGCGACGACTGCCCAAATATGGGGCGATCTCGAAATTCCCCCCAGTTTGGCGCGATTTGGCATTAATTTTTGACGAAAATGTAACGTATCAAGCGATTCTTGATGCGGTTAACGCAGAAAAATCGACAGCGATTGTTGACTTTTCAGTGTTTGACATTTACCGTGGTGCAGGCATGGAAAACGGTAAAAAAAGTCTTGCATTCAGGATGTTAGTACAGGATACTCATAAAACAATGACCGATGCGGAAGTCGATTCCGCAGTCTCGGTAATCATAAAAATCCTGCAAAATAAGTTCAACGCCAAGCTTCGCTAAGAGGGGACACATGACTTTAACGAAGGCTGAACTCGCCGATCTGTTATTCGAAAAAGTAGGTTTCAACAAACGTGAGGCCAAAGATATGGTCGAAACGTTTTTTGAAGAAGTCCGCCACGGTCTTGAGGCTGGCAAAGGTGTCAAGCTGTCTGGATTCGGCAATTTCCAATTGCGCATTAAGCCGCAGCGTCCTGGCCGTAACCCGAAAACCGGCGAAGAAATTCCGATCACCGCGCGCCGCGTTGTTACCTTCCACGCCTCGCAAAAGCTGAAGGCCATGGTGGAGCAGCGCTACGCCAATGGAAAGTCCAAGCCATAAAATACCGCTTCCGCCGATCCCGGCGAAGCGCTACTTCACCATCGGCGAAGTGAGCGAGCTGTGCGGTGTAAAGCCGCACGTGCTGCGTTATTGGGAGCAGGAATTCACCCAGCTCAAACCGGTAAAACGCCGTGGTAACCGCCGTTATTATCAGCACCACGAAGTGCTGCTGATCCGCCGCATCCGCGAGCTGCTTTACGATCAGGGCTTCACCATCAGTGGCGCCAGAAATCAACTGGATGAACTGGCCAGTGACGGCGGGCGCGGCAATAAGTCCCGCGGCAACGACGCGGCTTTGGCGTCGGCTGAATTGGATGCAGGCATGGTCGCTGCCGTGGCCAGTGCGCACGCCAATAGCGCGATACTGCGCAAAGAGATTCAGGGTGTGCTCGAACTGTTGCGTGCCTGATCCATCGTATTGTCATACCCTTTGAGCAAAGCCGTGGCTAACCATGCAGCTGCTTTTTTTACGACATGAATCATATTTTTCACCGCGATGCGAAAGTTGAGCCGCCGGTAGCCGTTGCCGGTGAGGGGCCTTACCTGATCGATCGGGCGGGCAAGCGCTACATGGATGCTTCGGGTGGTGCGGCGGTATCGTGCCTCGGCCACGGGCACCGCGCAATCATTGAGGCGATGAAGGCGCAGGCCGAAAAGCTCGCCTATGCGCACACGGCGTTTTTCAGCAGTGAACCCGCAGAAGCGCTGGCGGATTTCTTAATCAAGGCCAGCGGCAATGTGTTTGAGCGCGTGTATTTTGTGTCAGGCGGCTCAGAGGGCATAGAAGCGGCCTTGAAGCTCGCACGGCAGTATTTTCTTGAAGCGGGCGAGCCGGAGCGGGATTTATTCATCGGTCGCCGGCAGAGCTATCATGGCAACACGCTGGGGGCGTTGGCTGTCGGCGGCAATATGTGGCGTCGGCAACAGTTTGCGCCGCTGTTGATGAACGTTGAGCACGTCGCACCATGTTATGCCTACCGGGATCGTAAAGAAGGTGAGTCGGAGGCAGATTACGGGCTGCGCGTTGCGAATGAACTTGAAGAAACGTTGCAGCGTGTAGGCCCGCAACGCGTCATCGCATTTATTGCCGAACCCGTGGTGGGTGCAACTTTGGGTGCCGTTCCCGCCGTGCCGGGCTACTTCAAGCGCGTACGCGAGATTTGCGATCAGCACGGCATCCTGCTGATTCTGGATGAAGTGATGTGCGGCATGGGGCGCACCGGTACGCTGTTTGCCTACGAGCAGGAAGACATCGTTCCCGACTTGTGCGTGGTGGCCAAAGGGCTGGGCGGGGGCTATCAGCCTATCGGTGCGACACTGGTATCGAAGAAAATTTTCGATGCCGTTCAAGGCGGTAGTGGATTTTTTCAGCATGGCCACACCTATTTAGGCCACCCGATGGCCTGTGCGGCGGCGCTGGCGGTGCAACACACTATCGAACGCGAACGACTGCTCGACAACGTGTGCGAGCAAGGCAGCGCGCTGTTAAAGCAATTGCAGGCAAAGTTTGCCGATCAACCGCATGTCGGCGATGTGCGCGGGCGCGGGCTGTTTCTGGGCGTAGAGCTGGTGGTTGATCGCGCGACAAAATCGACGTTTGATCCCGCGCTGAAGCTTCATACGCGAATCAAACGCGAAGCCTTCGCGCGTGGCCTGATTTGTTACCCCATGGGTGGCACGGTGGATGGCAAACACGGCGACCACGTGCTGCTGGCACCGCCGTACATTGTTAATGACGCCCACTGCGCCGAGATTACCGACAAGCTGTCACAGGCCATTGAGGCCGCTCTGACGGGCACTTTAGCGGATAGTTAGCACCTGGGTTTGAGTCTGCGCACTATCGATTTGAGCATGGCTGATCCCAAGTTTTACTTGAAAATTCAGCGGTTTACTGTAGAATCCGCGCCTCGACTTGTCAGCCTCAGTGGTCGAGTTCTGCCGAGATTGTCGATAATTGTTGTAAGTAGTTGTTTTTAAAAGAAGTTTAATCCTTGCCTTACCGTCTCGCATAACGGAAGGCCCATCAGTAAACAGCCCATAAGGAGCCTATTGAATGCGACATTATGAAATCGTTTTTATCGTCCATCCAGACCAGAGTGAGCAGGTCCCCGGCATGGTCGAGCGTTATAGTCAGTTGATTACCGGACGTGGTGGAAAAATCCATCGTCACGAGGATTGGGGCCGTCGCCAGATGACCTTTCCAATCCAGAAGATGCATAAAGCGCACTACGTGCTGCTGAATATCGAGTGCGATAACGATACCCTGGTGGAAATGGAGCATGCGTTCAAGTTTAACGACGCCGTGCTGCGCCATTTAACAGTATTGATGAGCGAAGCGGTTACTGCGCCATCGCCGATGATGCGTGAAGAAAAAGCGCGCATGTCGTCCGATGACCGGCCTGCTGTTGCCGCACCGGCACCCGACGCGACGGTTACCGCATAAGGGTGGATGCCAATGCAGCCAATGCAGTTACGCTCGCAGGAGAAATCACCACGTTAGAGCCGTTACGCCACACGCCCGCCGGGCTGCCCTTGGCAAACTTCAAACTCACCCATCATTCGGTGCAGCTTGAGGCAGGTATCCAGCGGCAAACTGAGCTTGAAGTGGGTGCGGTGGCCATCGGTGAAATTGCTGCTGTTCTAGCAAAGTATCCTGTAGGCAGCAGAGTTACGGTGAATGGATTTCTCGCAGCAAAGCGTCGCATGGGCACGCAACTCGGTACACAGCTTGTATTGCACGTCACACATATTCAGCAACTGACTCAATAGACAGATAAACATAAAGGAAACTCATCATGGCGATGGGAGGCAAAGGCAGGTTCGGTAAAGGCAAGGGTAAACCCACTGACAAGAACAAGCGTCGCGGTAATGCGCTGTTCCGCCGCAGGAAGTTCTGCCGCTTTACCGCAGAGAAAATCACGCAGATCGATTACAAGGACATCGCGCTGCTTAAAGATTTTATTAACGAAAACGGCAAATTGATTCCCGCGCGTATTACGGGCACCAAGGCCAAGTTTCAGCGTCAGTTGGGCGTGGCAGTGAAGCGCGCGCGCTTCCTCGGTCTGCTGCACTACACTGACCTGCACTAAGGAATAAACATGCAAATCATACTGCTCGAAAAAGTAGTCAATCTCGGCCAGCTCGGCGATGTGGTCAAGGTAAAAGACGGCTACGCGCGTAATTTTCTGATTCCGCACGGCAAGGCCAAACGCGCCAACACGGCGAATCTGGCTGAGTTTGAAAAACGCCGTGCTGAACTTGAAAAAGCACAAAGCGATGCATTGGCTGCGTCGCAAGCCGCCGGTGCAAAGCTGGATGGCATGATGGTGCAAATCACACAGAAAGCCGGCGTGGATGGCAAGCTGTTTGGTTCAGTGAACAACAGCGATATTTCCGAGGCACTGAAGAAGCAGGGGTTCGAAGTCGCCAAGGCGTCGATTCGCATGCCCGACGGCCCGATCAAGACCATCGGCGATACGCAGCTCAAGATTGCGCTGCACGCGGATGTGATCGTGGGGATTACCGTTTCGGTTTTGGGCGAGGCAGCGTAGTACGTAGCGGCTTAGTACCTAATTCAAAACACTTTTTTCGCATGAAAAAAAAGGGCTGGCGACAGCCCTTTTTTTTATGTAGATTCGATTCTGCGCCTTAAATTTTATCATTCGATCCATTTAAAAATAATCAATAAATACAAATAGTTAGGTAATTTCCTCATGTGTGCCATGCAAGTTGTCAGTAGCCTGACGAATCACGCGTCTGATCCGCAGATTCAGGCGATGCGCGTGCCACCGCAATCGATTGAGGCCGAGCAATCCGTGCTGGGCGGCTTGCTGCTCGACAACACCGCGTGGGACAAAATCTCGGATGTGATGAGCGAAACCGATTTTTACCGCGCTGATCACCGGCTGATTTTTCAGCACATCATGTTGCTGATTGAAAACAATCGTCCTGCGGATGTGCTGACGGTGGCGGAGAGTCTGGAGCGCAGCGCCAAGCTGGAAGAATCAGGTGGGCAGGCGTATCTGGGTTCGCTGTCGATGAACACACCTAGTGCTGCGAACATTCGCCGATATGCGGAGATCGTGCGCGAGCGCGCCATCATGCGCCAGTTGGCGCAGGCGGGCACTGAAATCGCCGATGCCGCGTTTAATCCCGAAGGGCGAGAAGCCAAGGATTTGATCGACGAAGCCGAGTCGAAGGTATTTCAGATTGCCGAGGTGGGTGCGAAGGCGAAGCAGGGCTTCGTCAAGATTGATCCGCTGTTGACAGAGACTGTCGAGCGCATCGACATGCTCTACAGCCGCGAGAACAAAGACGACGTGATTGGCCTGGCCACCGGCTACGTTGATCTGGATCGCATGACTTCCGGCTTGCAGGCAGGCGAATTGATCGTCATCGCCGCTCGTCCGTCAATGGGTAAAACTGCGCTGGCGATGAATATTGTTGAGCATGTCGCACTCAATCTCAAAAAAGCCGCTGGCGTGTTTAGCATGGAGATGTCCGGATCGCAACTTACGCTGCGCATGATCGGCTCCGTCGGACGCGTTGATCAACACAAGCTGCGCTCTGGCACATTTGAGGAAAGCGAATGGCCCAAGCTGGTGGATGCGGTGGGCAAACTCAACGATTCGCAAATTCATATTGACGATACAGCGGGCCTCAACGCGCTCGAAGTGCGCTCACGCGCGCGGCGCCTGCATCGCAGTTGTGGCGGCTTGAGCCTGATCGTGGTGGACTACCTGCAATTAATGAGCGGCACTTCGTCGGGCCGCGAAGAAAATCGCGCTACCGAAGTCGCCGAAATTTCACGCTCACTGAAAAGCCTGGCGAAGGAACTCAAAATACCAGTGATCGCGCTGTCGCAGCTGAACCGCAGCGTTGAATCACGCGTAGACAAACGACCGATGATGTCCGACTTGCGCGAATCAGGCGCTATCGAACAAGACGCCGACTTGATTCTGTTTATTTATCGCGATGAGGTTTATAACCCAACCAACGAAGCCAGCAAGGGGAAGGCTGAACTCATCATCGCAAAGCAGCGTAACGGCCCCACCGGGCCGGTTACGCTGACCTTCATTGGAAAGCACACGCGGTTTGAGAATTATGCGGGCGGCGATCAATACTAACTGAGTAATTGTTTTAACAGATTTTTTAAAGTACTTCGCCCGCATGATCCGCCAGCCGCGAGCGCTCGCCGCGCATTAGCGTGACGTGTCCGCTGTACGGCCAGCCTTTCATGCGATCTACCACGTAAGTGATGCCTGAACTGCCTTCAGTGAGGTAGGGCGTGTCGATCTGCGAGATGTTGCCCAGGCATACGACCTTGGTGCCGGGGCCCGCACGCGTGATCAGCGTTTTCATCTGCTTGGGCGTGAGGTTTTGCGCCTCGTCAATCACCAGGTATTTGTTGAGGAACGTACGCCCGCGCATAAAGTTGAGTGACTTCACTTTGATGCGCGAACGGATCAGGTCACGCGTGGCGGCGCGGCCCCATTCGCCGGCGGCGTCATCGGTTTTATTGAGCACATCGAGGTTGTCTTCAAGCGCGCCCATCCACGGATTCATTTTTTCTTCTTCGGTGCCGGGTAAAAAGCCGATGTCCTCGCCTACCGGCACGGTCACGCGTGTCATGATGATTTCGTTGTAGAGTTTGGTTTCCAGTGTTTGCATCAAACCCGCTGCGAGTGTGAGCAACGTCTTGCCAGTTCCTGCCTGCCCCAGCAGGGTAATAAAATCTATTTCCGGATTCATCAGCAGATTCAACGCAAAATTCTGCTCACGATTCCGCGCGGCAATGCCCCATACATTGTTGCGTGCGTGGCTATAATCCTTGAGTGTTTGCAGAATCGCTGTTTTGCCGCTGACTTCGGCGACCTTTGCGTCAAACGGCTTATCGTCACTGCCGTTTTCAAAGTAGACCATTTCATTGACAATCAAGCTACTGCACAGCGGGCCATTGACGCGGTAAAACGTGTGGCCTGAGTGTTGCCATGACTCCATATTCTTGCCGTGTGATTCCCAGAAACCGTTGGGCAGCGCACGCGTTCCCGTATACAGAAGATCGGTGTCTTCGAGCACTTTGTCGTTAAAATAATCCTCGGCAGCAAAGCTCAACGCACGTGCCTTGATGCGCATGTTGATGTCTTTCGACACCAGGATCACTTGCCGTTTGGCATGTTCTTCCTGCAGGTGTTTGACGACGGCGATGATTTGATTGTCCGCTTTGCCGCCGGGCAGCTTTGCGGGCAATTCACCGTTGATTGCTTCGGTCTGAAAAAACAACCGGCCCTTGGCATTTTTGTCGCCGTGCGCTGCCAGCGCTATTCCATCGGCGATGTCGGCCGAAGCATGCCCCATCAGTTCGTCGAGATAACGGCTCGCCTGACGCGCGTTGCGTGAGACTTCAGACATGCCTTTTTTGTTATCGTCGAGCTCTTCAAGTGTTGCCATCGGGATGAAGAGATCATGTTCCTCGAAACGGAACAGGCTGGTGGGATCGTGCATCAAGACATTGGTGTCGAGCACGAAAAGTTTGGTCGATGCGTGGAGGTGGGTGACGTTTGAATGAGAGGATGACTTAGCTGGCGCAGGTTTACGCTGGATCATGAGGTTTGAGTTGTGTAGAGAAGGGTTGTTGTATCTGTTTGCTTTTAAAGGGTTTTTATAAAATCTAAAACTTCCTGCGCGTGTCCTGGTACTTTCACGCCGCGCCATTCTCGGCGCACCACGCCGCCGGCATCAATCACGAAAGTACTGCGCTCTATGCCGCGCACTTTTTTACCGTACATATTTTTCATTTTGATGACATCGAAAGCCTTGCAGGCAATTTCGTCGGCGTCCGACAGTAGCTCAAACGGGAAACTCATTTTTGCTTTGAAGTTTTCGTGCGACTTGATGCTGTCGCGCGATACGCCATAAATCGTGCAACCGAGTTTTTTGAACTGGGCATGCAGATCACGAAATTGCAGACCTTCGGTGGTGCAGCCGGGCGTGTTGTCTTTGGGGTAGAAATATAAAACCCACGATTGGCCGAGTAACCCGGCGCTGCTGAAGATGGTTTCGCCGGTGGCGGAGAGCGAAAATTCCGGAACAGGTTTTTCAAGCATAGATTGCGACAATTTCCAGTAACACGATGAGTGGCATATTGAGGCAAATGCTGTAGCTATGCAACGACAGCACCTTGTAATGACAAGGCGCCGCTACGCCCTGCGATTTCACCATCGCGCACAGCGTGGTGTGGTAAAGCTGTTAAATCAAGCGCTTGCGCGTAGTCGCGCAAGGATGTCAGCGTGTAGCCTTGCGCGCGCCAGCCCGCCAGCAGCGCGTCAAACACCGGGCTCAAGCGATTGCCTTCAAGTTCGGCGTGTAAGGTATACACGTGGCCGCTTGCGGGTGATTGCTGCGTCAGATTGAGCAAATGCTGCGCCACGTTGGCTTCGTCAACGCCGTTGTTGCCGATGAGTTCATCCAGCGTGGGCAGCGTGGTGGGCAACTGCGGACACGCGATGATTTGCCCATCAACAACCGGCGCAAACGGATGCGTGCCGCGCGTATCTGAGCAATAGTCAAAACCCATCTCTGCGGTGAGCCGGTATGCATGCGCATTCATCTGCCAGCCTGCTGCGCCATGCGTGTTGGCGCGCGCTCCGAACACCGTTTCAAAGCGTTCGTTCGCGCGCTGCATTTCGCGGCGCGTCCACGATTCGCTGGCATTGACTACGCGGTCCTGCCACTCGACATGATCGTTGGTGTGTATGCCGACCTCATGCCCCGCATCGCGCGCGCTGCGCATCAGCGGCGCGCATCGGCGGCTGATATCGGGGCCTGGCAGCAGCGTGCCGTAGAGAAGCGTTTTTAGGCCGTAGTTAGATACGACCGAGGTGCGCGATACTTTTTGCAGAAAGCCACGACGAAACACGCGCCGTATTGCACGCCCGGTGTGATCGGGGCCGAGGCTGAATAAAAATGTCGCGCGCACGTTGTGGAGATCAAGCATACGCAGCAACGCGGGTATGCCATCGCGTGTGCCGTGGTAAGTGTCTACATCAATTTTTAGCGCAAGGTTCATACGAGGTGTGGTTGTGAAGCTGAACAAAATGAGCAGGCCGCTATTCAAGACGGCGGGCTAAGAGGTACACTTGGCGGTCTTTAACGGATGCGAGCCATCACATGAAAATTTGCATGATCGGTAGCGGGTATGTCGGGTTGGTTACGGGAACCTGCTTTGCAGAAATGGGCAACGACGTAACCTGTGTGGATAAGGATGCTACCAGAGTCAAGCGTCTCAAAAGGGGAGATATTCCGTTTTACGAACCCGGTTTGAGTGAAGTGCTTTTGCGCAACCAGAAGCAAAAGCGGCTAACGTTTTCCCTGAGCCTGTCGCAAGCGTTGGCAGGCGCGGATGTGATATTCATCGCGGTAGGCACCCCGGCGCAGGCGAATGGCTCATCGGATGTCAGTCAGATCATGGCGGTAGCTGCGGAGATCGGACGCGGCATTACAGGCTATTGCACGATTGTGAACAAATCGACGGCACCCGTGGGCACGATTGAGCGCGTGCGCGATATCGTTAAGCGCGAACTGACGAAACGCAAAGCCAGTATTGAATTTGATGTGGCCAGCAATCCGGAGTTTCTGAAAGAGGGTAATGCGGTGGAGGATTTCATGCGTCCGGACCGCGTAGTAGTCGGCACCGATAACGAGCGTGCCTTGAAGGTGATGCGCGCGCTGTATCTGCCGTATGTGCGTAACCATGATCGCTTTATCGCGATGGGCATACGTGACGCGGAACTCACCAAGTATGCCGCCAATGCCATGCTGGCCACGCGCATTTCGTTCATGAATGAAATGGCTAATTTGTGCGAGAAACTGGGTGTGGATGTCGAGAATGTGCGTGTGGGCATCGGTTCCGACAACCGTATCGGTTATTCCTTTATCTATGCTGGTTGTGGCTACGGTGGATCATGCTTTCCGAAAGACGTGCAATCGCTGATTTACCAGACCAAACAGGCCAAACTGACGCCGCGCATACTTGCCGCCGTTGAAGAAACCAATGAGATTCAAAAACTCAGCGTTTACCATGCGCTTAAAAAGCGCTTCGGCAGTAGTTTAAAAAGCAAGGTCATCGGTGTATGGGGACTGGCATTCAAGCCCAACACCGATGACATGCGCGAGGCACCGGCCGTGGTGTTGATTCGCAAGCTGATTGAGGCGGGTGCGCGCGTGCAGGCCTACGACCCTATTGCGATGACGGTTGCGCGCCGCACGTTGCCTGCGCAATGGTTCAAGTCCGGTGCGCTGAAACTCGCCAAGGATCAATATGCTGCGCTGAAAGGGGTAGATGCGCTGGCGCTTGTCACCGAATGGAAGCCATTTCGCGCACCGGATTTACACCTGATGAAAAAAATCATGCGTCAGCAGGTGATTTTTGATGGACGCAATCAGTATGAAAAAGCGGCTGTGGTTGCGCAGGGTTTTGAATACTGGGGGATCGGTCGTTAATCCATCAACCGCCGCGCGTTCGCTGTGTCACCACGATAGGCGTCGAAGATCAGTTTCAAAGCGCGGTTCATGGTGACTTGCGGGCGCCAGTTCAGATCGTTGCAGGTATTGGTTATTTTAGGCACCCGGTTCTGCACATCCTGATAACCTTTACCGTAGTACGCCTGCGCAGTGGTCTCAATCAGCTTTACTTTTTTCGCGTTTGAATACTCAGGGTAAGTTTTCGCAAGCGTCAGCATCATTCCGGCCAGTTGCTTGATGGAGAAATTATTTTTTGGATTGCCGATGTTGTAGATATTGCCGCTGGCGATGCCGTTCTTGTTATCGATGATTTTCATCAGCGCATCAATGCCGTCATCGACGTAGGTGAATGAGCGCCGTTGCTTGCCCCCGTCAACCAACTTGATATTTTCGCCGCGCACAATGTGGCCGAGAAATTGCGTTATGACGCGCGAGCTGCCTTCCTTGGCCGTGTTGATCGAATCGAGCCCTGAACCTATCCAGTTAAATGGCCGGAACAACGTGTAATCAAGACCCTGCTCCATGCCGTACGCGTGGATCACGCGGTCCATCAATTGCTTGGCGCAAGAATAGATCCAGCGTGGCTTGTTGATCGGGCCGAGCACAAGCTCTGAGGTATCGGAATCGAACTGTTTGTCGCGTGACATACCGTAGACTTCGGAGGTCGAAGGAAACACCAACCGTTTGTGATGCTTCACGCACGAGCGCACGATGGGCAAATTAGCTTCAAAATCAAGCTCGAATACCCTCAGCGGTTCTTTGACATACGTTGCCGGCGTTGCGATCGCCACCAGCGGCAGCACGGTGTCGCATTTGCGGATGTGATATTCAATCCACTCTTTATTGATGGTGATATCGCCTTCAAAGAAATGAAAACGCGTGTCGTCGAGCAAGTCGGTTATGCGCTCGGTGCCCATGTCCATGCCGTACACTTCCCAGGGCGTGGTGGCAAGTATGCGTTTGGACAGGTGATGGCCGATAAAGCCGTTGACGCCCAGAATGAGGATTTTTTTCACTTGCAGATGTCCGTTTCAAGTCTGTTTATGGGTTCAATAATACTGAGCTGGCGCCCAATAGCGCATGGATATTTTTTGATGTTAAGCGTTTCTCATCGACTTCTGCTGTCAGCAACTTCAGTATGCCGCCATCCGCACAGCGAATATAAAGTGATTCGTTTTCCGCGAACAAGGTAGCCGCACCTGAAGCCGGATGAGTTTGTTGGGTAAGGAACGTTCCAAGCAGATTCAGGCGCTTGCCATTCAACTCGCAAAACGCACCGGGGTAGGGCGGTGCTACCGCCCGAATCAGGTTGTGCACTTGCAACGCGGGCCAGGCCCAGTTGACGCGGCCATCTTCAGGCTTGCGTCCGCCATAGTAGCTGCCTGCTGAAAGACTTTGTGGTATCAACGAAACGTTGCCATTTAACAATTTCGGCAGTGATCGATACAAAATCATTTCCGCTGCAACAGTAACTTTGCGAAACACATCCAGCGCAATGTCGTTGGGCAGTATCGGCACTGCGAGCTGATCGACCAAACGTCCGGCATCGGGCTTGGCAACCATTTCGTGCAGGGTTGCGCCGGTTTCGTGCTCGCCGTGAATAATGGCCCAATTCACCGGCACACGCCCGCGATATTTGGGTAGTAGCGAGCCGTGCATGTTGAATGCGCCCTTGCGTGCGAGCGCTAATATTTCTGGCGGCAACATGAAGCGGTAGTAAAACGAAAACAGAAAGTCCGGCTGCGCTGCGGCTACGGATTCGATCAGCCCCGGGTAATTGCTGTTATGCACCAGCGTCACGGGAATGCCATGCAGGCGAGCGAGTTCAGCGACGCTGCCGAACCAGATGTTTTCAGTCGGGTCATCGGCGTGCGTGTAGACGTGGCGCACCTCAACGCCCTGCGCCAGCAGCACAGCGAGGCAACGCACGCCTACGTCGTGATAGGCAAAGACTACCGCACCGGTCATACGCTTTTTTCAGCAGTCGGTTGTACGTGCTGCGCGTGTTGTTCGAGCACGGCATCGATCAAGTAGCGGGGCCTGCCGCGTACCTGCTCGTAAATTCGGCCGACGTATTCGCCCAGCAGGCCCAATCCAAACAGCACTATTCCGATCAAAAAGAATTGCAGGATGTCACGATCCCACATCGCTTGCAGGCCTTGCGCAAAGGTGCTGGCTTGCATCCAGCGTGTGACCATCACCACCACGTAGGTGGTCATGGCTAACAGCGAAACGAGGATACCCAGTATCGAAAACAGTTGCAGTGGCGCTATGGAAAAGCCCGTCATCAGATCGAAGTTCAGACGCAGCAATTTGTAGAGCGAGTATTTTGAATCGCCTGCCGAACGCTCTTCGTGTGCAACTTCAATTTCTGTCGGGCGGCTGGCAAAGGTATAGGCCAGCGCGGGTATGTAGATGTTGACTTCGCGACAATGGTTGAGTGCGTTAATGATGGTGCGGCTGTACGCTCGCAGCATGCAGCCCTGATCGGTCATCTTGATGCGTGTGGTGCGCTCACGAATCATGTTCAGCACGCGTGACGGCCAGCGGCGCAAAAACGAATCTTGCCGGTTTTTGCGGATGGTGCCGACGTAATCGTGCCCCTCTTTCATCTTGGCGACGAGGGCTGCGATTTCTTCCGGCGGGTTTTGCAGATCGGCATCGAGTGTAATTACGATGTTGCCACGGCTGTGTTCAAAGCCAGCCATGATCGCCATGTGCTGGCCGTAATTGCCTGCGAGCAATACCACGCGCGTTACATCAGGGCGCCCATCAAACTGCTGACGTAACACCGCAGCGGATCGATCGCTGCTGCCATCGTTGATAAAAATAATTTCGTAGGTCAGCGCGAGTTTATCCAGCGCGGGGTAGAGACGCGCGAACAAAGCGGGCAACGAAAGCTCTTCGTTGTAAACCGGGATGATTACAGAAAGTTCCATAAAAACAATAGGTTACGTTTATTAACGCTTGCGTGCAGCGGCAAGAATTTCAGCGCACGCGCGACATACGCGATCAACATCACTCATACGCATTGCCGGGAACAGCGGGAGCGTTACCGTGCTGTCTCCAATTTGTTCTGCATGCGGGAAATCGCCGCGCTTGTTGCCCATGCGCCTGTACAGCGTAAACAAATGCAGCGCCGGATAGTGCAGACCCACACCGATGCCGCGTGCGGCCATGGCCCTGATGAATTCGTCGCGCGTGATGTTGATTTTATCCAGCGGCAACAGCGGGGCGAACATATGCCAGCTATGCCCAGCATCGCCATGCACCGGCAGCAGCATGGCAGGTGTGGTGTGCAGCTTTTCAAAATAACGCATCGCGAGCGTGCGGCGACGCGAGTTAAATTTTTCAAGCTGACGCAATTGCCCTACGCCAACACAAGCGGCCACGTCGGTTAAATTGTATTTGCCACCCGCTTCAACGTAATCAATATTGCCCGCGGCATCGCGCTGCTGTCCGTGAAAGCGCAGCACATCTACGCGGCGTGCTTCATCCGCATTAGCCAATGCAATTGCGCCACCCTCGATGGTGGTGATGTTTTTATTCGGATGAAAACTAAAGCACACCAGATCGCCAAAGCTGCCGATGCGTTTGCCTTTCCACGCCGAGCCGATGGCATGCGCGGCGTCTTCAATCACGCGCAAATTTTTGCGTTTGGCGAGTTTGTAGAGTGCATCCATGTTCACCGGCAAGCCGGCGAAATGCACTGGCATGATGGCCTTGGTACGTTTGGTGATCGCGGATTCGGCTTTGGCAATATCAAAATTGCGCGTGGCGAGTTCAACATCC
The DNA here is from genome assembly GCA_947486575.1 of Betaproteobacteria bacterium. GTDB lineage: Bacteria > Pseudomonadota > Gammaproteobacteria > Burkholderiales > SG8-41 > UBA5216. Next base: position 4,237 of record CANKUB010000067.1, on the reverse strand, counting down.
ACAAACACGGGTTTTGCACCCACTCGCAGCACCACATTGGCGGTGGCGGCGAACGTCATCGCGGGCACCAGCACTTCGTCGCCGGGGCCGATGTTGCAAACTTGCAAAGCGACTTCCAGCGCGCCAGTGGCTGATGTAAACGTGCGCACTTCGCGCCCACCGACATATTCGCTCAGTGATTTTTCAAGCGCTTTGACATTCGGGCCTGTGGTAATCCAGCCAGAGCGCAACACGTCGGCTACGGCACGTATCGTTGCTTCGTCTATCGTCGGGCGCGTAAATGGAATAAACGTAACTATTGGTTTTTTAATGGTTTTTTTCATATCAGCTACGCGCCACAATAAATACGCCAAGAATAATTACGCCGATGCCGACCATGCGCGTGAGTGTTACTGCTTCACCAAATAAATACCACGCGGCTGCGGCGTTCAACACATAGCCCACTGACAACATCGGATAAGCTATGCTCACTTCCACACGCGATAGCGCCATAATCCACACCACTACGCTAATCACATAACAACCGAGGCCACCGACGATATACGGTTGCGTGGCGAGCTTCCACCCCACGGGCAGCAGGTTACTCGTTGAAAATTCAAACGTACCCACGGCATTGGTGCCAGCTTTCAACAAAAGTTGCGCCACTGCATTGAGAAACACGCCACACATGACCAGCGAGAACGATAACGCACTCATGGTGTTCCTCTGTTCATGTTACCTGGCTGCATCCGGTTTTTTCACCACCACATACCGCACATTTTTCGCGACCACTTGCATCGGTAAACCTTCTGATTCGAGCTTAGCATAGGTCGCCGGTGCAATAATCGCCAGTGCGCGGCTGTGGGTGTTCCATGCTTTTACAAAGTCGGGTATATCTGGCAGCCACAGCGTGGGTTCCTGCTCCAGACCAAAGGCCAGTTCGTCGGCGTATGCCACCAGCGTCACTGCTCGTTTGATGTAAAAAGGTAATGTCTGCTCGTAGTTATGCACGCTGTAGATAGGAAGGCCCGTTGAGAGATGCGGCTTGATCTGCTGCGCGATATCGTGCGCCGAAGACGCAGGCGCCAGCACGTTGTGGCCGAGTGCAGCCAACTGCGTCAACGCCAGCGCTCCCAGACTGATGCCGATAACAGCCGCGTTGCGCAGGCCACGCCAGCTTGCCCACGCGGCAAACAGAAATAACGCAAGCCCTGCTGCGCCTGCTGCCAGCAGCCACGGCGAGTACAGCGCATAAAGTTCAGCAGAGACTTTTTCATTGCCCCAATTAGTGACGTACGGCGCATAGATAATAAGCGCCACCGCGCCCGCCGCCAGCAACAGCGCATTCCACAGCAGCATTTTCATTGAAACGCGGGTCAGCGTGTGCGCGATCAACAGCGCCAGCGCCGGGAAAATCGGCACAATGTACGAAGGCAGCTTTGAACCCGATGCCGAAAAAAACATAAAAATCAGCACCACCCATAGGACGAGAAAGCGGCGCGGCTGAAAGGCGCTGGTGGTGGGTTTCGTTTGCGAGCCATTTTGCCAGCCGTGCAGTAAAGTGCGCGGCAAGTGCAGTATCCACGGCAGCATCGAGAACACCAGTATTGGCACAAAATACCACCACGCGCCGACACGATGATGCACCTTGCTGGAAAAACGTGCGAAGTGCTCGCGGATAAAAAAGAAATCAAAAAACTCCGGGTTGGCCATCTGCACCAGCACAAACCACGGCGCGGCAATAGCAAAAAACACCAGCAACCCCCAGCCCCATTGCAGCCGCGTGAGCAAGCGCCAGTCACGGTGCAAAACCATGTAAGCGACAAACACCATGCCGGGCAGCACAATGCCGATCAAGCCTTTGCTCAACATCGCCAGCGCAGCGCAAGCCCATGCGGCAATCATCCACGGATTATTTTTGCGCACCGGTTCATTCAGCGCAATCAGCAGACACAACAGCGTTGCCGTCATGAACAGCGTCAGCCCCATATCCAGCGTATTGATCTGCGCCACAATAATAAAGCCCGGACTCGCAGCCAGAATCAGCGCCGCATAAAAGCCAACCACCTCGCCAAACAACCGCCGCCCGGCAAAATAAATCAGCAGCACGCACAGTAAGCCCGTCAACGCAGGCCACAGTCGCGCCGTCCAGTGATGCTCACCGAAAATGGTGTATGCGGTTGCAGTTGCCCAATATTGCAGCGGCGGCTTTTCAAAATATTTGATCGCGTTCAAGCGCGGCGTCACCCAATTACCCGTCGCAACCATCTCGCGCGGAATTTCAGCGTAGCGCCCTTCGTCGGGGCGCACCAGCTTGCGCATATCGAGCGTGCCAAACCACGTTGCCGCGAGGAGCAAAGCTAGAAACAACAACATACTGCGGCTAAGGGGTGCCGATTCGGACATGAAATGTGAGAGTGCGACGAAGACGTACGCCGTGTGAAGCGCTCGTAAAAGGGACGCGAGATTATAGCGAAAGCGTGCGCTAATTACATGTTTTTAATGCGATTTTTCCATGTCTGGGGCGCCTGATTGAGCCCTGATAATAATTCACGTAGTCAACGAAGCCCCGGATTGGTTTGCATCGTATGCTGGTTACTTATCACCGATGAAATCTACGCCCGACACCCCAGCGAAAGAGCGCGGGCAAATAGCGTGAAACCGCTAGTCCTACCGCTGTTGCGCCTGTCGGCAATAAATACGACTCATCATCTTCAATGGCTTTGCGGATGCGTTGTGCATATTCATCGGGCCCGATGGAATCTTGCGGCACGTCAAGGTTCTTGCCGTATTTGACGGCGATTTCATCGAACATGCGGGTTTTGATTCCCGGCGTAATCAAGCACAGGGTCGAGACGCCGGTTTCTTTAAGCTCTGCCTCAATACAGTTGGTGAAGGCCATGACCGCCGCTTTTGAGGCGGCATAGGTTGAAGCGCAGGGGAGGTGCATCACGGCTGATACGCTGGCGTTGTTGATAATCTTTCCGCATTTTCGCTCGACCATGCCGGGCAGAATGCCTCGGGTCAATTGAATCAGCGACAGAAGATTGACTTGAAACATGGCATAGATATCGGCGACGGGTTGACCTTCGATCAGCCCGCCGGTTAGCAGCCCTGCGTTGTTGATCAGAATATCCAGCGGAATCTTGTCGAGCTGGGTTAGTAGTTGTGCGACGCTTTCGCGTTGCGACAGATCAGCGGTGTAGACCAAGACCGCTGGGGCGCCCAAGGTAATGAGCTGGGCCTTGAGTGCATCATCAGGATGACGCAGCACCAGATGCAGTTTTGCGCCCTGCTGTGCGCACATTTTGGCAATGCCATGGCCGATGCCCCGGTTGGCTCCCGTGATTAAGACATGCCGGTTTTTTATTTCCATAGGATTCTCGCGGTGATCATGAGATGCGCCCCCCAAAACAATGCGTAAATAAAGATTGTGTAGGTTGCGTTGAAACGCAGTAGTTCAAAATAGGTTCCCGTGAAGTAACTCAAAGGCCCAAAGACGGCACCCATTGCCAAGGCCCAAAGCCAGTGATTCTGAAAGACTTTGGCTAACAGGGGCATATAGCAAAAATACAAAAGCCACAGGCTGAAAAGCCACAGCGGGATGATTGGGAATGGCGCAGTAGGTATGAATGAAATCCATCCCAGGTAGTTGCTCAGGCTATCAAATATCAGGCCCGCAGCGCATAAGACGACTGCGCGCAGATAGCCTTTAAATGGCAATTCCCGTTGCCAGATCAGATACGCCAAGGGTGGCAGGGGCAGTAGCAGTGACAGAATGCTGTCTTGTTTCTGACCGAGGGAAACGATGCCGTACCAACCCATGTAGAAATAAATCCAGAACAGTATTTGTGATGGACGAATCATGATGTTATTTCGTAACTATTTGTTTTTATTATGTTATTTTTATGCGCAATGGGCGTGCATCTGCTATAGCTGCCCAACCGTTTGATCCTGCATCGCCGCATTCTGTTGCGACACGCAGCTTACCGTATTTCGTCAAATACGAACTTACTAAGGTTCGTAACAAGGTTCGCACTAAGGTTCACTCGAAGGTTTGCACGAATGCTGGCGAACGCCTGAATCAACAGGTTTTTGTCCGTCAATTCGGCCCTTAGTTCCCAACTCGACGGCGGATACTCTGATCCTGATCGTCGAACGTGGTGCTGCGCCTGCGCGTAGTGATTGGCCGGGTACCAACGAATACAAGCTTATTTTGGAGTTGCAATGAAATCTTTCCTCAAAGGGACGCTGTTGT
>CANKUB010000066.1 GCA_947486575.1 Betaproteobacteria bacterium | reverse complement strand
GATGTGCATGGGCAGGCATCGTACCGCAACCATTCGGGCAGTACAAGCCCGTACATGGCTACATTCTGCACGCCGATGGGCGCCCCATTCGACTGACTTTCCCTCTGAAAACTCATCATAAAGTATGCTTTTTGACTGGGGAACTTCAGTTTAGCGTTTGCGGTTTAAGCTATTAAAAGCGCTTGTTTAATGGTTACTGATCTGACGGACTGAGCCATGGATGGCAATGTACGGCAGGCGGCGGTATGTCATTCGGGCAAACAGGCGCGAAAATACCCCGCAATTGCTGCATTCGGCGACGTCGGCTTGATCAGTGTGGTTCACCCTTGTCTGCGGCGCGGCATAGCCCTACCATGTGTGACAGGTAAGGTGCTGCGTGACAATCCCCGGCTTATTTGCAGGATTGAAAGCAAACAGGCGCAGACTAATATCGACGATATCTTGGAATTGCCATTTGAGGATAGTTCGTGCAGCGGCAGCAATGATGAATTCCCGGACGAGAAATGTATCGTAAGTATCTGCTTTAATTTATAAATATACTATATTGAATAGGTGGCGCGTATGCAGACGTTATTGGCGTGCGGCAGTGTAATCGCAGTGATCTGGGCGCTGGCGTATTTTTGCGCACCGGCATTGATTTGGACGCTTGCCGCTGCAGCAGGCTTGCTCTCACTGGGAGTCGCGGGCTGCGCCACACCCATTGTCTTAACACTGGCGTGGCTTATTTTCGGCATTCTCGCGCTGCTGTTGAATCCCGGCCCGATACGTCATGCGCTGCTGGGCAAACCGCTGCTTGATTTGTTCCGCAAAATTTTGCCGCAGATGTCGCCCACCGAAAAAGAAGCGCTCGATGCGGGCACTGTGTGGTGGGATGGCGAGTTATTCAGCGGCAAGCCGGATTGGAAAAAACTGCATGCGTATCCCAAGCCCACGTTAAGCGCCGAGGAGCAGGCGTTTCTTGACGGCCCGGTGGAGGAACTCTGCACTCTCGTCAATGAGTGGGAGATCACCAATGATCTGCATGATTTGCCGCCGCAAGCATGGCAGTACATCAAAGATCAGGGTTTCCTCGGCATGATTATTCCCAAGGAATTCGGCGGCAAAGGGTTCTCGGCGCTGATGCACTCGGCAGTGATCGTCAAGCTCACCTCGCGCAGCGGCACGGCTGCGGTGTCGGTGATGGTGCCCAATTCACTCGGCCCGGCAGAGCTGCTATTGCATTACGGCACCCAAGTGCAAAAAGATTATTACCTGCCGCGTCTGGCCAAAGGTCTGGAGATGCCGTGTTTTGCGTTGACCAGTCCGGAGGCGGGCTCCGACGCCGGCGGCATCCCCGATTTCGGCATTGTGTGCAAAGGGCAGTGGCAAGGCAAAGAAGTGCTGGGCATGCGGCTTACGTGGGAGAAGCGCTACATCACGCTGGGGCCGATTGCTACGTTGCTGGGATTGGCGTTTCGGCTGTATGACCCGGACCACTTGCTGGGCGCGGAAGAAGATCGCGGTATCACACTGGGCTTGATTCCCACCGATACACCGGGGGTGAATATCGGCCGGCGGCATTTTCCGCTGAACGGTGCATTCATGAACGGCCCGAATTGGGGCAAGGATGTGTTCGTGCCTATGGATTACGTTATTGGCGGTGTCGATTACGTCGGTCAGGGCTGGAAAATGTTGATGAATTGCCTGGCGGCGGGGCGTTCGATTTCATTGCCGGGCAGCTCAGTGGGCATGGCCAAGTTGGCCGCGCGCACCACCGGCGGCTATGGCCGTGTGCGTACACAATTCAAAATGTCGATCGGCCGCTTTGAAGGCGTTGAAGAAGCGATGGCACGCATCGGCGGCAATATGTATTTGATGGATGCCGCGCGCGTGATGACGGCGGGTGCGATTGATCTGGGTGAGAAGCCATCGGTGATTTCGGCGATTGTGAAATACCATTTGACCGAACGCGGACGGCAGGTGATTAACGATGCGATGGATGTTCACGGTGGCAAAGGTATCTGCATGGGGCCGAATAATTATCTCGGTCGCGCGTACCAGCAAATTCCCATCGGCATCACGGTCGAAGGCGCGAACATTCTTACGCGCTCGATGATTATTTACGGGCAAGGTGCGATACGCGGCCATCCGTTCGTGTTGAAAGAAATGGAAGCCACAGTTGAAAAAGACAATGCCAAAGCATTGAAAGATTTCGATGCGGCATTTTTCGGTCACGTGGCGTTCGCGATTTCCAACAAGGCGCGCGCGGCGTGGATGGGGCTCACTTGCGCGCGATTTGTTTCAGCACCGGGTGACGCACATACCCATCACTACTATCAGCAACTGACGCGACTATCGAGCGCGTTTGCGTGGGCATCCGATATTGCCATGTTCGTGCTCGGCGGCTCACTCAAACGGCGCGAGCGGTTGTCGGCACGGCTGGGCGACATACTCAGCCAGTTGTATCTGGCTTCAACGGTGCTCAAGCGCTACGACGATGACGGGCGTCCATCGGAAGACACGCCCTTGTTGCATTGGGCGATGCAGGACGCGCTAAACCGCACGCAAGAGGCTTTCTACGGTCTGTTTGAAAACCTGCCAAACCGGTTGGTGGGGTGGGGCTTGCGCTTGACGATATTTCCGTGGGGGCGCGCTTTTGATGCACCTGCGGATACGTTGGGCAACAAGGTGGTGGGTTTGTTGATGACGCCGGGGGCGGCGCGTGACCGGCTCACGCAAGGCATGTGCATACCGCGTGATCAGGATGATCCGGTCAGCGTGATTGATGCAGCGCTGCTGGCCGTAATAGCAGCGGAACCGCTCGAAGCGAAGTTGCGTGCCGCGCAGCGTGATGGCAGTATCGGTGGCGAATTCCCGCAGCAGATTGCAGATGATGCTGTAGCAAAAGGCGTGCTGTCAGTGCAGGAAGCGGAAGTCCTTACGCGTGCGCGCACGTTGCGCCGCAAAGCCATCATGGTTGATGATTTCCCGAAAGACTTTGGCCGCAGCGAAATGTTTCAGACTACGCAGGCGGTGAGTTTTGAAGCCCTGAAACGGTGAGGCCTGGGTGAGCGAACTTATCTTGTACGCAGTAGCCGATGGCATAGCGACGATTACCTTCAATCGTCCGCAGGTAATGAATGCGCTTGATCCTGAATCCATCGTTGCGTTTCGCGCAGTGTGCGAACGCGCCGAAAAGGATACGCAGGCGCGCGTAGTCGTACTGCGTGGCTCGGGGCCAGCGTTTCTCGCGGGCGGTGATGTGGCCTCTTTCAAATCCAACCTCGCGTCGTTTTCTCGAGACGTGGTTGGCATGGCAGGGGAACTGCATCGCGGCATACTCGCGCTGCGGCGCGCACCCAAGCCGGTGATCGCCAGCGTGCATGGCGCGGTGGCGGGAGCGGGCATGAGCATCATGATGGCGAGCGATTTGATCATTGCCGCAGAAGGCACGCAGTTCAACATGGCTTACAGCCGCATCGCCACCAGTCCTGACGGTGGTGCCAGCTGGTTTTTGCCGCGCCTCATCGGCTACCAAAAAGCGATGGAACTGTTGTTGCTCGCGGAAGCCGTCGATGCGGGCACGATGTTGGCGATGGGTGTAATCAATCGCGTGGTCGCGGCTGTGGAACTGGAAGGCATCACGTTGAAGCTCGCGCAACGACTGGCTGCAGGGCCGACTACCGCCTATGCGGAAACCAAGGTGTTGGTAAATTCTTCAATAAATCAAGAGCTTGCGAAGCATCTGGATGCGGAGGCGCAAGCCTTCTCGCGGTGTTCTGCGCATGCGGATTTTGCCGAGGGTGTGACGGCATTTGTGGACAAACGTAAGGCCGTGTTTAAGCACAATCGAGATTGAACAATTCTTGGGAGCATTCATGCCGGGCTTAAAGGGCAAGACACTGTTCATCACTGGCGCCAGCCGTGGCATAGGCCGCGAGATTGCGCTGCGCTGTGCGAGAGATGGTGCAAACATTGTGGTTACAGCCAAAACTGCCGAGCCGCATGCCTCGCTGCCCGGCACCATACACAGCGTTGCCGCCGAAGTGGAAGCTGCCGGTGGCAAGGCGCTGGCGCTGCAACTGGATGTGCGCGATGAAAATGCAATCGCTGCCGCAGTGAACGAAGCGGTGCGCGTGTTCGGCGGCATTGATATTCTGGTGAACAACGCCAGCGCCATTATGTTGACGAACACTGCGGCGACACCGATGAAGCGTTACGATTTGATGCAGGGTGTCAACACGCGCGGTACGTTTGCATGTTCGCAGGCGTGTTTACCGCATCTGGCCAGGAGCAAAAATCCGCACATTCTTACGTTGTCGCCGCCACTGAACATGCAGGCAAAATGGTTCAAAGATCATGTCGCGTATACCATCAGCAAATATGGCATGAGTTTGTGTACGCTGGGTATGGCTGAGGAGTTTCGAGGACAGGGGATTGCGGTGAACTCACTGTGGCCGCGTACCACCATTGCTACAGCCGCAATTGCCGTGAATTTCCCGGAAGCGATACTTAAAGCCAGCCGCAATCCCGCGATCATGGCGGACGCCGCGTACGCCATTTTTAATCGCGACAGTCGCGCGGCGACGGGCAATTTTTACATCGATGAAACGGTGTTGCGTGAGGAAGGTATTTCCGACTTTGCGGCGTATTCGATCACGCCGGGCGCTACGTTGTATACTGATCTTTTCTTGGAATAACACTAAAAATCCAGCGTAAAACAGCATAGGAGGTATGCCATGTCAGACACGATGCAGCACGTGATTTCAATCGAAGACGCAGGCACGCTGGATGGTCTGCTGCGTGAGCGCGTCGAGCGCACGCCAGATTCGGTGGCGTATCGCGATTACAACACGCAGCATGCCAATTGGCGCGATTACACCTGGGCGCAGATTGATCACCAGGTTGCGCGCTGGCAGGCAGCGCTGATCAAGGATGGTTTAAAGGCAGGCGACCGCGTGGGCGTAATGCTGCGCAATTCGCCAGAATGGGTGATCTTCGATCAGGCGGCGCTGGGGTTGGGGCTGGTGGTCGTACCGCTCTACACGCAGGATCGGCCAGACAACGTGGCCTATATCGCAAATGATTCCGGCTGCAAGGTGCTGCTGTTTGGCACAAATGCGCAATGGAAGACCTTTGATGAAGTGCGCGGACAGTTGGGTTTGCTCACGCGCATACTCATCGTTGAGCGGGAGTCTGCGGCACAAGACGACGCGCGCGTCATGTATGCGGACGATTGGCTGCCTGCGCAGGGTAGCGAAACGCAGCATGTGTCGCGCGACATCAATGCGCTGGCGACGATTGTTTATACGTCGGGCACCACGGGCCGGCCCAAAGGGGTGATGCTGTCGCACATGAATATTCTGAGCAACGCTTACGCCGGTTTGCAGCGGCTTACGGTGCAATCCACCGATTCGTTTTTGTCGTTTCTGCCGCTGTCGCATACCTTTGAGCGCACCTGCGGTTATTACCTGACGATCATGTGTGGCGCAACGGTGTCGTATTCGCGCGGCATTCCGCACTTGGCGGAAGATTTGCATACCATACGCCCGACGATGTTGATTTCAGTGCCGCGTATTTACGAACGCATCTGGGGCGCGATACGCGCCAAGCTGGATGAGGGTTCGCCGCTGAAGAAAAAATTGTTCATGATGGCGGTGGATGTGGGCTACGCCCGCTTTGAGCAAGCGCAGGGGCGCGGCTCGTGGCAACCGTCGTTTCTGCTGTGGCCGATTTTGAATGCGCTGGTAGCAAGCAAGGTGCTGGCGCGGCTGGGCGGACGCATGCGTGCGGCGATGTCGGGTGGGGCTGCGTTGCCGCCGGATATTTCGCGGGTGTTTATCGGTTTGGGTTTGCCGATATTGCAAGGATATGGTTTGACAGAAACCAGTCCGATCGCTTGCGCTAATGGTCCCGACGATAATCTGCCAGCGAGTGTCGGCACGCCGGTTGCGGGGGTGCAGGTCAAGATCGGCGCAAATAACGCGCTGTTGATTAAAGGCCCGAATATCATGATGGGCTACTGGAATAACGAGTCAGCCACCAAGGCGATGATTCAGGAGGACGGGTGGCTAAACTCTGGCGATACCGGGCGCATTGACGATAAGGGTCACGTGTTTATCACCGGGCGCATCAAGGAAATCATCGTCTTGTCCAACGGCGAGAAATTGCCGCCGGTGGATATGGAAAACGCGATTTTGCGCGACCCCTTGTTCGAGCAGATCATGTTGCTGGGTGAGGCCAAGCCCTACTTGAGCGTGATCGTGGTGCTCAGCGCCGAGCACTGGAAAAAACTGGCCGCAGAAAAAGGCTGGAAGGTGGACGACCCTGCGACGGTGCGCAGCAAGGATGTTGAAAAAGAAATCACGCAACGCGTCGGCGCACAGTTGAAAGCATTCCCCGGCTATGCGCAAGTGCGCCGCGCGACCGTGTCGCTTGAGCCGTGGAGCGTTGAAAACGGATTACTTACGCCGACACTGAAACTAAAGCGTCCGAAAGTGATGGAAAAATTCAACGCGGAAATTGATCAGATGTACGCGGGGCATTAATGGCTGAACGTGAGGAATTGGTGACGCTGCCCAAAAACAAGGAACCCACGCTGCGCGTGATTCCCATGCCTGCCGACGCCAATCATACCGGTGATATTTTCGGCGGCTGGATCATGTCGCAAGTGGATTTGGCGGGCAGCATTCCGGCGGTGCGGTTGGCGCAGGGACGCGTGGCGACGGTGGCCGTGAATTCGTTCGTGTTTCGTCAGCCGGTATTTGTGGGTGATGTGGTGAGTCTTTATGCCGAAGTGGTAAAGGTGGGGCGTACCTCGATTACAGTGGATGTCGAAGTGTATTCGCAGCGTCGACCGGAAAAGGAATTGTGCGTAAAAGTGACCGAGGCTACGCTGACGTATGTGGCTGTGGACGATAATCGCCAGCCGCGTGTTGTAAGTGCGCCACGAAATTGACATTTGTGACGCAATGAGGTTCAAAAGTGGACAAAATTTTCACCGTGTTGATACCTCAGCGCTAGACTGTGAGCATAATTCTGTGACTGAAGGGGGAGGGTCTTAAAATGTTTCGTAAAATCATAGCGTTATCGGTATCTGCGGCATTGGTAGGCACAACCACGACAGCTAGCGCTGCTGGGTTTGCCTTGATTGAGCAAAATGCCAGTGGTTTGGGGAATGCTTACGCAGGGCAGGCGGCATCCGCGCAGGACGCGAGCACCATATTTTTTAATCCGGCGGGCATGACGTTGTTGCCGGGGCGGCAGGTTGTTGGCGCTGTCAATTTGATATTGCCGTCGGGTAAATTTAATAACACTAGATCGACTGCTGCGGGTGGTGGCTTTACGCTTGCTGGCGGCAATGGCGGAGATGCAGGCGCTTTAGCAGCTGTGCCGAACATGTATTTATCTTGGCAGATTAACCCTGCGTGGTTTGTCGGTGTCGGTGTTAATGCGCCGTTTGGTCTGGCGACTGAATATGACGCAGGTTGGCTGGGTCGCTTTCACGCGATTAAGTCGGAGATTAAAACCATTAATGTCAACCCGAGCGTTGCTTTCAAGGTGAGCGACAATTTTTCGATTGGAGCCGGGGTCAACTGGCAGCGAGCCGAAGCTGAAATTACAAAGGCCGTAAACTATACTGCGGTAGCGGCTGCGTCAGGTAGCGCTGCCCTTGCCGCTGCGGTTGGCGCATCTAACGAGGGAAGCAACAAAATTGACGGTAACGATTCCTCGTGGGGCTTTAACCTCGGAATACTGTTTAAACCTCAACCCAATACCACCATTGGTGTGAGCTACAGGTCTGCGATGAATCATACGTTAAGTGGTAGCGTTGTTTACAATAATCGCCCTGCTGCAATAACTGGGGCGCTGGCGATTCCTGCGCTATTTAATCAGGTCGGCGATGGTCCGATTACCGCCAAGCTCAAACTGCCTGCTTCGTATTCATTTGCCGTAAAGCATCAGGTGAACTCGAAATGGGACTTACTCGCCGACGCCACCCGTACGCAATGGAGTTCGATACAGTCTCTGGATATTATCCGTAGCACGGGGACAGCGCTCGAAAACGTGCCTTTCCAATGGAAAGATACGTGGAGATTTGGACTAGGTGTCAACTATCGTTATGATGATGCTTGGACGCTGAGAGGGGGCGTGGCCTTTGATAAATCACCGGTCGACGACGTATACCGGATACCGCGGTTACCTGATGAAGATCGCACCTGGGTATCTTTTGGGGCTCAGTATAGAATCACGAAGCAGGGAGCAATAGACTTCGGTTACGCACACTTGTTTGTCAAGGATCCGTCGGTTAATTTAAGTGGACTGCCCGCGTTGCCTGCAAATCTGGTGGCGGGCCGTGGCGCGTTGGTTGGTAATTACAACAGTCAAGTTAACATTGTGAGTTTGCAGTACCGGCATAGTTTCTAATTTCAGTATTTGGTCATGAATAGCCGGGCAGCGTTTGGTCTGCCCGGCTTTTTTTGTCTCGGCGACGTGTAAAATGCGCTGAATTGCCTGAATTGTCTTTAGCGTGCTTGAAGGAATCCCATGTCTGCTACACCGTCAGCTACACCTTTTCTTGTGCGTAAAGTGGCCGTTCTTGGCGCTGGTGTCATGGGCGCACAGATTGCTGCGCATCTGGTTAACGCCAATGTCGAAGCCATTTTGTTTGAGCTGCCCGCGAAAGAGGGCAACCCAAATGGCAATGTGCTGAGAGCAGTCGATAACCTACGCAAGCTCGAACCGAGCCCGCTGGCGACGCAGGCGCGCGCGGGGTTTATACGCCCGGCCAATTACGAACAGCATCTTGATCTGCTCAAGGAATGCGATATCGTGATTGAGGCGATTTCCGAGCGTATGGACTGGAAATCTGATCTCTACAAAAAGGTTGCGCCGCATCTTGGCGAGCATGCGATCTTTGCCAGTAATACGTCGGGTTTGTCGATCAATCAGTTAGCAGGCGCGTTTCCGGCGGAGTTGCGGCATCGTTTTTGTGGCGTGCATTTTTTCAATCCGCCGCGCTATATGCATCTGGTGGAGTTGATTCCGTGCAGGGAAACCGAGTTTGGGATACTCGACAATCTCGAAAAGTTTTTAGTCACTACGTTAGGTAAAGGCGTCATTCGCGCGAAAGATACGCCCAACTTTATTGCCAATCGCGTCGGTGTATTTTCGATGCTGGCTACGATTTATCACGCCGAGCGCCTGGGCATCGGCTTTGATACCGTGGATGCGTTGACCGGCTCGTTGATTGGTCGTCCGAAGAGCGCTACGTTTCGTACGGCCGATGTGGTCGGGCTGGACACATTTGCGCATGTCGTCAACACCATGAAAGACACGCTGCCGAACGATCCGTGGCACAAGTACTACACCGTACCGGCTTGGCTGAAAACGTTGATTGACCAAGGTGCATTGGGTCAGAAGACCAAACGCGGGGTGTATCAAAAGGTGGGTAAAGATATCCAAGTAATTGATTTAAAAAAACAAAATTATCGTGTATCGGATGGCAAGGCTGACGAAGGCGTAGTCGAAATTCTGAAGAACAAGAATGTTGCCGAGCGTTTTGCGCAGTTGCACGGCAGCCCGCATCCACAGGCACAGTTTTTGTGGGCAATTTTCCGCGATTCGTTTCACTACTGCGCCACACATCTGGGTGACATTGCGGACAACGCGCGTGATCTGGATTTTGCGATTCGTTGGGGCTTTGGTTGGGATGTTGGCCCGTTTGAAATCTGGCAATCGGCAGGCTGGCAGCAAGTTTCAAAATGGATTACCGAAGATGCTGCCGCAGGCAAGGCCATGACTAACACAGCATTACCCGCTTGGGCCGTCGATGCGGCGCGTGTGGGTGTGCATACGCCGCAGGGTTCATTTTCTCCTGCTGCCAGTGGTTACCAGTCACGTTCAGCATTGCCAGTTTACAAGCGCCAGCCGTTCCCCGACAAGCTGCTGGGTGAAGAACGCAAATACGGCGAAACGATTTTTGAAACTGATGGCGTGCGCTGCTGGCACACCGGCGACGACATTGCGATAGTCAGTTTTAAAAGCCGCATGCATGCGATTGGCGATGATGTGCTCGACGGTGTGCAACAGGCCATTGAAGCGGCTGAAAATAACTATATGGGCTTGGTTGTTTGGCAAACGGAACCGCCGTTTTCAGTCGGTGCAAATTTGAAGAAGACACCTGCCGGAGGCGCGCGACCAGCGTCGAAACCATCAGGTTTTGGTAAGTTATTGAAATCATTCAAGAAAGAAGCGGAATCGCTGGCGCTGAAAGCGGCGCGTCAAATGGGTGTTGCTGATCAGTTGATGGCGGGCAAGCTTGCCGAGGTTGAACATCTGGTTGAGCAATTCCAGATCACCACGCAGGCGCTGAAGTATTCGATGATCCCGACAGTGGCGGCAGTAGATGGCCTTGCACTCGGTGGTGGCTGTGAATTCGTGATGCATTGTGATCGCGCGGTGGCTACACTCGAAAGTTACATCGGTCTGGTTGAAGTCGGCGTGGGTTTGCTGCCTGCGGGCGGCGGCTGTAAAGAGTTCGCCATGCGCGCCGTAGCCGATGCCAAAGGTGGTGATACCTCAGCGTTTATTCAAAAGTATTTCAGAGCCATGGCGATGGCGGAAGTCGGACGTAGCGCGGAGCATGCGCGCGACATCGGCTACTTGCGCGCAACTGACAAAGTGGTGATGAATCGCTTTGAACTGCTGGAAATCGCCAAGGCTGAAGTGCGGGCGCTGGCCAGCGGTTATCGTCCGCCGTTGCGGCAAACCGCGATTCCGGCAGCGGGCCGCAGCGCGATTGCCACCATCCGCACGGTGCTGGAAAACATGCTGGCCGGTGGGCACATTTCTGCGCATGACCATTTGATCGGCTGCAAAGTCGCGACCGTGATTTGCGGCGGCGATATTGAGGCAGGCAGTCTGGTGGATGAACAGTGGTATCTCGATCTTGAACGCCAGCATTTCATGGAACTGCTTGCGACGGAAAAAACACAAGCCAGGATCGAGCATATGCTCAAGACTGGCAAGCCGCTCAGAAACTGAGCAGGAGACCCTCATGGCCAAACAAGTGCAGGATGCCTATATCGTTTCAGCCACCCGCTCGCCAGTGGGTAAAGCGCCGCGCGGTATGTTCAAGAACGTGCGCCCCGATGATCTGCTGGCGCATGTGTTGAAAGCGGCTGTGGCGCAATGCCCCGGCATGGATTTGACGACCATAGATGATGTGATTGTTGGTTGTGCCATGCCCGAAGCAGAGCAGGGCATGAATGTGGCGCGTATCGGCGTGCTGCTGGCGGGGTTTCCCGATACGGTTTCGGGTTTGACCATCAACCGATTTTGTTCGTCCGGTGTGCAGGCTGTGGCGATGGCGGCAGATCGTATACGTTTGGGTGAAGCGGATGTGATGATCGCCGCAGGCACCGAGAGCATGAGCATGGTGCCGATGGGCGGCAACAAACCTTCGTTCAGCCCGGCGATTTTTGAGAACGATGAAAACGTGGGCATCGCTTACGGCATGGGCATCACCGCTGAGCGGGTCGCTGAAAAATGGAAAGTCACGCGTGAAGAACAGGATATGTTCGCCGCCGAGAGTCATCGCCGTGCGCTGCGTGCTATTGAAAACGGTGATTTCAAAAGTGAAATCTCACCGTACACTGTGAATGACCGTTTGCCCGATCTCAATACGCGCGAAATCGTTGTCAAATCGCGCGTAGTCAGCACTGATGAAGGCCCGCGCCGGGAAACATCGCCTGAAGGGCTGGCACGGCTGCGTCCCGCGTTCTCAATGAAGGGCAGCGTTACAGCGGGTAACAGCTCTCAAATGTCGGATGGCGCAGGCGCGGTGCTGCTAATGAGCGAGGCGGCGATGAAGCGTTTTAACGCCACGCCGATGGGGCGATTTTTGGGTTTCGCCGTGGCCGGTGTGCCACCCGATATCATGGGCATCGGGCCGATCAAGGCTATTCCTAAAGTGTTGAAGCAAGCGGGATTGAAGCAGGATGCGCTGGACTGGATTGAGCTTAACGAAGCATTCGCGGCGCAATCGCTAGCGGTGATCAAGGAACTGGGCCTCGATACTTCAAAAATCAATCCGCTGGGCGGTGCGATTGCACTGGGGCATCCGCTGGGCGCAACGGGCGCGATACGTGTGGCGACCTTGATGCACGGTCTCAAGCGCACGCAAAAGAAATACGGTATGGTAACCATGTGCATTGGCACGGGTATGGGGGCAGCGGGGTTGTTTGAGGCGCTGTAGTATTGACTGAGCTTTGTCGGGAGCAGACCGTGGAGCGTAACGTTATCGCAGTGCTGACCGGTTTGATATTTTGCGCGATGTTATGCGTGAGGTTCGCGCACGCTGCGGATATCGAAGGTGTGCGCGTCGAAGATCGGATCACGCTTCCCGGTGGCGCGCCGCTGGTACTCAATGGTGCGGGTGTGCGCCACAAACTTGCGTTCATGAAACTGTACGTCGGCGCGCTTTACCTGCCGATGAAGAAGGCAAACGTCGAAGAAATTCTCAAAGACGCGGGTGCAAAACGCATTGCGATGTTTGTGCTAGCCGACGAAATTACCGCGCGTGATCTGGTGGCATCGCTGAACAACTCGCTGGCCGCTAATCATATTCCGCTGGAACTGGCGTTGATCGAAGCGCGCCTGCGCCAGCTTAATGAAATGATGATAGGCGTAGGCGCGCTGAAAAAAGGTGCTTCGGTCACGCTGAGTTACGAGCCTGCCACAGGCACGCACATCCGCATCAACAGCGAAGAAAAACTGGTGATTAAAGGCGAAGATTTTTTTCGTGCGATGCTGAAAATCTGGATAGGCGACAAGCCGGTGGATGGCCGCCTGCGTGACGCCATGCTCGGCGGTGCGGGCGGTATGAAATTGTTTTAAGATTAAAAATCATTAAAAAACAAATACACACGATTTATATCTAATAGGTTACATATTCGGATAATTCGGCCCGCCGCCACCTTCAGGCGTTACCCACACGATATTCTGCGTCGGGTCTTTGATGTCGCAGGTTTTGCAATGCACACAGTTTTGTGCGTTGATTTGCAGACGCGGGTTTGAACCGTCGTTGTCGCGCACTATTTCGTAGACGCCTGCCGGGCAATAACGTTGCTCTGGCGCATCGTAGAGTTCGAGGTTCACCTTCACCGGTACCGAAGCATCTTTCAGTGTCAGGTGCGCTGGCTGATCTTCGTTGTGATTAGTGTTGGAAATGAACACCGAAGACAGGCGGTCGAAGGTGATCACGCCATCCGCCTTGGGATACGAAATTGGTTCGCATTCGGTCTTGCTTTTGAGTGACTCGTGATCCGGGCCGTGGTGATGCATGGTCCACGGTGCCTTGCCACGTAGCAACACCTGATCGACGCCGAAACCCAATGTACCAATGACCAGCCCTTTGCTCATCCACGGCTTGAAGTTACGGGCGCGATACAGCTCGTCGTGCAGCCAACTGCCCTGGAACGCCACCGGGTAATCGCTCAATTCATCGCCCGCACGGCCTTTGCGCACCGATTCAAATACCGCATCTGCAGCGAGCATGCCCGATTTGATTGCAGCGTGGCTGCCCTTGATGCGCGAGGCATTTAAAAAGCCCGCGTCGTCGCCGATCAGGCAACCGCCAGGGAAAACCAGTTTCGGCAATGACTGCAAACCGCCCGCGTTGATGGCGCGCGCGCCGTACGAAATGCGTTTTCCGCCTTCGAGATATTGACGAATTGCAGGATGCGTCTTGTAACGCTGAAATTCTTCGTAGGGGCTGAGATACGGGTTGGTGTAACCGAGGCCCACGACAAAGCCAATCGCCACCTGATTGTCTTCAAGGTGATAGCAGAACGAGCCGCCGTAGGTTTCGTTTTCCAGCGGCCAGCCCGCGGTGTGAATGACCAGACCGGGCGTGTGTTTTTCGGGTTTGATTTCCCACAATTCTTTGAGTCCGATACCGTAGAGCTGGGGTTCAGCGCTTGCACGCAGCTTGAATTTATCTTGCAACTGCTTGCCCAGATGGCCGCGGCATCCTTCGGCGAACAGCGTGTACTTTGCGCGAAGCTCCATTCCCGGCGCGTACGCGTCCGTGGGTTTGCCGTCTTTGCCGATACCCATGTCGCCCGTTGCAACGCCGACAATTTTACCTTTGTCGAAGAGCAATTCTGCTGCCGCAAAGCCAGGGAAAATTTCGACACCCATGCTTTCGGCCTGCTGCCCCAGCCAGCGACACACACTGCCCAGGCTGATGACGTAGTTGCCATGATTTTGCAAACAACCCGGCAGCAAAAATGTGGGTAGCTGCATCGACGATGTTTCGCTTAAAAACAGAAACTTGTCTTCGGTAACGGGCGTATTGAGCGGTGCACCGAGTTCTTTCCAGTTCGGCAGCAGCTCATTCAGCGCGCGCGGATCCATCACCGCGCCCGACAGAATATGCGCGCCGACTTCGGAGCCTTTTTCGAGAATGCAGACGCTGATTTCGTGGCTTTGCTCGTCGGCGAGCTGTTTTAATTTGATCGCCGCTGCAAGCCCGGCCGGGCCGGCGCCTACGATGACGACATCGTACTCCATGGATTCGCGTTCTGACACGTTTTAACTCCTGAAGAGATATCTGAATATTATAACGCTGCTGTTTCGCCAAGTATGCCGTGCGCGCACGAAATACCGCTACGCACCGCAGCTTCCAGCGTGGCTGGATAGTCGCTCGCCGTATAATCGCCCGCCAGCCAGAAATTTTGTAATGGCATTTTTTGTTGAGGGCGGCGCAAACCCGGCGTGGCGGAAAAGGTTGCACGTTTTTCGGTAATCACGCGCTGCCATTTCAACGGCGGCAGCGGGCCGAAGTGTGCTTTTAGCTCATCCAGCACGCGCCCAGCGAGCGCTTCTTGCGTTAAATTCTGATGCGTTCCCTCCGCGCTGATGACTGCGCCGATCAATCCGTGCTGTCCACAAATCGCCCCGCGGTCGAACAACCAATGCGCGACACCTTGCGACAACCCGGTCATCGAAGACGGTAGCCGCACGTGCCCGTCAAACTGTAGATACACGCTGGTGATGGGTTGATATTCCAGTGCTTGCACCAGCTTGATCGTTTCAGTCAGCGCATCGACTCTGGCGAGAAAGGCAGCGACTTGATGCGGTGGCAGCGCGCAGATGACGTGGCTGAAGGTGTGCGTTTCATTACTCGCTGTTACTGCAAAACCGCTTGCTGCTGGCGTGCATGAACTTACGCGGCAACTGGTCAGTACTTCGCCGCCTCGCGCGCGCACGTAATCTGCAGCTGGTTCGGGAAACAGCGCGCTTAAATCTACACGCGCAATCAGTAAATCGCTGCCAGCGCGATCGGCGTTAAGGCCATCGCACAGCACGTTCAAAAACAATTGTGCAGAGGCTTTTTCTGGTGGTGTGTTGAGCGCGGAAACGCACAGCTGCATCCACAGGTGTTGCGTGAGCACCGGCCCCTGTGTGTGGCTGCGCAGTAATTCGGTGACGGTGGTGTCGCGCACCAACTTGAATTGTGTCGCTTTTAACGCACGCATCATGCGCACGGCAGCGAAACTTTCGCGCAGCGACGCACCCTTGGCGGTGAGCAGCGCCACAGCCAGATGCAGCGGCGCAGGTAACTTGGGCGCGCGCAGATGCAGATGTTCGTGCATGTGCCAATTCAATGGCAGGCGCAGCAACGCGCTTGCCGGTGACGGATGCACTTCGGCAATCAGCCGCAGCGTTTCCCGATACGCGCCTATGAGTATGTGCAAACCATTGTCGAGTGTGACGCCGTTGATTTCCACGCGCCGCGCGCGGCCACCCAAAACGGGGCCGGCTTCATACACCGTTACCGGCACGCGCTGCGCGGCCAGCGTAACGGCTGCGGCCATGCCTGCGTAGCCGCCACCGATGATGGCGACGCGCTGCGGTGTTTCAGTCACGTTATAAATAACTTAATAAAAACAAATAGTTACGAAGCTATTGCTTGCCAGCCCACACTGCGCGCGGCACGTTAACCATGCCTTCAAAAATACGCCGTGCAGTGCGCACTAGCGCGGCGCGACGTAGCGTTTGTTTGCCGTGGGTGAAATCCGCATCAAGATCAATCGCAATTTTGCCTGACGGGTGTTCGATTTCGATAATGCCTTGCGGCCCCATTGAGCGGCCCGCCAGCTTTTCCGCCAGATATTCAGCAAGCGTGCCGGGAATCGCGCACGCGGATGCAAGGCACACCGTGCCGGTGACAGGATGCGCTTTGTGGCAGGCATAGGGCACGAAAAACCGCGATGAAATCGTGCCGCCGTGGCGCGGCTTGGCGATCAGGCTGATCTTGGGCACCACGGATTTTGCAACGTCACCCAGCCCCATCATGACACCGGCCTTGAGGCGGATCGCTTCCATGCGTTTGAACAAATCTTTGTCGGCGTCGAGTTCGTTGGCGGTTTCATATCCGGTTTTGCCGAACGCCTCGGCACGCATCAAAATCACCGGCATGGCCACATCAACGCAACTCACTTCAATGCTGTCGATAATGTCGAGCGGCTTGCCGGTGGGCAACAATTGCTTCGTCACCGAGCCGATAGTCGCGGCGAAATTAATGCCCACCGGCGCCGCCGTGCCGCGCACACCGTCAATGGCGGCGGCGCCTTCGTAATTCACCACGCCACCGGGGGTTTGCACAATCGCTTCCACCACCGATTGCGTGTTGACGTTATAAATGCGCACCGGCGTTTCACCGTTTTGCGCCGCAATCAAACCTTGATCGATGGCGAACGGGCCGACGGCCACCAGCATATTGCCGCAATTGGGTTTGGTATCGACACGCTGCTCGTTGATTTCAACCTGCGCAAACAGATAATCCACATCCACGCGCGGCCGTTGCGATTGGCTCACCATCGCCACCTTGCTCGTCACCGAATGCGCACCGCCGATGCCATCCACCTGAATTTCATGCGGCGAACCCATCACCGACAGCAGCACCGCATCGCGTGTGGCGGTGTCGGCGGGCAAATCGGACAAATGGAAAAACGGGCCGCGTGACGTGCCGCCGCGCATGATGACGCAGGGGATTTTGGTTTGCATATTCAATCAGGATTAAAAGGCGTACTTTCGCAATCCGCCATCCACCGGCATCACCGCCCCCGTGATGTACGAAGCCACCGGCGAAGCCAAAAACACCGCCAGCGCCGCTAATTCTTCCGGTTCGCCATAACGCCCCACCGGGATTTCTGTGCGGGATTGTTCTGCGCGAAACTCCGGTGAATATTTGCGGCGGATTTGTTCGCTCATGATGCGCCCCGGCGGTATGCAGTTTACGGTTACGCCGTGCGGGCCGACTTCGCGCGACAGGCCTTTTGACCACGCATGGATTGCGGCTTTGGTCGGCGTGGCTGCGATCATGTATTCGGGTTCGGATTTGCCGCTGATGTTGATGATGCGGCCCCATTTGCGCTGCATCATGCCGGGGAGGGCGGCATGGGTAAGCTGGCGCACGCGCACGAAGTTCAGCGTCATCGATTCGTCCCACGCGCTGTCGGGCGTATCGACGTGGATATGTCCTTTGCTGCCGCCTGCGCTGTTGATGAGGATGTCGATTTTGCCCATGGCTTTTTCAGCGGCCTGTGCCAGGCGTGTGGGGGCGTCGGGTTCGGTTACGTCGATGACTACGATGGCAGGTTTCTGGCCACCTGCGGCAGTGATTTCGGCGGCGAGTTCGTCGAGCAGGTTTTTGCGGCGCGCGACGATGCAGGTTTGCACGCCTTCAGCGGCGAGCGCTTTGGCGATGGCGCGGCCTATACCCTGGCTTGCGCCGGTGACTAGGGCGGTTTTGTTGTTTAGTTGTAAGTCCATGATTTTAATTAGTAATTTAAAGTTAATCGGTCAGCCTTTGAGCCACGTTTTACTCGCAATCCACAGCTTGCGTATCGGAGTCAGCGAAGTGCGTTGCTTTAACACTTTACACCCATCATCACGAATTTCTTCGAGTAACGTGCGGTAGATGCCCGCCATGATGATGCCGGGGATTTGCGTTTTGCGATCTTGCTGCGGCAGTTTGGCGAAGGCGGCATCGTAGTGCGATAACGCGCGGTTGATTTGAAACGTCATCAGCGTCTGGAAATTTTCGCTTTCGCGTGCGGCTTGTATGTCGGCTTCGGTTACGCCGAATTTTTCGAGTTCGTCGAGCGGCAGGTAGATGCGGTTGCGGCGCGCATCTTCGCCTACGTCGCGGATGATGTTAGTTAGCTGAAACGCCAAGCCCAACTCTGGCGCGTATTCCAGCGTTTGTTTGTCGCTGTAGCCGAAGATGCTGGCGGACATCAGGCCCACTACGCCTGCGACTCGGTGGCAATAAAGTTTCAGCGTGTCGAAATCAGGGTAGCGGTTGTAGTCGAGATCCATCGCCATGCCATCGATGAGTTCGAGCATGTGCTGTTGCTGAATGTCATAGGTGACAACGGCGCAGGCCAGCGCTTTGGTGACCGGGTGTTGCGGCTTGCCATCGTAGAGTTTGCCGATTTCATCGCGCCACCAGGCGAGTTTGGTGCGGGCTACAGCGGCCTCAGTGCATTCATCGACGACATCATCGACTTCGCGGCAATAAGCGTAGAGCGCGGTGATGGCGCGGCGGCGTTCCGGCGGAAGGAACAAAAAGCTGTAGTAGAAGCTGGAGCCGCTGGCTACGGCTTTTTGCTGGCAGTATTCGTCTGGCGTCATGGTTAGAAGGCGCTGCGGGCAAGCATCAAAACCCAATCTTGCGGCTTCAACACGGGCCGCCGCCGGAATACATCGTAATTAACGTGGATGATTTTGCTCAAAATGCGATCACCGCCTGCGATAATCATGCGCATTTCCAGCCCCAGGCGGCCTTTTAGCACGCGCCCCAGCGGCGCGCCGGATTGTAAAAATTGCCTTGTTCGATTGACCTGAAACCTCATGAATTCGCGCCAACGGTCGTTCGCATCTGCATCAGCGATTTGATTCTCTGTGATGCCGTATTGCGCCATATCATCTTGCGGGAAGTAAATGCGGTTTTTGCGGTAATCAATGGCAATATCCTGCCAGAAATTAATGAGTTGCAGGCTGGAACAGATGGCATCTGACATAGCGTTGTTTTGCGGAGTGGCTGCACCGTATAACACCAGCAGCAGGCGACCGACGGGGTTGGCCGAACGGCGGCAGTAGTCGAGCACGTCGGCGTAGTTCGCATAACGGGCTTTAACCACGTCCTGCGAAAACGCAGAGAGCAGGTCGCGGAACAGTTGAATCGGTAGACTGTGTTGGTGGATGACTGCGGCAAGGTCAGAAAACCATGCAATATCAGGTGCTTGGCGGGCTTTGATGGCGTCGAGTTGGCGGCTGAAGCTATCCAGCAGAGCCAAACGTTGGGCGGGATGCAGGTTGCCTTCATCGGCGAAATCGTCGGCTTCGCGGGCGAAACGGTAAATCAGCCCGACCGGACGGCGCAAGTGCTGCGGCATCAGAATGGAGGCGACCGGAAAATTCTCGTAGTGATCGACTTCCATCTTGTTGCGAAAACATCTTATTTAAACAATAGCTTGCGTTGACTAATTCAACGAAATTGCAAGCATTGCGGGGTGTCGTTAAAGTGGCGAGTATATTACAATCGCCCGGTTGCTATGAAAGCAAGCACATAAAGCGAAAGTGGCGGAATTGGTAGACGCACCAGATTTAGGTTCTGGCGCCGAAAGGCGTGGGGGTTCGAGTCCCTTCTTTCGCACCAGCTACCCGATAAATAAAGGAACAGCAGTTCATGCAAGCGAATCTTGAAACATTAAGCGGTCTGGAGCGGCGTTTGAGTGTAGCCGTGCCGCTGACGGAAATTGACACTGAAGTTTTGTCGCGCCTGAAACAAATTGGTCGTACGGCCAAAATGCCGGGTTTTCGCCCGGGCAAAGTGCCGTTCAAAGTGGTGCAACAGCAATATGGTGCGCAGGTGCGGCAAGAGGTGATGGGAGCGACACTGGAAAAAAGCTTCGGCGACGCCGTGCGTGATCAGAATCTCAAGGTGGCAGGTTATCCGAAATTTGACGCGACGCCGCCCGCAGAAGGCGCGGCTGATTTTCAGTACAGCGCCACCTTTGAGGTGTATCCCGAATTTAAAGTGGGGGATATTGCGGGCAAAAGGGTAGACCGCGTGGCGCTGACTGTCGGCGACGCGGAGGTCGATAAAACGCTGGATATCATGCGCAAGCAGCGCGTGAGTTACGATATTGTGGAACGCGCTGCACAAAAAGAAGATCGCGTGCAGATCAGTTACAAAGGCGCTATCGACGGCACACCGTTCGAGGGCGGCACGGCGGAAAATCAATACGCCGTACTCGGCGAGGGTCGCTTGCTTGCTGATTTTGAAGGCGCACTCGCGGGCATGAAAACCGGCGATAGCAAGGGTTTCGACCTGAAATTTCCCGATGATTACCACGGCAAAGATGTCGCCGGTAAGACCGCTCATTTCGACGTAACGGTGAGCGAAGTGGCCGCGCCCAGGTTGCCGGAGATTGATGCTGAGTTTGCCAAGACGTTGGGCGTCGGCGACGGTGATGTTGCCAAAATGCGCGGCGAAGTTAAGGCCAATCTTGAGCGTGAAGTGAAGCAGCGTTTGAAGGGTAAGACCAAAGATCAGGTGATGCAGGCATTGCTGGATGTAACGCCGGTGGATGTGCCTAAGTCATTGATTGAAATGGAAATTCAAGCGCTGCAAAACATGGCGCGTGAGAACATGGCTTCGCGCGGCATGCCGGTTAAGGACGATATGCCGATGCCGGCAGATATTTTTACTGCGCAGGCGCAACGGCGCGTGTCCCTGGGCCTCATACTGGGCGAACTGGTGCGCGCGCATGGTCTGCACGCACGGCCGGAGCAGGTGCGCGCGGCGGTGGATCTGCAGGCGCAAAGCTACGAGCACCCTGAGGAAGTCGTGAAATGGTTTTATCAGCAACCCGACCGGCTGCGTGATATTGAATCGATAGTGCTCGAAGAAAACGTTGTCGAGTGGGCGCTGGGTGTGGCCAAATCGGAAGACAAAGCGATTACCTTCGATGAACTGATGGGGTACGACAAATGATGCAGCTAGGGAATCCGATGCACGACCGCATGGAGCCGCAAGGCCTGGGTCTGGTGCCGATGGTGGTCGAGCAGAGCGGCCGGGGCGAACGTGCCTATGACATTTACTCGCGCTTGCTCAAAGAGCGCGTGGTGTTTCTGGTGGGCGAAGTTAACGAGGTGACGGCGAACTTGATCGTTGCGCAATTGCTGTTTCTGGAATCTGACAACCCGGATAAAGATATTTCGTTTTATATCAATTCACCGGGCGGTTCAGTTTCGGCAGGGCTGGCGATATATGACACCATGCAATTTATCAAGCCCGATGTCAGCACGTTGTGCGTAGGGCAAGCGGCCAGCATGGGCGCACTGTTGTTGACGGCGGGCGCCAAGGGCAAGCGGTTTTGCCTGCCGAATTCGCGTGTGATGATTCATCAACCGCTGGGTGGATTTCGTGGTCAGGCCTCGGATATTGAAATTCACGCCAAGGAAATTTTGTTTTTAAAACAAAGACTTAACGAAATCATGGCTAAGCATACCGGCCAGAGTGTCGATACCGTTAGCAAGGACACCGATCGCGACAATTTCCTGAGTGCGGATCAATCGGTGAAATACGGCTTGGTGGATAAAGTGCTGGTGTCGCGCGCAGATGTTGCAGCGGCGTAGTCCTAACTTTTAGCAACTGGAAACAAACGATGTCAGAAAAAGCGAGCGGCGAGAAACTTCTGTATTGCTCCTTCTGTGGCAAAAGCCAACACGAAGTGCGCAAACTCATCGCGGGCCCGTCGGTATTCATTTGCGACGAATGTATCGAGCTGTGCAATGACATCATCCGCGAAGAAATTCAGGGCGATAAAAGCGGCAAGAACGCCAAGTCTGATTTGCCGGTGCCGCATGAAATTCGCGCTATTCTCGATCAATACGTGATTGGTCAGGACACCGCGAAAAAGATTTTGTCGGTGGCGGTGTACAACCACTACAAGCGCCTGAAAGAAGCCGCCAAAAAAGACGACATCGAACTCGCCAAGTCGAACATTCTGCTGGTGGGCCCCACGGGCTCCGGTAAAACGCTGCTGGCGCAAACGCTGGCGCGGCTGTTGAATGTGCCGTTTGTAATGGCCGATGCCACCACGCTGACCGAAGCCGGCTATGTGGGTGAAGACGTTGAGAACATCATCCAGAAGCTCTTGCAAAAATGCGATTACGATGTAGAAAAAGCGCAACGCGGCATTGTGTATATCGATGAAATCGACAAGATTTCGCGTAAATCGGATAACCCTTCGATCACCCGCGATGTGTCTGGCGAAGGCGTGCAGCAGGCGCTGCTGAAACTGATCGAAGGCACCACCGCATCAGTGCCTCCGCAAGGGGGACGCAAGCACCCTAACCAGGAATTTGTGCAGGTCGATACCACGAATATTCTGTTCATCGTTGGTGGTGCGTTTGATGGCCTGGAAAAAGTGATTCGTGCGCGCTCTGAAAAAGGCGGCATTGGTTTCGGCGCGGAAGTACGCAGCAAAGATGATCGCAAGAGCATCACGCGCGTGCTGCGTGATGTGCAGCCCGAAGATTTAATCAAGTTCGGCTTGATACCGGAGTTCGTCGGTCGTTTGCCGGTGGTAGCTACACTCGGTGAGCTTGACGAGGCCGCGCTGATACAAATACTCACGCAGCCGAAGAACGCGCTGATTAAGCAATATCAAAAAATGTTCAGCCTGGAAGGCGCAGAGCTTGAGATACGCGAAACCGCGCTCAAAGCTATCGCCAAGCGCGCGCTCGAACGTAAAACCGGCGCGCGCGGTTTGCGCTCCATTCTGGAAAATACGCTGCTCAACACCATGTTTGATTTGCCGTCACTCGAAAACGTGACCAAGGTGGTGGTGGATGAGGGCACGATTTTGAGCGACGCTGCGCCATTGTTGATTTACTCGGATCCACCCAAAGTAGCTGCTGGAGCAAAAACTTAGTTACGTAAATAAGTATTTGTTTTTATTGAATTTTTTATTGGGGTTGAATGCTAACGATTTCGCCCCATATGTCGTAAATACTGTTGTAACCATCGTTTCCATAACAAGGTAGAACACCATGAATGAACTGGCGACGCCCGCTGCCAATACCGCCGCTCCGCTGCAAATGCCGTTGTTGCCTTTGCGCGATGTCGTGGTTTTCCCGCACATGGTGATCCCGCTGTTTGTCGGGCGGCCCAAGTCGATCAAGGCGCTTGAAGCCGCAATGGAATCGGGCAAAAGCATCATGCTGGTGGCGCAACGTTCGGCCGCCAAAGATGAGCCGGGGCCCGAGGATTTGTATGCCATCGGCGCCGTAGCCACGATTCTGCAAATGTTGAAGCTGCCCGACGGCACTGTGAAAGTGCTGGTTGAAGGCGGTCAGCGTGCGCGCATACTCGAAGTGACCGATATGCAAACGCATTTTATGACCAGCGTTACGCCAATTGAAACCGCAGCGCCTGTTGCGGGCGCGGCCGATGCTGATCGAGAAATTGAGGCCATGCGTCGCACCATGGTGCAGCAGTTCGATCAGTACGTGAAACTCAACAAAAAAATTCCGCCAGAGATTTTGACTTCCATCGCTGGCATTGATGACGCCAGCCGACTCGCCGATCAGATTGCCGCGCACCTGCCGCTCAAGCTCGAGCAGAAGCAGGAAGTGCTGGAAATGTTTGACGTCAAGGCGCGTCTCGATCATCTGCTGAAAGTGGTCGATGGCGAGCTGGATATTCTGCAGGTTGAAAAGCGCATCCGTGGCCGCGTGAAACGTCAGATGGAGAAATCGCAGCGCGAGTATTACCTGAACGAGCAGGTCAAAGCCATCCAGAAAGAGTTGGGCGAAGGCGAAGAGGGTGCAGATAGCGACGAGATGGCCAAGCGCATCAAGGCCGCGCGCATGCCCAAAGATGCGCGCAAGAAAGCCGAAGCCGAACTGAAGAAACTCAAGCTGATGTCGCCGATGTCAGCCGAAGCCACTGTGGTGCGTAATTACATCGACGCAATTACGTCGTTGCCGTGGCGCAAGAAAAGCAAAATCAGCAGTGATTTGACTGCCGCTGAAAAAGTGCTCGACGAAGATCACGATGGCTTGGAGAAAGTCAAAGAACGCATCGTCGAATATCTCGCGGTGCAGCAGCGCGTAGATAAAGTGAAAGCGCCGATTCTGTGTCTGGTGGGCGCGCCCGGCGTGGGTAAAACGTCGCTCGGTCAATCGATTGCGCGTGCAACCAATCGTAAATTTGTGCGCATGGCGCTCGGTGGTGTGCGTGACGAAGCGGAAATTCGCGGTCATCGGCGCACGTATATCGGCTCAATGCCTGGAAAAATTCTCCAGAATATGTCCAAGGTGGGCGTGCGTAACCCTTTGTTTTTATTGGATGAAGTGGATAAGCTCGGACAGGATTTTCGCGGCGATCCGTCCAGCGCGCTGCTGGAGGTGCTTGACCCGGAACAAAACCATACGTTTGTCGATCACTATGTTGAGGTCGAATACGATTTATCCGACGTGATGTTTGTTGCCACGGCCAATACGCTGAACATTCCGCCCGCGTTGCTGGATCGCATGGAAGTGATTCGACTGTCAGGCTACACCGAAGATGAAAAAGTCAAAATCGCGCAGAACCATTTGTTGGCGAAGCTGATCAAAAATCACGGATTGAAGTCTGAAGAAATCGCGGTTTCTGAAAGCGCGATTCGCGATATCGTGCGTTATTACACCCGTGAAGCGGGTGTGCGTGCGCTAGAACGCGAGATATCCAAAATCTGCCGCAAGGTGGTAAAAGAGTTGGTGACAGCCCCTGAAAAAGGTCGAAAAATCGCCGTGTCAGCGCGCAATCTTGACAAGTATTGTGGCGTGCGCCGCTACAGCTTCGGCATGGCAGAAAAGAAAAACCAGGTTGGCCAGGTCAATGGTTTGGCATGGACAGAAGTCGGCGGCGAGTTGTTGTCGATAGAAGCCATCATGATGCCAGGCAAAGGCAAAATGACCACCACCGGTAAACTCGGCGAAGTGATGCAGGAGTCCGTGCAGGCCGCATTATCGGTTGTGCGCAGCCGCTCGGAGCGTCTCGGCATCAATCCGGATTTTTATCAGAAAAGCGACATTCATATTCACTTGCCTGAAGGTGCAACGCCCAAGGATGGCCCCAGCGCGGGTGTAGGCATCTGCACGGCGATTGTGTCCATGCTCACGGGAATTCCTGTGCGGGCAGACGTCGCAATGACTGGCGAAATCACTCTGCGTGGCGAAGTGCTGCCCATTGGAGGCCTGAAAGAAAAACTGCTGGCAGCACATCGTGGCGGCATCAAGATGGTGCTGATCCCCGAGGAGAACGTGAAAGACCTCGTGGAAATTCCCGACAACATCAAGAACAAGCTCGACATCCATCCAATCAAGTGGATAGATGCTGCGCTTGAACTGGCATTGGAGCGCAAGCCCCAACCGTTGCCAGAGCAGCCCGCGCAAGCGGCACCTGTTGTGCCGCCGGTGGCAACCACTGAGGCGGTTAAGCACTAGTAGATCGTTCCATCAATATAGTTACAGAATAGTTTATAATAGCCATGATCTTTGTGCAACTCTTTACGGAGGCGATCATGGCAGGAAAGTCCAAACGTGCGGCACTTGTGTTGACGCGAGAGCAACGGGCGACGCTCAAGGAACTG
>CANKUB010000065.1 GCA_947486575.1 Betaproteobacteria bacterium | reverse complement strand
TCGGTGAGGCCGGAGGCCCCGCCGCTGGTGGACAGCGTGTAGGTCAGTGTGCCCGCGCCGTCAGCGCCGAAGCTCTGGCTGAAGTTGTTGGCGAAGCTGGCGGTGGCGTTCACCGCGAGGTTGCTTTCATCAACGGTCAGGCTCGGCAAATCCGTACCGATAGCGCTCACGGAGGGAATATCATCCCTGATATCAACCGTAATGCTTCCATTGGTCACGTTTCCGTTTATATCGGTAACACGGTAAGTGAACGTTTCACGGTCGTTTTCGATGTTGGTGCCATTGTCGGCACTCACGCCGGTAACGGGACTAGCCAGGGTGTAGCTGTAACTACCATCTGCGTTAAGCGTCAACGTACCAAAACTACCCGCAGGCGAACTCACCAGTGAGTACGTGTTGCCCCCCGCACCACCGTTCACATTGTCCGCTAAAGTTCCACTGACTGTTTCGTCTGTGCTCGTCGGATTGCTGCCGATGGAGAGCGCAGCTTCATCTACCAATACGTCGTCAGTTGTAGCTGTCAGGACACCGTTATCGACGTTGATGGTCAATGTGGTAGTAGCTTGGTCGCCATCAGCGTCGCGAACGGTATAGACGAACACGTCGGCAACGTTCGCAGTGATTGTGTTCGCTGTCGATTGGTAGGTGTAACTGCCATCAGCATTCAGATGCAATATGCCGTATTGACCAGATATGTCGGTGCCAACACCATTTGTTACTGCTGTGCTGATGTCCGCGTCAGCAGCACGCACACCTACTACGCCGCCACCGACTGCGTATCCATCGGCACCCGGAGTATCGTTGATCAGCACGCCGCTAAGCGTATTGACGGTTAGCAAGGTGCCTTCAGCGACGTTGTTGACGTTGGCGAGTGCAACCGGGCCGTCGTCGTCAAAGCGGATGCTGCCGCCCAGATCCAGGGTGAGCGGTGCGCTGGTGCTGTCGCTATCGCCGTCGGTGACGGTGGCGGTGGCGCTTAAGCTCACTTTGCCGTTGGCCAGTGCGGTTTGCAGGTCATTGCCCACGCCGAGGTGGTCGAGTTCCGCGCTTTGGGTGAGAGCGACGGTGCCGCTTGGGTCCACGCTCAGACGGAAGATTTCTCCGGCAGGGGTGCTGCCGATGATGTCGCCGCTTAGCGGGTCTTGGGCAAGGGTGACGGGCTGGCCGTCGCTGGTGAGGCCTGAGTTGGCGTCGCTGATGTTTAAGCTGTAGCCGCCAACGGTGGTGCTGCCTGCGCCGTCAGCACCGTAGTGCGGGCTGACCGCTGCCGCGAAGGCGGCAGCGTAGTTGGCGCTGTCCGTGTCAAACGCAGCCCCGATGGTCTCGGCGTCCTGGGTGGTGAGGCCGAGTCCGTCGGTGGTGATGGCGTTGAGGGTGAGTGTGGGCCCATCATCTTTGAAGCTGATCGCGTCACCCAGGTTAAGCACCGCATCACGAACGTCACCGTCACCATCGGTAATGGTGCCTTTGAGGGTAATCAGGTCCGCTGCGCCCAGGCTCACCGCATCATCGGGGTTTGTCGTAACTAATTGTTTTAATGAGAGAATTTGATTAAGCGTTACTTCCGCCGTCAAAGGGTTGACAGATACGGTGAACGCTATTGCACCATTCGGATCGGCCAAACCCGTTGCGGGATTGCCCACCCGACCCTCGACTTCGCCGCTGGCGTTTTCGTAGAGGTATATGGATTTGCCGGAGGCGGCGTCGATCAACCCGCTGGCAGCACCCGGACTCTTGACATCAAGTTCGCACGTAAGGGTTGCACCGTCTGCACCTGGGATGCTGGTGAAACGGTTACTGAAATCAACCGTGGTATCGGCGTTCAGATCACTTTCATCCACTTGCAGCGCATTCGGTTGCGCAGCCGTGACGCTGATAGACGGCGTGTCATCAATGATGTTGACGGTCAGCGTGCCACTGGAGCTGTCGCCGTCTTTGTCGGTGACCACTACCGCAAAGTCGTCAACCGTGGTGTCGCCCGCCGTGTTGTCGGTCAGCTCGTAGCGGTAGGTCAACGCGCCGTCACCGGTCACCGGGTTATAGGTCAACCCGGTAACAGTCAGGATGCCGTGCTCGCCTGCGATGGTCTGGCCCACTACGCCGGTCACGGTGACGCCGTCCAGCGTGACCGATTCCAGTCCGTCTATCGATTTGAAGGTCAGGGCGCCATTGGTGATTTCGGCGTTGGACGCGGCATCGCTGCCCTCGGTCTCGCCGGGGCGTGCAGCCAGGCCGGCTTCTTTGACCTGGGCGCTCGGTAACTCCAGCACGCTCGACACGCTGCCAATGTTGATGCTCAGGTTCGCCGCAACAGTGTCTCCATCGCCGTCGGTCAGGGTGTAGCGGAAGATGTCCAGCACGCCGCCCGGTGTGCCCGGGTTGCGGCTGTAGCTGTAGTCGCCGTCCGGCTCGATGGTGAGTACGCCATATTGCCCGGTAATTGTCAGCACGCCGGTTACCGGGTCTTTTGTCGCGAGGTTGCCCGGTACGCTGGTGCTGGATACGCCGGTCAGCGTCACGCCGTCTGCTCCCGGGGTATCGGGGCCTGCCTGCCCGGCGGTGCCCGCTGCGGTAATCACGTTGCCTTCGGCCTTGTCGGGCGTGCCGGGCGCACCCGCGGCGGTCGCGTCGCTGTCGTTCAGGGCTGTGGGTTCGTCGTCGCGTATTGCGATTGTCAACGGCGCACTCGCCTGGTCGCCATCGCTTTCCGTAACCACGACCTGGAAACTGTCGGTGCTGATGTCACCTTGTGTGGGCGAGGTAAGGGTGTAGCTGTAGGTCACGGCGCCCGCACCGGTCAGCGGATCATAGGTGAATCCGGTGACGGTCAGTATGCCGTGCTCTCCGGCGATGGTTTGGCCCGTGCCCGTTACCGCGACTCCGTCCAGTGTCACGCTCTGCAGTCCGTCTTTGGCGTTGAAGGTGATCGCGCCGGTGGTGGATTCGCTGTTGGATGCCGCGTCGCTGCCGCCCGGTAGTC
Organism: Betaproteobacteria bacterium; assembly: GCA_947486575.1. Lineage (GTDB taxonomy): Bacteria > Pseudomonadota > Gammaproteobacteria > Burkholderiales > SG8-41 > UBA5216. Next base: position 22,817 of record CANKUB010000065.1, on the reverse strand, counting down.
CGGCTTCGTTCACTTGCCGACCCGGCACGTTCAGAATCACCTGCGTATCGCCAACGTGGATGGTCAGATTGGCTGCCGTCTGATCGCCATCACCATCGGTGAGCGTGTAGCGGAATACGTCCACCACGCCCCCCGGACTGCCGGCATTGCGGCTGTAGCTGTAATCGCCGTCCACTTCGATGGTGAGTACGCCGTATTGCCCGGTAATTGTCAGCACACCGGTTACGGGGTCTTGGGTCGCGAGGTTGCCCGGCGCGCTGGTGCTGACTACGTTGGCCAGGGTCACGTCGTCCGCACCCCGGGTGTCGGCACCTGACGGCGCTTCGGTACCCACGGCGGTAATCACGTTGCCTTCGGCTTTGTCGAGGGTGCCGGGAGCGCCAGCAACGGCGGTGTCGGTATCGTCAAACGCCTGCGGTGCGTCGTCCTTGATTTCGATGGTGAGTTTTACGCTGGAGCTGTCTCCATCGGTTTCGGTGACGATGACATCGAAGTCTTCTGTGGTGGTGTTGCCCGAGGTGTTGTCGGTCAGGGTGTAGCTGTAGGTGACGGTGCCGTTGCCGGTCAACGGGTCATGCGTAAAACCCGTCACGGTGAGGGTGCCGTGCTCGCCAACGATGCTTTGCCCAGGCCCGGTCACTGGTACGCCATCGAGCGTCACGCTCTGCAGGCCGTCGGTCACATTGAAGGTGATGACGCCGGTGGTGGTTTCGCTGTCGGCTGCTGCGTCGCTGCCCGCAGGCTCAGTGCCACGCGCGGGCAAGCCGGCTTCGTTAACTTTGGGGGATTCCACATGCACGCCAACCGGTGAGTCGCCAATCCGGATGTCCAGATTCGCCTGTACGGTGTCGCCGTCACCGTCGGTCAGCGTGTAGGTAAATACGTCGTTCACGCCGCCCGGTGTGCCCGGGTTGCGGCTGTAGCTGTAGTCGCCATCCGGCTCGATGGTGAGTACGCCGTAAAGCCCGTTCAGGGTCAGTACGCCAGTTACCGGGTCTTTGACCGCTGTGGCGCCCGATACACTGGTTACGCCCGTCAGGGTGGCGCTGTCGGCACCCGGGGTGTCGATGCCCGCAACGCCGCTGGTGGTGCCCAATCCCGTGATGACGTTGCCCGTCTCCGGCCCAAAGGTGCCCGCCGCTACACTGTCGGTGTCGTTTAACGCCTGTGGCGTGTCGTCAATGATGTTGATTGCGAGCCTTACCGGCGCGGACGTTGTTTCGCTATTGTCTGTGACGGTAACCGTGAACAGATCTTGTTCCGGTTGATTCGGCGTATCAGCAACCGAAGTCAGCAAGGTATAGGTAAAAGACACAATCCCCGTAAGCGGATCGAACGAGTCAATATGCATGACACCCAATGGCGTGCTGGTGTCGGGGATCAATGTCTGAATATCCCGCCCGTTCAATTCAGTCAGAAGAATATCCTGACCATTGATGGTGACAACCAGAATATCAGCAACACCATCAGGATCACTGATGGTAAATGTGCCGGTAGTTTTTTCGCTCGGACTATTGGAAGCCGAACCGACGACCGGCAGACCGGCCTCGTTAACCTGATCCGCGCCCGGGGCCATCCCCAACGTGACCGACGGACTACCATCGCCCGGATTCAGGGTAACCACAGCGCTTGAGGTGCCGTTGCCGATGGGTTGGCCATTGACCACATCGGTCATGGTGTAGGTAAAGGTATCGGGGCCGCGGAAACTCTCAGGCGGCGTATACGTAAACGTGCCATCCGGGTGCATCACCACGGAGCCGCCCTGCGTCGTGGCAATCAGTATGTCGCCACTCGGTAACAACGTGTCGTTGGGGCCTTTGACAATAGCCAGAGATTCGTACGGGCCTGCGCCCGTATCATCCAGCGTCTCGCCGGGGTCACGGTGCGTGAACACGCTGGGCAAATCGTTCGATTGCCCGCGAATAACGTTGTAGGTATCGTCCCGCGCCAGTGGCGCCCGGTCATCATCAACAATCGTGATGTGCGCCGTGTTTGCCTCAGGGTCTATCGTCGCGTTAACCGCATTGACCAAAACAATATCGAAGACTTCATTACCTTCAACAAGATGATCCTGGACAATACTGACGGGCACAATGAACTGGGTTTGTCCTGCAGGGATAGTTACCGTGGCGGTCAATACGCCAAAAAAGTCGCTGGGGCTGAGCGCCGTTCCCGGAACGATCTGATAAGTGACCTGCACCGGCTCTGTGTAGGCGTGATCGAGCATCAATACGAAATTGATCACCTTGGCATCCGGATATGTGCCTTCAAGCACCTCGGCACCATCGACAGTCAGAACTACCGAAGAAGGATCACTGGCAGGCGGTGCCTGTGGCGCTGTACCCAGATTGATGGTCAGGCCAGCACTGGAGCTGTCGCCGGTACCGTCGGTGAGGGTGTAGGTGAAAGTATCGGTCGCACCATGCGGGCCGGGATTGAGGGTGTAGATGTAGCTGCCATCCGGATTGATGATGAGCGTGCCGAATTCACCCGCGATAGTGATAACACCATCGGGGCCTACGGTGGCTGGATTGCCTGTGGGGCTGCTAACGCCAGTGACAGTTGCGCCATCTGAACCCACAGTATCCGGGCCGCCTGCGGTGCCTGCCCCGGTGATGACGTTACCGCTGGCGGAGGTGCCACCTGGCGGTATCGCGTCGGTATCGTTATGCGCAACGGGAACATCGGGTGCCGTGCCCAGGTTGATGGTCAGGCCAGCGCTGGAGGTATCGCCGGTGCCGTCGGTGAGGGTGTAGGTGAAGGTATCAGTCGCACCATGCGGGCCTGGGTTGAGGGTGTAGACGTAACTGCCATCGGGATTGATGACGAGTGTGCCGAATTCACCCACGACCGTGATAACGCCGCTAACGGGGTCTTTGCTGCCCTGATTGCCATTGGGACTGCTAACGCCGGTGACAGTGGCGCCATCGGAGCCGACATTGTCCGGGCCGCCAACGGTGCCTGCACCGGTGATGATGTTGCCACTGGCAGTGGTACCTCCGAGCGGGATTGAATCGGTGTCGTTGTGCGCAACAGGAACGTCAGGTGCAGCCGCACCCAAATTTATGGTCAGGCCAGCGCTTGACGTATCGCCAGTGCCGTCAGTCAGCGTGTAAGTAAAGGTTTCGGTAGCACCATGCGGGCCGGGATTGAGCGTGTAGACATAGCTGCCATCGGGATTGATGACAAGTGTGCCGAATTCACCCACGACGGTGATGACGCCATCAGGAGCGATGGTGGCGGGATTGCCTGTGGGACTGGTTACACCAGTGACGGTGGCGCCATCCGAGCCTACGTTGTCCAGGCCACCTACTGTGCCTGCACCAGTGATGACGTTACCACTGGCGGTAGTGCCGCCGATGGGGATTGCGTCAGTGTCGTTATGTGCTACAGGAATATCAGGCGCTGTACCGAGGTTGATGGACAGGCCAGCGCTGGAGGTATCGCCGGTGCCGTCGGTGAGGGTGTAGGTGAAGGTATCAGTCGCACCATGCGGGCCTGGGTTGAGGGTGTAGACGTAACTGCCATCGGGATTAATGACGAGTGTGCCGAACTCACCCACGACCGTGATAACGCCATTGGGACCGATGGTGGCTGGATTGCCGCTGGGACTGCTAACGCCGGTGACAGTTGCGCCGTCTGAACCCACGTTATCCGGGCCGCCTACGGTGCCTGCACCGGTGATGATGTTGCCACTGGCAGAGGTGCCACCGAGCGGGATTGAATCGGTATCGTTATGGGCTAGGGGAACATCGGGCGTTGCACCCAGGTTGATCGTCAGTCCAGCACTGGTGGTGTCGCCGGTGCCGTCGGTGAGGGTATAGGTGAAGGTATCGGTCGCGCCGTGCGCGCCCGGGTCGAGGGTGTAGATGTAGCTGCCATCGGGATTGATAACGAGCGTGCCGAATTCACCCACGATGGTGATGACCCCATTGGGGCCGACCGTGGCGGGATTGCCGCTGGGGCTGGTAACGCCAGTGACAGTGGCGCCATCCGAACCCTGCGTATCAGCACCGGCAGAGCCGCTGCTGGTACCAGCGCCCGTGATCACATTGCCTGCCGCCGCAGTACCGCCTGCCGGAATCGAATCTACATCGTTACGGCCCAGCGGCACATCGGGCGCTACGCCGATGTTAATCAGCAAATTACCCGTGGCACTATCGCCGCTGCCGTCTGTCAGCGTGTAGGTGAAATGATCAACCTGGCCTTCGGATCCCGGATTGGCGTTATAGACGTAACTGCCATCGGGATTGATAACGAGCGTGCCGAATTCCCCGGCAATGGTAATGACCCCGCCCGGTCCGATGAGCGCCGGGCTTCCAGGTACGCCGGTAACGCCCGTTATCGTCGCACCGTCCGAACCCACCGTATCAGCGCCTGCTGCGCCGCTGCTGGTGCCCGCGCCGGTAATGACGTTCCCCGTGGTTACCGTGCTACCCAACGGCACCACATCGACATCGGTACGAACATGCGGTTTGTCAACTGGCGTGCCTATGTCGATCAGCAGATCAGCATTCGACTTGACGCCATTGTCATCAGTCAGCGTATAGGTGAATTTCTCCACCACGCCGTCGGGGGAACCCGGATCACGGTCGTAGACATAGCTGCCGTCAGGATTGATCGTAAGCGTGCCATACTGGCCAACAATGACCAGCGTGCCATCTGGCAGCGCCGACGCGGTGTGACCCGTGGGGCTGGTGACACCCGTAATCGTACCCGGGGTGTCAGCGCCCGCCGAGCCACTGGTGGTGCCTGCACCGGATATCACGTTCCCTGTTGCGATATAGCTGCCTTCAGGAATGGCATCGCCGTCATCTTTGACGACCGGCGCACCACCCGATGGCGGCAGCGGCAGCGGGGTATTCTGGCCGACTGACTGTTGGACCGAAACCTTGGGCAATTCCGGCGGTTGCTCTGGTGGTGGCGCCGGTGGTTGTGCTGGCGGCTGCTCTGGTGGTTGCTCTGGCGGAACCAGTGGCGAAAACGGTGGCAGAACCTGCGAAGGAAACTGTGGCAGCGCTTGTGGCAACAGTGGTATAAAAGGAATGGGGTCCTGCAATCCGACAAGCAATGGCCCAGTTTCAATACCTGCCGTAACCGGGCCGCTGGAGTTCGCCTGCCCCACAACAACAATACCTTCATGGCCTTCGTTATCACCACTGCCGCCGGTGTTGCCGCCAGCGGCTGTAGCTTCGGCAATTTTTGACGGATCTGCACCAGCCGCTATGGCTGCTTGCAATGCGGCAATGTCATCGGTGGGCGATGCTGTTTTCGCGGCCTTGGTTGTGCCCAGGAGATCGTCATCCAGTGTGATACTAGATTCGCGGCCCAGATCAAGCATGCGGCCATCGGCCAATTGCACTTGCACAATGGCGTTCGCAGCAGTCTGAATGACTTCTTTTGCGAACACTTTATCGCCCACACTGGCGGCGCGCGCGACGCCATCGACACCGATAATTTTTACGTCACCGAGTGCGACTTTAATCGTGCCAACTTCTGCCTTGGCGGTGGATGCAATTGCCATGTGATCTCCTTAAACCCCTGTTAGCCTGTCTTACGTGACATGCGTTTCTTGCGCGCATTCAGCCCCGTTTTAATGGATAGAATCATGCGCGCTTGTCATCGGTAAAAACAGGGCCTTTGGTATCGATACCAAAGTATCGAGTGTGCGATTTGCCACACTGTGAGTTACGGCTTTTGCCCACCTTGGGCCAGTAATCCACAGGCAAAATTCGCGACTAATTGGGCTATTTGAGCGGTATCGGCACTTAGCCCTGTATCGGCAAAAAGCCGTCATTCTTTAGCGTCGTGGCGCGCACTGCCACAAGCGCCGACAAATTGCGGATTTACGCCCATAGGCGTCATCAGCACGAGCGCTGCATCACCCACAAAAAATTACTGTAAAAACAAATAGTTACCTTGCCCCGCTACAGCCAGGCTCTCGCGATACATGGCTACCCGTTGCGCAAAGCCCGGCGCCGCAACCTGCGTGGTATCAACGACATCTGGCGCACGCACTGCGCTCCAGTTACCCGACGCCGCTCGCACATGAAACTCAAAATGCAGGTGCGGCCCGGTGGCCAGGCCGGTCATCCCCACGTAGCCGATGGTTTGCCCTTGCATCACTTTGTCGCCCGCCGCGAGCTTGGGCGCGAAGGCGTTCAAATGCGCGTAGTAGGTCAAAAATTTATCCTGATGACGCAGCATCACCAGATTGCCATAACCGCCACGCGTGCCCACGAATTCCACCACGCCATCGGCGACCGACACGACTTTGGTACCCGCAGGCGCGGCATAATCCACGCCAAGATGCGCGCGCCACACGCCAAGTACCGGATGAAATCGCGCGAGCGTGAAATCGGATGTGACACGGGTGAATTCCAGTGGCGAGCGGCGGAATAGTCGCTGCGTGCTTTTGCCGCTGTGATCGAAGTAGCGGCCCTGGCCGGTGGAATCCTCGGCGTAATACGCGCGGTACAGGCGCGAACCCACCTCGAGTTCCGCCGCCAGTATGCGCCCGGCGTTTTCGATAAAGCCTTCACGGTAATGGGCTTCGTAGACAATCGCGCAGCGATAGCCCAGATGCAGCTCGCGCAGGAAATCCACTTCGCCCGCGAAAATTTCAGTGAGTTGCAGCGCGATGCTTTCGGGCAAGCCGATGGCATCGGTGGCTGTGAACAGCGACGCCTTGGCAGGGTCAGCACGCATGCGTTCAATCAGGCGTGGATCGCTTGCCAACGGGCGCACTTGCAGCACAGTCGGGTTAACGTGTACGGCATAGGCCTCGCCGGGTGTGACTACGTATTCGATCTCCAGCACATCGTCTGGCAGCAATTTCGCGCGCAGAAATTTACCCGGCAACAGTGGCGGCATAGCCACCGGTCGCGCTTGCGCCGCGCCTGCGGGCAGCTTTGCCGCCAGCAGGCTGGCAACACGCGGCAAGAGATCGTCCCAGATATCGCCTTTTTGCGTGCGCAGTTCAATCACACGCTGTGCTTTTTCACCGGACGCGGCAGACGTTACGAAAGGTGCACCGTTTTTCAAACGCGCATCCGCAACACCGCTGGCCGCAGCCGCAACGGGTGCAACGCGAAATGCGGCTACTTCCACTACCGGCTGTGATAGCTGCGGCAGTACCGCCGCACCGTCAGACGTCACCTGTGCGGCTGCACAGGGCATGAACATCATTGTCGATGCAATTAAAAAATTCAATAAAAACAATGATTTATGATATTTATTCACAACCTGGCCATCATGCCAACATCAAATGATGTCGCCTGCATCCACAATGATGCTTTGCACCGCGTGCATGCGTTGCCGGGTAGACAATCGATCAAGGTATTTAGCGCCCGCCGCCTGCGGCAGATCGGTAAATTTGATTACGCCCTTGCCGATCAGCACATCGATCAGGTCTTCCACCAGACGTGCCATGCCACTGTCGCTGATGGCCAGCTCGCGGCGCAACGCTTCAACGGTATTAGCAGTATGTTCTTGTTGAAACGCTGCCATTTCAATGGAGTCAGGTGCTATCTGCTCGGCAGCACCTGTCACCGGCTGCTCGAACACCTGAACGATTTTTCCTTCAGCATCCCGAATTACGTAGGGCATGATGCACGCTCCGCCGTGTAGGTTGGTTCATCGTCAGGCAGTATAACGCTGCGGTTTGCCGCTATAGACGCCGACTGCACTTGCAATGCGGGAGAGTATCCTGTCAGCGCGGCAACAATGTCGCCTGATCCGGCTGCTTGATGTTGAAGGTGGAAAGCAGCAGCCCCATTGCATTCAGGGTGCGGTATTTCGCAGAATATTCAATATATTTGCCCGTGGCGTAGGTCGTGCGCGCGGTGAAATACTCATTTTCAGCATCGAGCAAATCGAGCAGAGTACGCTGACCGATGGCGAATTGCTGCGCATACGAGGCGCGCGTGGCGTCACTGGATTTCACGTAACGGGTCAGCATTGGCAGCCGGTCGCGCGCCGTGATGTAGGCGTTGTGCGCCAGACGCACGGCGTTTTCGACCTGCCGCGTGGTGTTACGCGAAATCTCGTTGGCCTCGTCAATTTGATAGGCGGCCTCACGCAGGCGGTGGTAATCAAATCCGCCACGGAACAGATTCCATTTCACGAACAGCATGACCAGGCGATCACGATTGGGGCCTGGCACACCGTCAAGGTTGTAATTGTTGCTATAGCTCGCTTCGAGCTCAACACGAGGCGACCACAATGAACGCGCAAGCTCGCGTTGCGCGATAGTCTGCGTAATATCTGCGTACGACGATTTCAGCGTTGGGTGATTGGACAAACCGGTCTTTACCGCTTCGTCGGCGAGATGCGTTACTTGCGACACCTGCCCAGCTTCATTGACCTCAGTCAACGCGATCGGATTGCGCCCCACCACACGCTGAAACGCAATTTCAGCATCCCGCAACGTGCTTTCGGCTGACTGAAGATTTGCCGACGCCAGCGACGTGCGTGCTTCTATCTGATCAAGATCGGCACGACGGCCCACGCCCTTGTCGCTGCGCAATTTAACCTGGTCGTAGGTTTTCTGGTGCGCCAGCAAATTGTCTTTGGCGTAACGGACAAGCTCTTTGTTTTTCAGCACCTCCAGGTAAACGTCAACCGCCTGCAACGCCACGTCTTCAGCCGCGCTATGCACTTTGTATGCCGCTGCGTCGGAGATGGCACGGCGGCGCTCGACTTCCGCGCGCGTGCCCAGGCCATCCCATAGCATCTGGCTGGCGATCATGGTGTCGATGCGGCGATTCAGGCGCACCCACTGATTGCCGGTGGCCAGCGTGGTGGAATTCTGACTGCGCTCGATACCGGTGCCGTTTTGCCAATCCAGCTTGAGGAAGTAGCCGCTTTTTGCGGCATCTACGGCGGCATCAGCAGCATCTTTGCGCTTGGCGGCGGCACCAATGGTGGGGTTGGTTTCCACGGCCATCTGCACTACTTCGCGCAGGGTTTCCGCCCCCGCCCCGTTTCCCACCACGAGCACAGCAGCGACAACGCTGGCCAGAATATTTTTTTTTACAAAGTTTCTCACTACGCCTACCCCTCAATACTTAACCCGCTTCCACCTCAAACGTCGCATGAATTTAGTTTTTATGCGGGCGAATGTGCCAACAAGAAATTAAGCCTTCCACTAGGTTCGATACCAGCAAATACCGGTACCAATTTTACCTAGGATCACGCAGCGACTACTCGTGCAAACAATGTTTTAACAAACTATTTACGTTCCATTACGGCGGGACGTTGCCCTTCGTTGAGATAAAGCACGAGCTTTAGCCGGTCTGGCACACCTAATTTCATAAAAATATTGGACAAATGACCTTTCACCGTGCGCTCAGAAATATCCAGGTCTTCGGCGACTTTTTTATTGGTTGCGCCACTGGCCAGCAACTTCACAATATCGCGCTCACGGCGTGTCAGCACGGCGAGCCTTTCCGGCGGCACACTGGGCAACGGCTCAGCTGCCGCCTGCGCGGGTGGCGTTACTGGCGTAGCCGCCTGCTGCGCGTAACGACGCAACTCCGTGACCAGCCTCGGCAACAGGCTGCGCGTGACCCACACGCCACTTTCCGTAACGGTCAGTACCTGCCGCAACGAATCCGGATCGATGCCGCGGCGACAGCAACCCTGCACCCCACAACGCAGCAAAGCGACCTCTTCGTCCTCAATAAAATCCGTGGTCATCACGATCACGCGCCCCACGCCAGGGGTGGTGACAATGCCCACGACTTTTTCCGCATAGGGCCTCTGCAAGGTCTCAGCATCGATCAACACCACTTCGTATACCCCGGCGGCAATGCGCGCGGGCGCCTGTACGATCGAATCAATCAGTGTGATGGCGTATTGCGCGCTGGTCGCTCGCCGACAGCGCTCTTCAAGTTCGCGGTCTTGCGTGATCAACAAGATGCCCATAACGTCGTCAGGTCACTCAGCGCTCACGGAACGCCAGTTCCCTGGTCTTGATGATCGGCTTGAGCAAGTACGTCAGAAACGTTTTCTCGCCGGTCTGGATGTGCACGGTCGCCGTCATGCCGGGAATAATCGACAACGCCTTGCCGCCGCGTCGCGGCTCATTGGTGATTGTGCGCACTCGCACCAGGTAATAGCTATCCTGCTTTTTCTCGTCCAGCACAGTATCTGCGCCGATATATTCGAGCTTCGCCGGAAATCCACCGTAGACTGAAAAATCGTACGCGGTCAGCTTCACCAACGCATCCTGACCGGGCCGCAGGAACGCAATATCCTTGGGTTTGACGCGTGCTTCAATCACCAGCGATTCTTCACTCGGCACAATTTCAACAATGTCTGAACCCGGCTGCACCACGCCACCCACCGTGGTCACCTTGACGGTTTTGATGGTGCCGTTGACTGGTGATTTGACGATGGCGCGCTCCACACGGTCTTTCATCGCAACGCCCGTGGCCTCAGTACCCTGCTGATCGGCGCGCGCCTGGTTAAGTTCCGCCAGCGCGTCCGAGCGGAACTTCGCTTCGTAGCTTTGCAGCTTGTTGCGTGCCTCGGCCACCGCGCCCTCAAGACGCGGAATATTGACGTTGGCGGAATCCAGTTCGCCTTTGAGATCGTTGGCTTCGCGTTCCTTTGCCAACAACTCGATTTCCGACATGGCGCCATCCTTGACCACGGGACGCATCATGGCGATCGTCTTGTTCAGCAGCCCGAGGCTGGAGGTAATCTGCTTTACGCGACCACGCTTTTCAATAATCTCCTGCGTGCGCTGATCGATCTGCTGACGCAACGCCGATGTATTCGCAACAAACTCCGCTTGCCGTGTGCGATAAAGCTCCTGCTCGCGGCGCACCAGATCAGGGTTCGCTCGCGTAATGGCCGCAGACACCGTGAACGCCGAGCCATTGACCTCTGCCGAGAGCCGCGCGATTTTCGCCGTCAACGCGCTGTCTTTGGCGGTATTTTCCGTGGCGGATGATTTATAGCGCGTGTCGTCAATCACCAGCAGCGTATCGTCTTTTTTTACCGTGTCACCGACTTTGATTTTTATTTCGGTAACGATGCCGCCTTCAAGATTTTGCACCACCTGTATCTGTCCGGCGGGAATCACCTTGCCCTCGCCCACAGTGGTTTCTCCAATGTTGGCGAACGCCGCCCACACGAAAAACACGATGATAAAAAGCACCGCACCCCACAACACCACATGCGTGAGCCGGGGCGGCCCCTGTAACGCTGCCGCCGACGTTTCGCTCATGTAATCAAGGTCTTGCTCGCGCGTCGGCGATTTGCCGATTTTGGCGCTGGCGAGTTCCGCGAAGATACCCTTGATCAGCGCCATCCCGCTCATTTTCGGCGGGGCAATAGGCAAGATCGGCAAGCTATCCGCCGATGGCGTGGCAGGCTGCGCGCCTTTCACCATGGCCGCCTGAATCGCCTGCACCATTTCTGGCGGCAGGGTGCCAGTCGTCACGCGCGGATCAGCTTCTTGCGACATTGATCTTGCCTCCCGCCAGCGCCTGCATCACCTGTTCCTTCGGCCCATCCGCAACCACTTTACCGCCATCCATCACGATCAAACGCGGCACCAAGGTCAGCAGCGATGCACGATGCGTTACCAGCACAAACGTTTTTCCGCTGATCGCCGAGCCCAGACGGGTTTTGAAATTTTCCTCGGAGCGATTATCCAGTGCGTTAGTCGGTTCATCCATGATCAGCATCGGCGGGTCCAGCACCAGCGCACGCGCAATCGCCACCGACTGGCGCTGCCCTCCTGATAGCCCCTCTCCGCGCTCGCCGATAGCCAGATCAAAACCCTGCTCTGATGGATGCACAAATTCAGTAACACCCGCTATTTCGGCGGCACGCAGCATGGCCCCGTCTTCGGCATAGGGTGCGGCGAAAAGTATGTTGTCCTTTACCGTGCCGAAAAACAACACGATATCCTGCGGCACATAACCGATATTGCGGCGCAGCGTCGCGGGGTCAATCTGATTCACATCCACCCCGTCCACCAGGATCGATCCCGATTCCGGCCGATACAGGCCGAGTATCAATTTTTCGATGGTGGATTTGCCGGAACCGATGCGACCGATCAGCCCCACCCTTTCACCCGCCGCGATTTTGAACGATACGTTGGCGAGTGCCGGTACTTTGTGACCAGGGTAAGTAAACGTGACCTCGCGAAACTCAATGCTGCCGGTAATCACCGGACGATGCACAAAGCTCTTGTTGGCCGGACGCTCCACCGGCAGATTCATCACGTTGTTCAGCGTTCGCAACGACGCTGCGGATTGATGGTAGCGCGCGAGCAATCCGGCCACCTGCCCCAGCGGCGCCAGCGCGCGCGAGTTAAGCATGGTGCAGGCCACCAGCGCACCCACCGTCAACAGACGGTCGTTAATCAGGTAAACGCCAAACACCACAATCACCACGCCCGCTACCTGCTGTATCAGCATGGATGAATTGATGATCGCCTGTGACAGGGTTTTGGATTTCAAACTCAGCTTGGACACCTGCCCCACCAATTGCTCCCAACGCCGCTGCTGCACGCTTTCAGCGGACATGGATTTGATGGTTTCAACGGCAGTAAGGCTTTCAATCAAAATGCCCTGCTTTTGCGCGCCACAACGGAAACTTTCCTGAATCACCGCGCCCAGTTGCCGCTGCAAAATCAGACTGATGAGTATCACCAACGGCACTGTCGCCAGCGGCACAATCGCCAACCAGCCGCCAATCATGAAAATCGCAATAATGAAAATAAACAAAAACGGCACGTCCACCAGTGCGGTAATGGTGGCCGAGGTGATAAATTCACGAAACGATTCAAACTCCTGCACGTTGCTGGCGAATGAACCTACCGATTGCGGACGCGCTTCCATGCGTATACCCAGCGAGCGCTCGAAAATATTCGCCGATAGAATCACATCGATGCGTTTACCGGCGATATCGGTCAAATAGCCGCGCAGCATGCGCATGACAAAGTCGAACACCAGCACAATCAACACGCCAACCGTCAACGCCCACAGCGTTTCGCTGGTGTCATTGGGCACCACGCGGTCGTACACGTTCATGGTGTAGAGCGGCATCACCAAGGCAAACAAGTTGATCAACAGCGACGCCAGCAACACCTCGCCGTAAATCGGCCAAGCCTGCCCCACCACGCCCCAGAACCAGTGATTCACACGCGGCACCGCCGACAACGCCGTGCGTGTATCAAAGCGCAATTTGGGATGCACCAGAATCACGTGACCGGTGTACTCGGTGCCAATCGCCGCCAGCGTGGATTGTGTTTCGCCACCGGTGTCAGGACTGATGATCGTGCATGCGCCATCCTGCGTTACGGCACGCAGAATGCAGGCGCGCTGATCCTTCAGCAACAACACGGCCGGCAGCGTGAGCGGTGAAATTTTATCCAGCGCGCGATGCGTAAGCTTGCTGCTCAGGCCCGCGCGATCTGCCGCACGGCCAAACAAGTCGGGCGTGAGACGCCCCTTGTCCAGCGGCAGGCCCGCAGCCAGCGTTTCTTCTGAAAACGGGTGGTTGTAATAGCGCGACAAAATGACCAGGCATTTCAGCAACGGATCGTTGGACGAGGCTGTTGGCTCAGGCAACGTCCACTGATCCGGCTTATGCAGGCTATCCGGGTTGCTATTTTGAGTTTCTTGCTCCGCCACACTGATTCTTTCTTGTGAAAAGCGCGGCAACTATCAAGGAAACCGTTACAGAATGCAAGGCGTGAACTGGGTTTTCTTTGAGATAAATACCGGTAATCAACTATACCATTCAATGGGTGCGTCGGATGACATCGAATGCACGTTTAACATTCGACGACAATTAGATGTTGCCCGCCGCCTATCCCGGCTTGCCAACAAAATAACCCTGCGCGCCATCAACCATCAACCCTTTGACAGCGTTGAACTCCTGCTCGGTCTCGATGTATTCCGTCACTACCTGTATGCCAAGGCCGTGCGCGATACCCACCAGCGCCTGCACAAAAAATTGCCGGTCGCTTGAGTCGATAATGCCCCGAGTATAACTACCGTCGATCTTGATGTAATCGATTTCCATGCTGCGCAAAAAACCCACCGATGCTGTGCTTTGGCCGAAACGGTCGATGGAGCAACGCACGCCGGATTCGCGCAAGCGGTGCAGCGCCGTCTTTATCGACTCAATCTTGCTGATGATTGAGTTTTCAGAAACCTCAAAAATCAAATGCCGGGCGACATTCGGCTGCTGCTTTAATCGCACGCACAGCCAGTCGATAAAGCCCGGCTCGTTGATCGATTCCTGCGACAGATTCACCGCTGTGGCACCGCCGTTTACCGGCCCGCCATCAGCGATACGTTGCATGACTTTGCTCACCACCATGCGATCCAGTTCGCCCAGCAAACCCAGGCGCTTGGCCACCGGAATAAAAAGGCCCGCCGGGATCATCGTCCCATCTGTGCCTGTCACACGCACCAGCGCTTCGCTGCGGTAGAGCCACGATTTATCATCCTGACAACCGCGCACTGGTTGAAACTGCACGGCGACATGCGCTTCGGCAATGCCGCCCTTGAATACCGTATTCACCTGCGCCGAAACCGCCGCGGCTGCGGCATCAGCGCCAGTGGCCGATTCGGGTGAATGCCAGCCCGGCTGGCCGCGCCCCTGCGCCACCGCCAATGCCTGATTCGCCGCCTGCATCAGTTTGCCGAACGACGCGCCTTTGCCATGCTGATAATGCGCCAGCCCGACGTGTCCCATGACACTGGTTCCCGATCGCGGAAATTCCTCGATTTCGCTAAGCGCTTTAACCAGTGCGTCGCCCAGCCGCGCCAACTCAGGCGCCGCAACATCCGGCGCCATCAAGGCGAATTCCGGGCCATCCATGCGCGCCAGTAACACACGCTCGCGGCTATCCGCCACCTTGCCCAGCAATTGCGCCGTTTTCTGCAGCAATGCATCACCCGCAAGCCGTCCATTTTTTTCATTAAACGGTGCAAAGCCGTTGATCCTTACAATTGCCAGCGCGCCGGAGCCGAACTCTTCCGGCGTGGCGATCAGGTGATTCAGTTTTTCGCTGAAATCATTGCGATTCATCAAGCCGGTAACGTTATCGACATACGCCTTCTGGCGCATTTTTTCGGTAAGCGCGGTTTGTTCGCCGAGCATGCGCTCCACCGAGCGGCACATGTCATTTAACGCCTGCGAGATGCGATGCAGTTCGCGCGCCCACGGCAATTTTTCGAGCAGGGTAAATTTGCGCCTGGAAATATCGACGGCCTGCCGCTCCATATCGTCCAGCGGGCGCAGCGCCACTTTCAGCACAATCGCCACCACCGTCAGCGAAATTAGCGCCACAATCAGCAGCACCCAGAACGAACGTTTGGCGATCTCCCACAGCTCGCTGTAGGCATGGCCCGGATGGCTTTCGACTTCAACAATCGCCGCCTTGCGCCAGCCGTCCATCACCACCGCGTCCATGCGCGGCGTGGGCAGCTTGAACGATTCCATGAACCACGCAGGCACGCCTTCAACGGATTTTTCAATGCGCTTTTTGAAGATCGGTTCGCCGGTGACTTTTTTCACCTGAATCTCACTGTAATACCCGCGATCAAAAATCGCGCTGGTCATCAGTTCAATCGTCACTGCATCGTTGTAGCTTTTGCCCTGCGTGATCGACAACCCAAGCGAGGTTGCGGTGTCCTGCGCGTGCGATTCCATCGAGCGATGCAGATAATCGCGTGTGCTGTTCACCACCACAAAAAGGGTGGCAAAAAACACAATCACCCACAGCAACGCAATTAATCCGACCAGCAGTCGAGAGAGTTTCATGGCATGTTCCGCCGATTAAAATTATCGTTTAAAAACAAATAGTTATACATTCTTACCTCAGGCTACGTTGCGCCCTTCATGCGATTTTGCAAATCTTTCCAGTGGCCGATGCGATCGGAACTGCCCTCCGATTGGCCGCGGCCCTGCTGCTGCTTGGCAAGCCACAAACCCGAACCATTGAAGCTGTACACCGGCACCAGATCGCTGCGGTTGGACGCTGGCTGAATGGTCTTATTGATGTTGTCGAGAATCAACGGCTCGGCGTCGGGCGTGGCGAAATACGCCAGCACCATGTGCGCCTCGTTGTAAATCTTGATTTCCTTGACGTAGGTAATCTGCAACTTGTCGTCGGCCACACCGAGTGCGCGCAAGGTGAAATATTTTGCGATGGAAAAATCTTCGCAATCGCCACCATTGGTAGACAAAAATTCAACCGGCGTAGCCCAGTAATCATCTTTGCCCCAATGTTCTTTGTCGCTCTTGAACGGCGTTTGATTCATGAAATCATTCACCAGTTCGAGCTTTTGCCGCTCGGTCAACGCGCGGTTTTTCGGGTTACTCATGATCGCGCGCCAGTTGGTCAGGCGCTCTTTGGCCACAGGGCCGAACGATGTCGCCAGCTTGGTGATCTGCGCATCGGTGATCGTCACCGCTTCCTGCGCGAAAGCGAGCGTCATCATCAGCGCCGAAAGCAGCCAGGCGAGACGGCGCATTGATCGGGAAGTGCGTGCCGGTTTATCGTGAGTCACGTGAACGATCCCAGCGCACGGATTGGCGCGCTCCTTTTCCCCTTCAGCTATCTCAGGTACCTCAGCTACCTCAGCTACATGAAGCTACACAAAAATTTCTGGCGCGCCCGAGACGATTCGAACGTCCGACCCCTGCCTTCGGAGGGCAGTACTCTATCCAGCTGAGCTACGGGCGCGTAATTGCATGCCAGAGGTGATTTTAGCACGTGCCGTTCGTGCAGCCTTTTACCGCCTGCCCGGCACACGCTATAATCTGTCGTTCCAGCGCATTTAAATACGCACTTCAATAAAGAGCCTGCCCATGAGCGACGCACCTTCCAAACACACCGATAGCCATTCTGACGATGACAGCGGCTTTATCAAAACGCCAACCCAGTTGATTGTGGTGGTGGTGCTGGCGTTCGTGATTCCGATCGTGGCAATCTTTACGATTATCCATTTCGCAATGGGCGGCGAAAAATCGCGCGCAACAGTCACCATGTCAGACAAAGCCGTGGCCGAGCGTATCAAGCCCGTGGGCAGCACGCCCGACATCGAAAAAGGCCCGTCGCCGTTGGTGCCTGTGCCTGCACCCGTGGTTGTTGCGGCAGCTGGAGCGGACGCAGGCAAAGCCGCTGCGCCCAACGGTAAAGCCGTTTATGAAGCCAACTGCCAGGCATGCCATGCCGCCGGGGTTGCCGGCGCGCCGAAACTCGGCGACAAAGCTGCCTGGGCACCGCGCATCGGCACGGGTGTAGCGGCTTTGCAAGCCAGCGCGATCAAGGGTAAAAACGCCATGCCGCCCAAAGGCGGCAATCTGAGCCTTTCCGATGACGACGTAAAAGCTGCTGTCGATTACCTGGTGTCGCAAGCGAAGTAAGCGTGACACCGGCATCACAAAAAGGCGCGCTGAATCGCGCCTTTTTTGTTGGCTGCAAAGAGTAGGCATCATGGCCACCTACGCTATCGGCGATCTTCAAGGCTGCTGCGATCCTTTAAAGCGCCTGCTTGATCTTGTGAAATTCGATCCGCCACGCGATCAGGTTTGGTTCGTCGGCGATCTGGTGAATCGCGGCCCGCAGTCACGCGACACCCTGCACTTCATTATGAAGCTTGGCGACGCTGCCCTGCCGATACTCGGCAATCATGATCTGCATCTGCTGGTAGCCGCCAGTGGTTACACCAAACAATATCCCGGTGATACGTTAGTCGATATCCTTGATGCGCCTGACCGCGAAGAACTCTTGCACTGGCTGCGCCAGCAAAAATTAATGCACTTTGATGGCAAGCTGGGTTACGCGATGGTGCATGCGGGCCTGTTGCCGCAATGGAGCATAGCCAAAGCCCTGTCGCTTGCCGCCGAAGTCGAAACCGTACTGCGCGGCGACGATCACGATGCTTTTCTGCGTCCGCTCTACGGCAACAAACCCAGCGCGTGGCGCGATGATCTTGTTGGCGACGAACGGCTGCGTGTCATCGTCAACGCCATGACGCGCATGCGGTTATGCACGCCGGACGGCGACATGGAATTCACCCACAAGCTGGCACCCGTGAACATGCCCGCAGGTTACCTGCCGTGGTACGACGTGCCGCAGCGCGCCAACGCCGACACACCTGTGCTGTTCGGCCACTGGGCGTCGCTCGGCCTGCTGCTGCGCGCCGATGTCATCGGCCTTGATTCAGGCTGCGTGTGGGGCCGCAAGCTAACCGCGATGCGGCTGGAAGACCGGCGGATATTTCAGTGCGGGTGTGAGCGCGCAGGCACCTGAATACCAATCAACAGACCTGAGCGAATGGCTTGACGAAGTAAGAAGTTGGAATATAATCTAAGAAATCCAACTTTTAGAGCACTGCCATGCCAGAAATCCGTATGCGCCCCAAGCACCAAATCACTCTGCCTGCGAGCGTAGTGCGCGAAGCCAAGATTAAGCTTGATGACCGCTTAACTGTCACCTACCTCAACGGCAGCATCATCATTACGCCCAAGCTTGATGCAGAAGCGCAAGACGACATTTTGTCTTTTGCCGGTATCGGGCGCGGGCTGTGGGGTAGTACCCCGCAAGCCGTTGACGCTACGCTCGCCGACATGAAAAACGCATGGGAAAGATAGATAGCGCCATCGCTCGCCTGTTGGGGCAGCGTGCCTATATTGACACCAACGTTTTTATTTATTTTCTCGATCGCCATGACGTCTATTTCGATGTCGTATCGCAGATGTTTCAAGCCTGCGCCTGCCGGCAGATTTTCGCCTTCACCGGCGATGCTGCGGTAGCGGAAGTAATGAACGGGCCATACCGGCAAGACGACCCCGCCCTTGCCGCCCGTTTCAAACGTTTTTTTGCGCAAAAAAATTTCCTCTCCATCGCGGCACACGATAGCCATGCGTTTGATGCTGCCGCCATGCTGGTTGCGCGCAAGCGACTGAAATTCATTGACGCGCTGCATGTGGCAACTGCACTACAGCAGGGCTGCGCTTATTTCATTACCAACGATGCCGGAATAAAGCCCGGCGCGAGCATTGAAGTAATCTGCCTCGCCGATTTGATTGAGTAGCCCATGATGCGCATCCCGCAACGATGCCAAAATTCAGCGGCGCTCAGGATACAACGTCCGCACAATCGCCTCGCGCGCTTGCCGTGCGAGTTCTTTGCGATGCAAACCATTCCCCGCAACCGGTGGCAAGAAATGCACGTGCGCATGGATTTCATGTTGCGTGAGCATGCCGCGCAGGGCATCCAGCGCGGTTTTATCGCCGTCGTAGGCGGCTTCGGTGCAGATCGTGCCGTCGCTGCGGCGATACTGAATCGCCACAGGCACAACGCGCACGTTCGATTCCAGTGCGGGACGCAGCAACGAGCTGTGAAAGGGCAGCACTTGATGACCGTCGGTGGTGGTGCCTTCAAGAAACACGCCCATGCCTGCGCCATTGCGCAGCGCACTGGCGATTACGCCATCAAGCCGCGCGAGATCGCGCCGCCGTTCACGCTCAATGAATAACGTATCGGCCTTGACACACAGCCAGCCCACCAGCGGCCAGCTGCGAATTTCGGATTTAGCGACAAAGCGTGTGGGCGTGGCGGCGTTGATGGCAAATATATCCAGCCACGACACGTGGTTTGACACCAGCATGAACGCTACACCATCGTCCGGCGGCGGCGTGCCATGCACGGTGAGATTCGTCGCGAGATGGCGCATTAAATTGGCCGACCAGCGTTGCAGCGCGAGACGGCGGCGCGCGGGCTTCATCAACGGGTAGCCGAGGCTGGCAACGGTGGCCGCCTCGACAAAATGTGCGGCGAGGCGCGTAAGCCGCCACGCGCGCGTGACCCGCGAGGGCTGTGCCGACTGACGTGAAGCTGCGTTCAATGAACTGTAGATAGTTTATCTAAACATGTTTAAAAACAAATGGTTACGCATAGCTCGCTACCACGGTGCCGCACCAAAATTAGCCTTGTACAGCGTTGCTATCGATTCACGCGTAAACGTGTGATTTTGCGGACCGCGCTGGGCAATTTTGAGTGCACCGATGAGCGACGCGAGCCTGCCGGTTACTGCCCAATCCATGCCGTGCGTAATGCCGTAGAGTAAACCCGCGCGAAACGCATCGCCGCAGCCGGTGGGGTCAAGCACGGCTTCGGGTTTGACGCAGGGAATATCGTATTTTTTGCCGCCCGCGTGGATCTCTGAACCTTTTGCGCCGAGGGTAACAACCAGCGCTTTGACTTGCTGTGCCAGTTGCACAATGGTTTTACCGGTACGCTCTTGTAACAACTCAGCTTCGTAATCGTTGACGGTGACGTAGCTGGCGATATTGATGAAATTCATCAAATCGTCCCCGTTAAACATCGGCAAACCCTGGCCCGGATCAAAAATAAACGGGATGCCGGCTTCGTGAAATTCGCGCGCGTGTTGAATCATGCCATCGCGGCCGTCTGGCGCCACAATGCCCAGCTTCACGTTTTTGGCATCCTGCACGTGGTTTTGATGCGAGAAATTCATTGCGCCCGGATGGAAAGCGGTAATCTGATTGTCATCCAGATCGGTGGTAATAAACGCCTGCGCGGTAAACGAACCTGCCGCCTCGCGCACATGCGTACGCGCGAGGCCCAGTTTGTCGAGACGCGCGGTGTAGGGTGCGTGGTCATCACCGACGGTGGCCATAATCAGCGGCTCACCGCCGAGCATTTTCAGGTTATACGCAATGTTGCCCGCGCAGCCACCGAACTCGCGGCGCATGTCGGGCACCAGAAACGCGACATTCAGTATGTGCAGTTTGTCGGGCAGAATATGGTTTTTGAATTGGTCTTTGAACACCATGATGGTGTCGTAAGCGATAGAGCCGCAGATCAGTGTGGACATTTCGATTTCCGGAATGGCAGTGCGAAAACGCAGCATTATAACCGCACGATTGTGAGCCTCCGGTGTAAAATAATTTCACAATGGTTTACACCCTGCGCAATTCACGGATAATAGGGTGGAGCAGGTGGCTTCAGATAAAAAGCTGCCTGTCCCAAGCATCAAATAAACCAGACAGAACGAACATAACGGATATAACGTTAAGGGGTCACACCATGCTGAAAGAGTTTAAGGATTTTGCACTTAAAGGAAACGTGCTCGACTTGGCCATTGGCGTTGTGATCGGTGCCGCTTTTGGAAAAATTGTTGACTCACTGGTGAAAGATATCATCATGCCACCCATCGGCTTGATGATGGGCGGCGTTGATTTTGCCAATATGTTTGCGGTATTAAAGCCCGGCACGACGGCTGGCCCATATGCAACCGTTGAAATTGCGCAAAAAGCGGGCGCAGTCACGTGGAACTATGGCTTATTTATTAATTCCATACTGACTTTTGTCATCGTGGCATTCGCCATTTTCATGCTGGTCAAAGCCTACAATGCCGCCAAGAAAGCCGAGCCGCCCGCACCGCCCACTCCACCTGCGGAAGACGTGCTGCTGCTGCGCGAAATTCGCGATTCGTTGAAGAAGTAGAATGCTGAAAGGACTTTACCGCAGCGGCCTCTGCGGTAAAGTATTCGAACTAACCAAGCAACACCAGCAGCCAAACCACCACTGCATTCGCAATCGCTACCAGCACCGCTGCACTGCCCGCATCTTTGGCGCGCTTGGCCAATTCGTGTGTTTCCGGAGAAATGCGATCGACTGCGGCCTCTATGGCCGAGTTGAGCAATTCAACAATCAGCACCAGCACCACGCTGGCGATCATCAGCAGTTTGCTCGATACGCTGACCGATAACCACAGTGCCAGCGGAATCAGCACCGCCGCCACGATAACTTCCTGCCGAAATGCGGCTTCGTGTTGGTACGTGGCTTGCAGGCCGTCAACAGAATAACGAAGCGCACTGCCGAGACGCGCTAATCCAGTGGTCTCGGGCTGCCGCGGTTTTTCCATAGCGCAATTAATCGTAACTATTTGTTTTTATTTATTTTAAATCAGCCTAATGCCTTTTCATACGCTGCCGCATCCAGCAGCGCACTCAATTCTGCCGCGTCGCTCAGGCGCAGGCGAAAAATCCATGCGCCGTAGGGATCGGTATTCACGGATTCGGGCGCGTCGGCTAGCGCCGGATTGACTTCGACTACCACGCCGGATGCAGGCGCATGTAAATCCGCTGCGGTTTTTACGGATTCGATCACGCCACAGGCCTCACCCTGCTTCACCGTTGCGCCCACTTCGGGCGATTGCACATACACCACGTCGCCGAGTTCTTGTTGCGCGTGTTCGGTAATGCCGACGCGGTAGATGCCATCCGCTTCGGCTTTCAGCCAGGTGTGTGCTTCGTGGTATTTCAAGTCTGCAGGATTGGGCATGATGATTTGTAACGTTCAGGTTTGTGGCGCGGGTATCAACAACAATCCAAAACCGCCTGCGGATAATTCGCTGACATCCAGATCAATACGTACGGTCGTGGTAACACTGGCTGCAATAATGGTTTTTTGCACGTCCGCACCACGCAGATAATCTGCGGGTACAAACACACGGCGCGCAATGGCGTGATCAAATCGGTCATTCAACACCAGGTCGATTGCAGGAAAACCCACGTCCAGCGCGGATTGATTTTGCAGCGTCACAATCAATTGCACCAGATGCGGTTTGGCCTTGTCGAGTATCAACAAGTCAGACGCCTGTATGCTCAGCGCCGAAGGCCGTTGCAGCGGCGGCACGTTGCAACGCGCCCAGCCACACGCCTGTGCGAGCGCGGGCTTCATGGCGGGGAAATGCGCAGCGATTTCACTGCGAAACGAATACAGCGCCTGCCCGCACAACAGC
>CANKUB010000064.1 GCA_947486575.1 Betaproteobacteria bacterium | reverse complement strand
TGTGCTGAAAGATCGAGAACAGGCCATTTTTACGGCGATCTGGATTCCCTCCATCTTCGGCTTTGGCATTTACTTTAAGCTCGCCGCCCTGATGGGGAGGAATCGCTAATGGATACCGATCTGCTTGTTATGGGTGCCGTGGTCTTCGCGGTGCTGTTGGTCGGTCTCGCCTTTACGGTAGTGGAATTCATAAAGATGAATGAGCGCCCATAGCACTGTGATGCAAACGGAACCCGCTTCAGTACCGACTCTGATTCTCGGTATCGGTGGACGGGTTCCGTTCGTTTTGCTTTCTGTAACAGCATGTTATGACTGAGGCATCTGGTACTTTTACGCGCCAGTAGAGATTTCCCATTCTGGCGGTTCAGGGTGGTTCATGACAATGCGCTTTGGCCCCACTATAGTTGGAGCCACTTCATCGGTCTTCGGCAGTCCGCCTTGAAATCGCAATAGGGATGAGCTCGCACCAAGGGCCGCCACGGTGACAAGCCTTCATGTAAAAAAGGAATTAAAGATGGACTCTTTGGATCATATAGCAATAGCAGTGCCCGACATCAAGCGCGCTCTGGAATGGTACCGCAGACAGTTCGACGTCAAGACGGTTTACGAAGACGATACCTGGGCAATGCTCAGATTCCATAACATTGGCTTGGCACTGGTTCTACCCGGTCACCACCCCCCACATATTGCGATTGAGCGGCCTGATGCAGAGTCATTCGGACCTTTGAAAATGCATCGGGACGGCAGCTTATCGACTTACCTCAACGATACTTTTGGCAATGTCATTGAAGTAATCAAAGACAGAAAGGTCTGAAGTAACCGCAAGTCGTTAGCTGCAATTCTCGCCGTCTTGACATGAGAAATCGTGGCGTGCGCACGAACAATGGATCTATTCGCGGCGAGACCAGCCCGTGAAATCCGTCAGGCATTTCGGGTAGATTTGTGTGCGAGACTGAGGCTTGTTTGGCGGCTTCAGAACGATCCGCGCATTGAATACAACGTATTGGGCGAATTGCTAGTTCAACTTGATACCGCCCGCCTTAACCACCTTCGACCAAGTTGCTATATCGTTCGCTATCACGCGCGCAAAGCCCTCCGGCGTGGAATGCACGGGCTCCGCACCCCCAGCGCGTAGCCGCTCCTGCACATCAGGCAATTTGAGTATGCGCGCCACAGACTGATTCAAGCGGGCAACGATGTCTTTCGGCGTCCCGGCAGGCACCCATAACCCCGCCCAGCCATCCACCGCGTAGCCCGGCACCAGTTCACCTATCGTGGGCAGGTCGGGCAAGGTCGGCGGGCGCTTTGCTGTTGTAGATGCGAGCGCACGCACCTTGCCAGCCTTGATCTGCGCGCCCAAAACCAGCTCTGTGGCGATCATGGTTTGAATTTGCCCGCCGAGCAGATCGGTTAACGCAGGGCTGTCGCCTTTGTAGGCAACATGGGTCAACCGCGATTTGCTCATTTGTTGCAACAACTCGCCCGCCAGGTGCGGCGTGCTGCCCGTACCAGGCGAGCCGAAGTTAAGCACACCTGGCTGCGTACGCGCCAACTCGATAAATTCCTTCAGCGTGCCTGCTTTCACGGACGGATGCACTGCCAGTATGAACGGCAGAACACTGATCATACTCACCGGCGCGATGCCCTTCACCGGATCGTACGGCAGTTTGTAGAGCACACCGTTTGCCGCATAGCTCGATGTCACCACAACAACGGTGTAGCCATCCGGGTTGGCCCGCGCCGCTATTTCCGCGCCTATGGCACCGCCTGCACCGCCGCGATTGTCCACCACGAACTGCTGGCCATATTCCTCCGCAAGTTTGGGCGCGAAGGTGCGCGCCACCACGTCTGTGGTGCCGCCCGGCGGAAACGGCACAATGACGCGCACGGCTTTATCCGGCCACTTGGTGGTTTGGGATTGCGCTGCTGGTACGGCAGCAGCAAACGCGAGCGAACAGACCAATCCTGTGATTTTCATGGGTAAAATAGTATGACTTAACAGCAGGCATCGTGCGGGAGCGCTGCAACGATGTCAATACAGGCGCACTGCTACAATGCATCGAAGCGTCAACCAACAGGAGGCAGGCATGACTATTCCACAAGCAACACGGCACAAATTTACCGGGGTAGCCGCTATCGTCTGCGCAACATTCGCCGCTGCAAATGTCCTCGCGCAGTCCGCGCCAGGCGCATACCCCAACAAACCCATCCGCATGATTGTGCCGTATCCACCGGGCGCCGGAACCGATTTCACCGCGCGCGAAATCGGCAAAGCGATCAGCGATGCGCTGGGTCAACCGGTGGTGATCGACAACCGCCCTGGCGCTGCTGCCACGCTCGGACACAACATTGTGTCCAAGGCTGCACCTGACGGTTACACGCTGGGTCTAGGCACCACGGGCGGACTTGTTTCCGGCCCCGCGCTGCTGGGGAACCGCATCCCCTATGACCCGCTCAAGGATTTCACCCACATCGGGCTCGCAACATTTGTCTACTATTGTGTGTTGACCACGGCGAGCCTGCCGGCCAACAACATGCGCGAATTCATCGCGCTCGCAAAATCGCAACCGGGAAAACTCAACTACGCGTCGCCCGGCGTGGGCACGCCCAATCATATCGGCGGTGCGCAACTGGTGACGCTGGCCGGCATTGATTTGCTGCACGTGCCGTACAAAGGCAGCGCCCTGGCATTGGCTGATCTGATATCCGGCACTATTCACATGACGATTACAGGGCTGCTGCAGACCATGCCGCATGTCAAGACTGGCCGCCTCAAACTGCTGGGCGTGGGACACACGCAGCGCATCAAGTTGGCCCCCGATGTTCCCATCATCAGCGAAACTGTCCCCGGCTATTACAACACCGGCTGGTGGGGCCTGATCGCACCGCCGGGACTACCCAAAGAATTGGTTGAAAAGCTCAATCCGATCATGAACAAGGCACTGAGTTCCGCAGAAGTCACCCAGCGTTTCTACGTCAACGGCCTGGATGTGGCGACATCGACGCCGAAAGGTTATACGGACATCATCCGCGATGACCTGCAGTCATGGCGCAAGCTGATCAAGGACGCGAAGATCCGCGTGGATTCCCTGCCTTAGAATTAAAAAACACAACAAAAACAATAAGTTACGAGTATCACGCGCAGCGGCGTATCGGTGCCGACGTACCCAGCGTATGTGCCACCGCTTTCGCTCCCTTGCCAGGCGTCAATGTGATCAGCGCCACGCAGCCGTTTTGTATGGTGCCCATGTGCGCCGCGCACACCCCCGGGTAACACGCCAGCGTATTGCCATGGCGCATCTGCCGGTGTGCATGCACGTGCCCCAACGCGAGGTAATCGAACCCTGCAGCCTCAATTTCAGGCGGCGTAATGAGAGAGGAACGATCGGTTTCCGGATCGTCGTCATACAGACCATGCGCCATGCCAATGTGCCACATATTGCCTACGCGCGACGGTGCGCCCGCCATCGGCTTGTTGGATCTATCGTGATCCAGCATACAGCGGCCCCACACAGTCGCGTGCAGTTCCGGAAACGTCACCTGCATACCATCCGCGTCATTCAGTAAGGTCACGTGATGTCCGGCCTTGCGAAAATCCATGCGCTTGACGATGGAACGGTCATCCCACACATCATGATTGCCGACGATCACCACCGTGGGACATGCCACCCGCGCCAACTGTGAATAAACAAAATCGACCGTCTTGCGCTCGATTTCATTGTGATCAAACAAATCACCAGCGATCAGAAATAGATCGCTGTCCGTATCGAGCACGGTATCAACCACTTGCGAGAAAGCCTCGCGCACCTTGATACCGTCCGGCTCGTCGTTGAGATGAACGTCAGACGTATGCGTAATTTTGAGGGCGCGAATCATGTGGACACTTAGGCGTGGCTAAATAGAATATCGCCGATGTTATAGTAAAATCATCCGCGATAGTTCTCGCAAAACGAGACCCACGTGGCAACCCGATAAAATGCGTAGCCGCTCAGCAGTATCCGGTAAGCGGCAATAGCCCAACGGAGGAACGAATACTGATGACTCAACGTGCATGGCTTTACTGCGCGATTTTCTGCCTACCCGGTGGCGCGTACGCGCAATTCCAGACGCCATCTTATCCATCAAGGCAAATCCGCTACGTCGTTCCATTTCCGCCGGGTGGCGCGACAGACATCCTCGCCCGCGTGATAGGCCAAAAGCTGACCGACGCCTGGGGCCAGCCAGTGCTGATCGATAACCGTTCCGGGGCAACCGGCACCATAGGCTCAGACATCGTGGCAAAAGCGCCACCTGACGGTTACACCCTGCTTGGTGGAACCATAGCGACGCATGCGATCAGCAGCAGTCTCAACAGCAAGTTGCCCTACCACCCGCTGAAAAATTTTGCGCCGGTCACGCTGCTGGCCACACTGCCCAATGTGTT
Source organism: Betaproteobacteria bacterium (assembly GCA_947486575.1). Taxonomy (GTDB): domain Bacteria; phylum Pseudomonadota; class Gammaproteobacteria; order Burkholderiales; family SG8-41; genus UBA5216. Next base: position 21,444 of record CANKUB010000064.1, on the reverse strand, counting down.
GATCGTTCATCCTGCGATGCCGGTACGATCGGTCAAACAGTTCGTGGCCCTTGCCAAAACGCGGCCCAACGAAATGCGATTCAGTTCAGGTGGAGCTGGTACCTCCCAGCATTTGTCCGGAGAGCTTTTTAACATGCTGATTGGAACAAAGCTGGTGCACGTGCCCTACAAAGGCGGTCACCTCGCGATGGGCGACATCTTCGGCGGGCAAATTGAATTTGCTTTTGAAAACGCCCCCAACTGCATGCCGTATATCAAAGGCGGTCGACTGCGTGCACTCGGCGTCACTACCGCGCAACGCTCGGCAAACCTGCCGGAGCTACCGCCGATTGCGGAAACCATTCCCGGCTTTGACGTCGCCTCGTGGCAAGGCCTGTTCCTGCCTGCGGGCACGCCACCCGCCATCGTCAACAGGCTCAACAGCGAAGTGCGTCGCATCTTCGCCCTGCCCGATGTGCGCGAGCGCATAGCAGCAACCGGTGCGGATGTTGCCACCACAACGCCAGAAGCCTTTGTGGATTACATCCGCACCGAACTATTGAAATGGGAAAAGGTGGTTAAGGTTTCGGGCGCGCGGCTGGAGTAAGCAGCAACGCTTGAATCCGCCATGGCGCGGAAACAAAGCACACATAGAGTTACCGGTACGTTCCGCCCATGGCTATTGATCGAACCAATCAAACGCAGCAAATAAAAAAGCCGACATACGCGTGTCTGCCCCGTATCTCCCGTCCAGAACCACACTGACGCAAATACGTTGAAGCCGATGTCAAAGAAGTGCTTATGCCTTAAAGCCCAGACGTCGAATCAGCGCGCCCCACTTTTCGGTTTCCTTGAATAGAAACTCGGTGAATTGTTCCGGCGTGCCACCGATGGCTTCAACGCCCGCAGCGGCATAAGTGTCCTGGACCGTTTTCGATTTAAGCGCAATGTTGAACTCGGCATTCAATCGGGCGAGTATTTCCCTGGGCATGCCCTTCGGCGCCATGATGCCGCCCCACGGCGCGATCTCGTAGCCCGGAACACCTGCTTCGGCAACCGATGGCAATTCGGGCAGCGTCGCCACGCGTTTGGATGTGGTTACCGCAAGGCCGCGCACACGCCCTGCTTTCACGTGCTGCACCATCGGCGCAATGTTGTGTATGATGATCTGCGATTCGCCGCCGATCACCGCCACGGTCGCCTGATCGACACCTTTGTACGGCACATGAACCAGATTGACCCCGGTCATCGACATCAGCAACGCCCCCGCCAGTTGCAAACTGGTGCCGCTGCCACTGGAGCCAAAATGCAACGTGCCGGGATTCTTTCGCGCATGCGCGAGCAGTTCCTCGACCGATTTAACCTGCAGCCCCGGAAACACCGCCAGCACATTGGGCGTTGAGGTGAGGTGCATCACCATTTGCAAATCGCGTGCGGCGTCATAGCGCAAGTTGGACAACAAACTGGGAACCGTCGACAGCGCAAACGTGGCATAGCCCAGCGTGTATCCATCAGGCGGTGCTTTGGCCACCATCTCAAAGCCGATGACGCCACCTGCGCCCGAACGATTGTCTACCACCAGTTGTTGCCCCATTTGCCGAATGATTTCCTGCGCAAGCATGCGTGAACTGATATCGGGCGAACCGCCCGGCGCGGACGGCACGATCAGCCGGATCGGGCGGCTGGGGAATACCTGGGGCTGAGGCTGGGACTGAGCGTACGCAGGCACTAACGCAAGCACAATCCCGGCCGGCATCAACGCGAATGCAAGCGTGCGCTGCAAACGGTGGTGTCGCAAATTAATTCGCCTTGATATTCGCCGACTTCACCACTTTGATCCAGTTGTTATAGTCACCGTTAATACGCTGACCGAACTTCTCGGGCGTGCCACCTGTGGGAATCATGCCGTCTTTTTCGAGATGCTTTTTCATCTCCGCCGATTCGAGCGATTTATTGATCACGCCGTTGATCTGGTTGATGATCGCGACGGGTGTACCGGCCGGAACCATGGCGCCAAACCAAAGCTCGACGTTATAGCCGGGCACGGTATCGCCGAGCGCGGGTATGTCCGGCAGCGAGTACCAACGCTTGGCCGTGGTCACCGCAAGACCGCGTAACTTGCCACCCTGTATGTGCGGCACCACGGGCAGCATGCTTCCCACCATGATCGGCGCCTGCCCACCCAGCACATCAATCATCGCCGCGCCCGTGCTCTTGTACGGCACATGCACCATCTGTATCTTGGTCATGTTCATCAGCAGCTCCGTCGCCAGATGCGTAATGCCGCCCAATCCGGTGGATGCAAATGTCTGGCTGTTGGGCTTGGCCGCCGCAAGGGCAATCAACTCTTTGACGTTGGTGGCTTTGACCGACGGATGCACTACCAGCACAAACGGCGTGCTGCCAAACTCGACCACCGGAATAATGTTCTTGATCGGGTCCCACGCCGGGCGATGCAGCGCAGACGTCGCCGCAAAACTCGCCGACATCATCATGATGGTATAGCCGTCGGGTTGCGCTTTGGCGACCATTTCCATGCCAATCAAACCACCCGCACCGCCACGGTTATCCACCACGAACTGCTGTTTCAAACCTTCCGATAACTTGGCAGAAAACTGGCGCGCCGTAATGTCACTGCCACCGCCGGGCGCAAACGGCACCACCACGCGCACCGGTTTCGTCGGGTAGCTCTGCGCCTGCGCAGGGGTTGCGGCACAAACAACGGTGGCAGCCGTTGTCACGGTAACCACGACCGCTGTAAATCCTCGAAGGTTATTTTTAATATTTTCCTTTAAAAACAATAAGTTACTATATTTCACCCAATAACACGCGCGCCGTCAGACTGCACACCTGCTCGCGCTCGCTCGCTGACAGACCGGGGATTCTATCGATTTCCTCGATTGGTCGCTCGGGCCCCATATCAAATGGATGATCCGTACCGATAACAACGCGGTCGGCTCCCACCCGGTTGATCAGGTGTCGCGCCGCCTGCGGATCGTGTGTCAGCGCATCAAAGTAAAAGCGCCGTAACAGATCGCGTGGCGAGCTGGCATTGTTGACTTTCGGTTCGTGACGTACGTTGTGGCCATGCACAAAGCGGCCAATCTGATACGGCACAAAGCCGCCGCCGTGCGCCAGGAGTATCTTCAGACTCGGGCAGTCATCCAGCGCCCCGCTGAACATCAGATGCGCCACCATCATTGTCGTATCCAGCGGAAAGCCAATAAAGTTGTTGAGGTAATACTGATCCATCCAGCCCTTGGCCAGACACTGATACGGATGCGTGAATATAAAGCAGCCCAGTTGCTCAGCAGTTTTCAGCACCTTGCGAAATTTAGTGTCCGCCAGCGGCAAGCCCTCGATGGAGGTACCCATTTCAATGCCCTTGAACTGGTGTTCCCTCACGACGCGCTCCAGCTCGGTGATGGCGGCATCGGGGTCTTGCATCGGCAAATGCGCAAAGCCACGCAGACGCGCCGGGTGCGCTGCAACCATTTGCGCAATACCGTCGTTGGCGAGCTTTGCGGACGCGAGCCCTACTTCTGCTGAAAGATTGTAAAAATAAATGGGGGGCCCCACTGAAATACCGGCGATGTCCATGCCAACGCTGTCCATCCACGCCAGCTTGGCATCGACGTTGAAAAACTCCGGCTTTAATTCCGCCGGGTTGCCGTGCACATCAAAGTACGTCTTGCCGTCTTTTTCATAAACGCTGGTGCGGTAGCGCTCCGGGTTCTTGCGAATGGCGTCGAGAACGGTGGGTGGAACGACGTGATTATGCAGATCAATGGTGGTCATGCTCTATTTTCTTAAGTATTTGTTTTTAAGAGACTTTAATTTACCCTTACGAGAATACAGGCCGCTTTAGCAAGCGCTGTCCAATGGCAAGCGAATAGGAGGTTGGCACATGACAACTCCAGTCCAGTGTATGTTGCCGCTCGCAGATACGCCAGCCGTCCTGAGTGCGACGCAGTTTGTCGAGATAACGCAGGCTGCGCATCGCAACTTGCTCTTTCGCCATGGCTGATGCGCCCGGCAACACCAGAAACGCGATGGCGTTGGTTTCCGTTTCTGCGACATCGCCCTGCAGCGAATTGAAATTCAAATTGCCCATGAAATGGGTGGTGATTTTCCACTCACCTGATTGCTGACCTTTAAAAACATAAAAGTTATCCATCAGTGCGTCGACGCCACGCACCAGTGGCCGATCATCAAACTTGGCCACCACGTCATCTGTAAAGCAGCGGCGCACCTGATCCGGCTTACCTTGATCCAGGCCTTGATAGTAACGGTTCAGCACGTCGTGTATGGCTGCACGGTCGAGCAGCGTTTGAATGTCGCTCGCGCTATGTGGCGTGGGGGGCATGGATTCTCTCCGGTTAGGTTGGCAATGATATTGGGCAGGAAATAATATCATTCTACGTCCGCAGTATTTCGACTTGACTTGCGTCACCACTGAATCGCAAAATGACCCGCATAGAGTAGCTCTGTCGTTACCGCGCAGGCGGGCATGGCGGTGGTAGTGCAATAGTTTTCACAATCCTCTTTAATCTGCATTCGTCACATAAATCAGTTCAATCAAAATTATGCGTATACAATCATTTTCCACTCTGGGCATGTGGGCAATACTTGCCACCACTGCAAACAACGCCATCGCTCAAGATTACCCCAACAGGGTCGTGCGTCTGGTCGTGCCCTATTTATCTGGTGGCTCCACTGACATCATCGCGCGCATACTCTCAGCCCGCATGGGGGCCTCATTCGGGCAGCAGGTTATCGTCGACAATCGTGGCGGTGGCGCGTCGATTCCGGGCACCGAGGCAGTAGTCAGAGCTGCGCCCGATGGCTACACCCTGCTGCTCGCCAACATTGCGCTGGGCGCCAATCCAAGTCTGTTCCGTAAGCTGCCTTACGACGCTGAGCGCGATCTTGCGCCTGTCGCAGTCGTCGCCATCATGCCCACCGTGCTGGTGTCGCACCCCTCAATCCCTGTGCGCAACGTCAAGGAGCTGATCGCCTTCGCCAAAGCACGCCCCGGTGCCGTGTATTACGGCTCCGCCGGCAACGGCAGTGTCAATCACCTGACGATGGAAGTGTTTCGCTGGATGGCCGGCATCGACGTCGTGCACGTGCCGTACAAAGGGGGCGCGCCTGCGTTCACCGACGTAATCGGCGGGCAACTCTCGCTCATGTTCCCGACGCTGGTGATGTCCAGTTATCACATTAAATCCGGACGACTGGTGCCACTGGGTATCAGCAGCGCCAAGCGCGCCAGCGTAATGCCGGACGTGCCAACGGTGGCCGAAGCCGGGCTCCCCGGATTCGATGTCAACGAATGGCAAATACTCAATGTGCCCGCACGCACACCGGCGCCAATCATCGACAAACTTCAACTGGAACTGGTCAAGGCCCTGCAAAACCCCGAGGCCAAAGAGCGCATCATGGGACTCGGTGCGGAACCCATAGGCTCTACGCCCAGGGAAGCTGCTGCATTTTTAAAGAATGAAATGGCGCGTTGGGCCAGAGTTGCCAAAGAAGCGCGGATTCCGCTGGTAGAGTGATTCGCACGCGTGTCTGTTTCGGCACTCGTCATAGGTGTTACAAACTGTTAGAAACTCATGCCCAAACGCCTATTGCATTTCTGCCGTCACGCCATCGTGCCTGCACTTTCGGCATGCGCACTCTGTGTGTGCCACCATGCAATCGCACAGGAGGCGGTCAGCGACGCCATTAGAAATTTCCCGGCAAAAACCATCCGCATCATCGTCCCTTTCACACCGGGCGGCGGTAACGACATCATGGGCCGCTACATCGCCGCAAAAATGACGGAGCGCTCAGCTCACCAGTCCGGGCGCCAAACCATCGTCGAAAACCGGCCCGGAGCTGACGGCATTATCGGCGCTGATATCGTTGCAAAATCACCGCCGGATGGCTATACCTTGCTGATTGTGTCGGTGAGTTACGCCATGAACGCGGCATTGCACAAGCTGCCCTATGACCCCGTGAAATCGTTTGCCCCGATTTCGCAGATTGGGCAGGGACCGAGCGTGATTGCCGTTACACCGTCGCTACCGGTCAATTCGATCAGGCAACTGGTGGCATTGGCCAAGGCTCGACCCGGGCAATTGCACTATGCATCATCCGGTATTGGCGGCGTCAATCATTTCGCGGGTGAACTGTTCAAACTCGCCACCAGGACCGACATCGTGCATGTGCCGTACAAGGGCGGTGGCCCAGCCATGGTGGACGTCATGGCCGGTCAGATTGAAGTGCTGTTCAACGCGCTGACATCTTCCTTGACGCACATACGCTCGGGCAAACTGAAAGCGCTCAGTGTCAGCAGCCTCAAGCGTTCGCCGGTATTGCCTGATGTACCGGCAACCGCCGAAACAGTGCCAGGTTACGAATCAGTGATCTGGTGGGGACTACTCGCTCCCGCTGGTACGTCAGCCGGGATTATTGCAAAACTCAACAGCGAAATTGCCGCGATTTTGCGTGAGCCACAGATGGTCAAGCGACTGGAAGCCGAAGCAGCGGAAGTGGTGATCACCAGCCCCGACGTATTTAGCAAATTTGTGGCAGACGAAGTGGCCAAATGGATCAGGGTGAGCAACGAAGCAGGCATCAAGGCGCGCTAGCACACGCGAGGGCGCATCACTCGGCGCGTATACCCGCCTCGCGGATGACTTTGCCCCACTTGGCAATTTCAGTTTTGATGTAAGCGCCGAACTGCTCCGGCGTTCCGCCCACAGGCTCGAAACCCTGCGCCACCAGCCGTTCACGCATCTCCGCTACGCCCAGAATTTTCACCACTTCGCGATGCAGGCGCTCCACAATGGCACGGGGCGTTTGGGCAGGCGCGAGCAAGCCATACCAGGTGGCTGCCTCATAACCCGTCACACCGGACTCGGCGATGGTCGGGAATTCCGGCAAGGTCTGGGAACGCTTATCACTGGTCACCGCCACCGGGCGCAGCTTGCCGGATTTCACGTGCGGCATCACGCCGGGCATGGTGCCAAAGTAAAGCTGCATCTGCCCTGCCAGCACATCCACCATGGCTGGGCCGCCGCCTTTATACGGCACGTGCACGATGTTTGTGCCGGTGAGGATGCCGAACAGTGCACCCGCCAGATGTGACGAACTGCCAATTCCCGCCGAGGCGTAGTTGTAGGCACCAGGTTTTGCTTTTGCCAGCGCAATCAGATCCTTGATGTTTTTTACCGGTACCGACGGATGCACCACCAGCATGTTCGGCGTAAGCGCCACCAGACTCACCGGCGCAAAATCGTTCACCGGATCGAAAGCGATTTTTTTGAACAGGCTCACGTTGATCGCGTTGGGCGCAACATTGCCCATCAGCAGCGTATAGCCGTCAGGCGTGGCACGCGCCGCCAGTTCAGTGCCGATGTTGCCGGTGGCACCCCCGCGGTTATCGACGATCACGGTATGCCCAAAATTCTCGGAGAACTTCTGCGCCATCATGCGCCCGACGATGTCGGTTCCACCACCCGGCGGATAGCCCACGATCATGCGAATGGGCTTTGCGGGGTAAGGCTGTGCGACTGCGTGGGCCGCGAGCAGCGGCATAACACATGCTATTGTTTTTATTGTGTTTTTCAAGAGCACCTGGTCATGCGTCATCAGAAAAAATCATAAACATTGCCGCGTCGGATGTCCGTTCGTCATTCCACGCCGGGCAAATATGCCTTCCTTTTAAATATTATCCCGCCAACGGCAACCGCACCGCCTGACCACTTTCGGCCGACAATTCGATGGCCAGCGTGGCCTCCAGCGTAGCGCGCGCCTCACGCGGCGTTGCCAGCACGCACGGCTTGCCAGTAGCTAAATGATCAAGCCACGCGCGCGTTTCATTGGCAATCGGCCCCCAGAAGTCGCCCAGCGCCCAGTCCCCCGGCGTACCGCTCTGCAGGAACACCATGTTCACCGTGACGTCGGGCAAATACACATGCGGCAACCCCTTATTGGAATACATGATCTGATCGGTATGATCGTCGTCGAGAATCATGACGCCTTCGGTACCCAGCACCTCCACGCGCGCGGCGTGGCCCATGGCCGGGTATTTTTCCGGCAGTGCGTAGCTGATACCGAGATTCACCGTGGTGCCATCGTCGTAGGTCAACACGGAATAACAGACGTCATCGACGTCGTGTCCGTGTGATTTCAACACGCCCTTGGTGCCGCGCGAGTACACTTCAACCAGTTTCGCTCCGCCGAGAAACCAGCCCATCAGATCCACGTAATAGGTCAGCGCATCCACCACCGGCGTGGCATGCGGATCGCGTTTTAACATGGCCAGCGCCTGCGTGCTGGAGTTGAACACCCTTGCGGCTGCGCCGGTAATCTTGCCAACACGTCCCTGGATGATTTGCTCCTTGGCAATCAGATAGCGATCTTTATAGCGGCGGCTGTAGCCCACGCGGACATTGGCCGCTTTTCCGTTAACCCCGCGCTCGGCTGCCGCGATGATGCTGTCCGCCTCAACGGTCGTCAGCGCGATCGGCTTTTCCACCAACACGGGCTTGCCCGCTGCAATGGCCGCGAGCACCGCTTCGGTATGCTCGCCCTCAGCCGTTGAAACCACCACCGCCGTCACGTCAGGGTGATTGATGATTTCCAGATTATTGCCAGAGTAAACCTTCGCGCCGATTTTGTCGGCCAGCGCTTTCGCATTTGCCGGGTTGCGATCCGCCGTGGCAATAAAATTTACTGCCGGGTGCTCAGATGCCAGCCGCGAACGCAGCGTGCCGATACGGCCAGACCCGATGATCCCCAAACCAATTTGATTGCGTTGCATGATGTGCCCTCTAGTCCAGCTTGATATTTGCTGCCGCGACAACCTTGCGCCACTTGGCGACCTCCTCGTGAATCTGCCGGCTGAATTCGTCCGGCTTGTTACCTGCTGCGTCGAGTCCGGCGGCGGCAAAGCGCTGCATCAGCGCCGGGTTTTTCAAGGCGCGATTCATTTCCACATTCAGTTTGTTGACTATCGCCGGTGGCGTGCGTCCCGGCAACAACATGCCATACCACACATCGAATACATAGCTAGGAATGCCGCTTTCGACAACGGTTGGTATATCCGGTGCCGCACCAGAACGCTTGGCGCCGCTCACCGCCAGCAATTTCAGGCGGCCCGATTTCATATGCGGCACGACCGACGACATTCCGATCAGTTGCAGGTGAATCTCACCCCCGATCGCCGCAGACAACGCCGGACCCGTGCCTTTGTAAGGCACATGCACCAGATCGATCCCGGTAATATTTTTCAGCAGTTCGGTGCCCAGATGCGATGCGCCACCGGCGCCGCCCGACCCGTAACGTATGGTGCCGGGCTTAGCTTTCGCCGCTGCGACCAGTTCCTTCATGCTATTCACGCCGAGCGAGGGGTGCGCGGTGTATACAAAGGGTTGGGTGGCAACCATCGATATCGGCGACAGGTCTTTTTCGGTGTCGTACGGCAACTTGGCATACAGCGCAGGCGCATAGGCAAAGCCGAGGCTGCATAAACCCACCGTATAACCGTCGGGATCAGCCTTCGCCACCAGCGACGTGCCGATAATGCCACCGCTGCCGCCCCGGTTGTCGATCACCACCGGTTGGCCCATCGTTTCCGTAAGCTCAATGCCGATCAGGCGCGCGATGATGTCTGTGCCGCCGCCCGGTGCAAACGGCACAATCAGACGTATCGGTTTTGTGGGATAAGCGGTATTTGACTGTGCCATTACCGTCCCTGCGCTCAACAGCGCGAGCGTGGAAAAGATTTCAGCAATTCGACGCAAAATGATTCCTCCAGTATAAGCTTTGCCTGCGTGGGCAAACGCTAATTATAGACGAAGCGTCCTACGATCTTCCCATCTTGCGCTCGCAAGACGTGCGCCTGCAATGCCCCACATGCTAAAGTTGCGCACCCATTTCCAAGGCACAAAGGCAAATCATCATGAAGATCGTCCGCGTTAAGGCTCACGCCATGTCCATGAAACTCGACAAGGTCTACTGGACCTCGCGTGGGGCATGGGGTACCTACAACACCATTGTTGTCGAAGTTGAAACCGACGACGGCATAATCGGCCTCGGCACCATCAACAAAACACCGCTGAAAGACATTGCTGAAATCGTTGATGCGCTGGGGCCGGTGATCAAAGGCATGGACGCGCTCGCGCACGAGGCGGTCTGGGACAAAATATTCAATCTCACCGTGCCACACCTTGAAGCCGGAAAAACCGAAGCCACGCGCCCCATCTATGAGCAGAACAAGCGGGTAAACCTGATGGCGGCGCTCGCTGGCATTGACCTTGCGCTTTGGGATATCAGAGGCAAGGCGTTCAAGCTACCGATGTGGCGGCTGCTCGGTGGCGATAAGCGCGAAGTGCCCGCCTACGCCAGCGGCGGGTATTACGAGGAGGGACGCTCGCCGCTGGCAGTGATCGACGAAATGGCGGGCTATGCCGCGCAAGGCTACACCGCAGTTAAGATGAAGTGCGGCGGCGCCAGCATCGAAGGCGACATTGCGCGCATCAGCGGCGTGCGCAAGGCCATCGGCGACAAGGGCCACCTGATGATCGATGCCAATGGCGCCTACACTCTGGCTTACGCAGAACGCGCGATCAAGTCGTTCGAGCCTTACGACATCTTCTGGTTTGAAGAACCGCTGCAATGGCACGATGCCACTCGCGGTCTTGGCCGCCTGGCGGCATGCACGCGCGTGCCGCTGGCCAGCGGCGAAAGCGAAATCCATTCGAACGTGGTGCGTGACCAGATCGACCTCGGCGGCATTCGTTTCGTGCAATGGGATTGCACACGCGCTGGCGGCCTGACCGAGGGCCTGCGCATTGCCGCGTACGCGATGGCGCACGGCGTGCAGATCGCCTACCACCACGATCCGCAAATCCACGGCCATCTGATGGCGGCGCAGTCACATGGATTCTGCGTAGAAAGTTTCCCCAGCGTGCCGCGCGATCCGTTCTGGCATCAGGTGCTGACGGTCAAACCCAAACTGGAAGCCGGTAAACTAACGCTGGGTGACGAACCCGGGTTCGGCTTTGAGGTGGATTGGAAAATGATCGAACGTTACAAGATCTAACCCTGCGTTTTCCAGTGCGACGGTAATACCGACAACGCTCCGCCCGATTTGTTCCGCGCGTGGCGTTTGTTTATTTTCGTCAGTCGGGTCAACCCGCAGAGTAGCCCCTCGTTATTGGACTCACGGTCTCCGGAGGCCAAAGTTTGTTATCCCAACTAACGAGGAGTCACCATGAACAAATTGCTCGCAGTGATTGTAGCATCAGCGTTTGCGTTCGGCTCCGCCTCCGGCTTTGCAGCGGACGCGGTGAAGAAAAAAGAAGAACTTACGGCGGAGCAAAAAACCGAAATCCGTGATCGTGCGGATCGGCTGAAAACGGAGCGTGTGAAGGCAGATCAAGCCAAGACCACGCCCGCCACAACGTCGGTGCCGACACCGGCCAAAAAAGCCGAACCCAAGCGCACGTCGAAAGCCAAAATACCGCCTGGCAATGTCACTGCCAAGGCCCCTAAAGCCACAGCGGCCACGGTGAAAAAGGCGCCCGCGAAGGTTTAAGCGAAGCGCCACTTTGCAGCAAATAAAAAGGGCGGGGATTACTCTCCGCCCTTTTTTATTCAGATGAGCCGCAGCACACCCGCGATTACTTCACCGCAAACACCCACACCACGCCGCCCTGCGGCACCGTGACTTTACGATTCATCGAATCGTTCAAGCGCCCCGTCATTTTTTGCGCATCCACGCCCCAGCCGGATTGCACGGCGATGTACTGCACGCCATCGACCATGTAGCTGGAAGGCATCGCGGTAACGCCGGAGTTGGTGACGAATTCCCACAGCAGCTTGCCGTTACGCGCATCCAGCGCACGGAACTTGCGATCCTGCGAGCCGCCCGCAAACACCAAGCCACCTGCCGTCGTCAGCAGCGGACCCCAATTGATGTCCATGTCGGGATACGGATACGACCACGCCTTCTTGCCGGTGTTCATGTCCCAGGCCTGCACTTCGCCGATGTACTTGGCGCCTTCGCGCGGAAACAGGCGTGTCTTGGACGCATCCGTACCGACGTAGCGCTTGCCCGGCGCATAGGGCGCGATCTTCGCTTCGCCTGCGAGCGTCACGCACAGGTTCTCGTGCGCGGGAATATAGATCAGGTTGGTCTTCGGGTTGTACGCTGCGGGTGGCCAGTCCTTGCCGCCCCAGTGTGACGGGCAGAAGGTCGTGGTCTTGCCTACCAGCAGACGCTTGCTATCGTCGTACGTCGGTCGACCGGTCTTCGGGTCAATGGCCGTGAACACCTCTTGCTTCACAAACGGTTTGGCGTCAACAAAGCCGACGCTGTCCTGCTTGCGCTCCAGCAGCCACAGGTAGCCGTTACGCCCCGGATGCACCAGCGCCGGGAAGGTGCGGCCATTGCGCTTCACGTCGAACAGCAGTGGCGTAGACACTTCGTCCCAATCCCAGTTATCGTTCCAGTGGTACTGGTGGTGGCCGCGGATTTTGCCCGTTTCCACATCCAGCGCGATCACCGACGTGGTGTAAAGGTTGTCGCCCGGATGCGCATCGGCAGGCCACGGGCCGGGGTTACCCGTGCCAAAGTAGGCCAGGCCCAATTTCGGATCATAGTTGCCGGTCACCCATACCGAGCCGCCACCGGATTTCCACTGGTCGCCCTGCCAAGTCTCGCTGCCGGGCTCTCCCGGCGCAGGGATGGTGTAGGTGCGCCAGGCTTCCTTGCCGGTCTCAGCGTCGACCGCTGCAATAAATCCACGGATGCCGTATTCGCCGCCGGATGAACCAACCATCACCTTGCCCTTGGCGATCAGAGGCGCCAGCGTGAAGTAATAATTGGCTTTGTTCTCAGCCAGCTTGGTCTCCCACACCAGCTTACCGGTACGCGCATCCAGACAAACCACAAACGCATCCATGGTGGCGAGGTAAACCTTGTCGTTATACAGCGCAACACCGCGGTTGGTCGGATGCGGATGGTTCACGTCATCAGCGAAATCGCGCTGATAACGCCAGATCTGCGCACCGGTTTTGGCGTTGAGCGCCAGCACCTGATTACGCGGCGTCGAAATAAACATCACCCCATTGTTGACGATGGGCGGCGCCTGGTGGCCTTCGAGTTGCCCGGTCGAATAGCTCCACACTGGCACCAGCCGCTTGACATTGCCAGTATTGATTTTATCGAGCGCACTGTAGCCGATGCCGTCGTAGCCGCCACGAATCTGCAGCCAGTTGTGCGCTTCCGGTTTCAATAAGCGCGCATCGGTCACCGGTGTGTATTCCGGTAACGGAGCCGGTAACTTGGATTGCGCTGGCGCATTCAGCGGCATCAGCACCGCTGCCAGCATGGGGATAAACCACTTTATAGTCTTCATTACTCCCTCCCTTGTGAAAAAACTTGACGATTTTTTAAAGCATTTTCAAGGTGCCGTGACACCCGCACGCCCGATAAAAGCGCCTGCCGCCACCACATAACCTTCAACGATTTTCAGCGGCAACGCAGGTAGTCTGCGCGGCGCGGGGCCATTGACCACGCGCGCGCTATCGGCGGCATCAAACTCGGTCTCGTGGCACGGACACTTGAACCACAGCTTGTCGGAAGCCCACGACAACCCATCGCAACCGGTATGCGTACATACGGCTGAATAAGCCACCACGCCTTGTGCCGCACGCGCCTTGGTATCGTCTTTGAGACGCGCCTCGTCTATCCGCACCATGAGGATTTGATTCAACCGCGAGCCATCGCGCACAGTGCCGTTGGCAGGGTCTTGCGGCATCACCGTAATCGGCGGCGCTCCCGTTTTCAAATCATCGAGCTTAACAACTGCGCCCTTGCGATCGCCTTCGGTGATGACAAAGCGGTCGCCATCCTGCGGGCGCGCATTCCGTGGATCGGCTTGTGCGAGAGTAACTTCAGGCAATACAGCGCCAAGTCCAACGCCAAGTGCGGCTTTAATAACAGTGCGTCGATCTTCCATATTTTGTTATTCGCTTGCGTTAAAACGAAGCGTGAATTTAGCCACAGATAAACACGGCTGAACACTGATAAAAGCAATCCGCTAAATGCACGTTCATAGCGTTTACTTTTTCCATTTTAAAACAGATACATATGATTCTATGCCATCAAATCCACGGCGCGTGATTTCAACGTCTTGTCCGCCTTGAACTGCATCTTCAACACCTTACCGGTGGGCGTGTGCGGCAACGCATCGACGAACAACACATATCGCGGCACCTTCTGCGGCGCGAGGCGTTCGCGGCACCACTGCGCAATCTCCTTTGCGCTCACTTGCGTAGCCACTTGCTCGCCAGGCTTTAACACCACTGCCACCAGAATATCGTCTTCACCCAACTCGGCAGGCACTGCCACCGCAGCCGCTTCATGCACCGCCGGATGCGCGGCAATCACGCGATCAAGTTCCGCGCCCGCAATGTTTTCACCCCGGCGGCGAATGATGTCGCCCATGCGTGTGACAAAACTATAGTAGCCATCGGCATCGCGTTTCACCATGTCGCCGGTTTTGAACCAGCCGTCGTGGAATGCGGCTTGGGTCTGCGCCGGATCGCGGAAATAACCCTGCATGACTATCGGCGTTTTCACCCACATCTCGCCATTGACGTTATCAGCCACATCGTTGCCTGCACCATCCACCACGCGGCATTGCGCCCACGGGCGGGTTGGGTCGGGGTGACGGCCTATCGGCCCCATGGTGTGCCACTTCTGCACGCCTTCGACCGGGTTGCACGTCACACCGGGGATTTCCGTCATGCCGTAACCGCCGATCAAAACGGGGATGCCGAATTCATTGCGAAAGGTGTCTGCGTAACTGCCGCGCACGCCGTACACCGCACGTATTTTGTGATCAGCGCGATATTCGCTGCGTGGACGATTCTGCAAAATCGTACCCATCGCTTCGATGATATTAACTTCCGTTGCGCGCGTATCGGCAGCCACCTGCCAGAATGTAGATGCCGAAAACTTCGGCACAATAATCAAACTCGCTCCTGCTGCCAGGGTACCCGCCACCGAGTAGAAATTCGCGTTGATATGAAACATCGGCAGCACCACCATCACACGGTCATCGTCCTGCAAATACACGCGCTGCACAAACGCCTCGCCGCCGGTGACAAAACTGCGCTGGCTATGCATTGCGCCTTTCGGAAAGCCCGTGGTGCCAGACGTATAGACGATCAGCACTGTGTCGTCGGCGACGATGTCGCCGGGCAGTACAGTGCCTGACACTTTCGCTTCACGCGCTGCAAGATCACTCAATAGCGGCACGTTATCAGTTGGGGTATCAAACAGCGCAAACCACGGCGGCGTAGCCAAACCCTCAGCCGCCTGCTGCGCCACCGCTAACGTATCGCTCGCCGCCAGCACTGCGCTCACCGCGGCATGGTGAAACACATATTTTGCCTCTGCAACGCCAAACTCGGGATTTACTGGCACCATGATTGCGCCGATGCGCGCCAGCGCAAACAGCGCCAGCACATGCCCGTCGCAGTTGCGCGCCATCACCGCAACCCGATCGCCTTTCTTGATGCCGCGTACAATAAACAATTGCGCAATGCGTTCCACTTCTGCGCCGAACGATTGCCACGACCACGACCTGCCATTAAAGAAAATCAATTCTCGCTGCGGGTCGCGGGCCGCGCGACTGGCCAGTGCGCCGTTGAGGGTATAGTCGTGAGCAGCGTACAGGCGCAGAATTTCAAGCGGGTTTTTCATGGCGGGTTTCAAGATACTGAGGATATGCTGTTAGTTTTGCAGGCTCAAAATTCACCCCACACCGGCACCAGTCCGTACGGTAAATCCGGCAGATTACCCAGATCAAGGTAACTCTCTCCCGGCCCGTGAAAATCCGATCCTGCCGAGGCTTTTAATCCGAAGCGCTGCGCATAGCGCGCCCACGTCGCATATTGATCTACGGTATGACTGCCGGTCACCACTTCAACACCGGCACCACCGAGATCACGAAATTCGCCCAGCATGGCTTCGCGATCCTTGTTCATCAGTTTGTAGCGGCCTGGGTGCGCAATGACCGCAGCGCCGCCCGCAGCGCGTATCCAGCGCACGGCCTCCGGCAGCGTCGCCCATTGATGCTCCACATATCCCGGTTTGCCCTTGGTGAGATAACGCTTGAATGCCGTGCTGGTGTCTTTGACAAAACCACGCTCCACCAGGTAGCGTGCAAAATGTGCGCGGCTCAGCAAATCGGGATTACGCGCATAGGTGCTTGCGCCCGCCATTGCGCCCGCGATGCCAGCGCGCTCCAGATCCGCAGCGATGCGTTCGGCCCGAATGTGACGGCCTGCGCGAACCTTGCTCAATCCGCCAGCGAGTTCGCTGTGCAGCGGATCGATATTGAGACCGACGATATGCAGCGTTTCACTCGCCCACGACACCGAAATTTCCACGCCGTCGATGAATCGCATACCACGCGCTTCGGCCGCCACACGTGCTTCCGTCAGGCCGCTCAACTCATCGTGATCCGTCAGCGCGACCATTTTTACGCCGTGCCCATGCGCACGCGTGACCAGCTCGGCAGGTGTCAGCAAACCGTCGGAATAGGTTGAGTGACTGTGTAGATCAACTTCCAGCATATGATAATTACTCAATAAAAACAAATAGTTACAAAAACATTCTCGGCATAATAGCAGAAAGGCATGACAGCAGTGCGGCGTGCGTAAGGATGTAACGCTATGGGCGACTCATACGAATACCAGAACACATCCCCCGGAAACCTTCATGAAACTCGCCGCCCACGTTGCTACCATCGCCGCCATTGCCACCATCGCGATGTTAGCCGCCACACCCGCGACCGCCGCAACCTGCACCGCCACCAGCGGCGCACAGCGCACGGCATTGCTGGAGCTGTACACATCCGAAGGCTGCGACAGTTGCCCGCCCGCCGACCGCTGGACGAGTGCCCTGCCCGCGCGTGGCTTTGATGCGCAGCGTGTGGTGACGCTGGCGTATCACGTCGATTACTGGAATTACCTCGGCTGGGTTGATCCGTTTGCGCAGGCGCACTTTACCGAGCGCCAGCGCTTTGTCAATGCGCGCATCCGCAATCGCACGGTATACACGCCGCAACTCATGCTCGATGGCAAAGATTATCGCGGCGGTTTGTCACTCAGCGATTTTCAGCAACGCATCACAACGGCGAATCGTGAAAAGCCTGGTGCAGATATTGCACTGTCGTTGAATACCGCTGCTGCCACAGTAGACGCCTCAGCGCAAATCACCCTGCACCAGAAGCAATCAGGGGCCGCGGTATTTTTAGCGCTTTACGAAAACAGACTCGCCACGCAAGTCAGCGCTGGTGAAAACAAGGGCAAGCGGCTGGAACACAATTTTGTGGTACGCGAACTGGCCGGGCCGTTCGCAACCGATGCGACGGTCAGCCACAAATTCCGCGTGCTGCCTGCATGGAAAGCGCGCGATCTTTCGGTGGCGGTATTTGTGCAGGCTGCGGCTACGGGAGAAGTTTTGCAGGCTTTGGCGCTGCCTGCCTGCGCGGGGTAATTCAGCCGCGCTGATGCAAGCGGCTCTGCGCAGGCACATGCTGCGCGAGGAATTCCATCTGGTCCGCGAGAATACGCCGGTTGGTCAAGATCAGATACTCCGCGCGGTTTGGCACGTACGGCAGATAAACCAGCTCCATGCCTGCGCCTTCGGGCGTGCGGTCACTCTTGCGCTCGTTGCAGCCACGGCACGCGGTAACGACATTCATCCACGTATCTGCACCGCCTTTGGAAAACGGCTTGATGTGATCGCGCGTGAGTTTCGCACTGGGCAACAAATCCGCACAGTAAGCACAAATTTGCCGGTCACGATGAAACAGTTCGCGGTTGTTCAGCGGCGGCACGTGGTTAAACGATTTCATCGCCATCGCCTTGCCTTTGACGGCGATGATGCTGCTGGCGGTAATCTCGGAACGCTCGCCGGTGATGCGGTTTTTGCCGCCGTAGACGGTAAATGCAAGTTCGCCGAGCGTCCACGCCACCTGATCTTTAGCGTAGTAAAAACAGGCATGCTGCCAAGTGATCCAGCGGTGCGGCACGCCGTGGGTATCGAGCGTCAGCACCAGCGGCAGGGCGCTGCGCGCATGCGCGATTACCTGAGCAGGTTCCATAGCGTCCATAACCTCTATAGCGATCTGATCCATGTGCCGACTGGTTGAAATAAAGCGGAGCCCTGAAGTCTGTCAAAGCAACAATCTACCAGATTTAGACGTGTTTTGTTGTATTTGCAGGGCGCATGGCGAGAATAGCCGCATCGCGCTATACTACTCCGCTGTGAATTCCTTTTGCCGCACCTTCTTTCTACACAGCGCTTTCTGTAGCGTTCCCGGCCAATCCGTTGGTCGGCCTGCATTGCTACCGCGTTAATGTCATTCGCCGCACTCAACCTGCTGCCTGAACTGCAACGTGCAGTTGCCGATCAAGGCTATACCGAAGCCACGCCGATTCAAGTGCAGGCCATTCCTGCTGTGCTGGCGGGTCGCGATCTCATGGGCTGCGCACAAACCGGCACCGGCAAAACTGCCGGCTTTACCCTGCCGCTGCTGCAATTGCTCGCGCCCCACGCCAGCAGCAGCCCGTCGCCTGCACGACATCCCGTCCGCGCGCTGATTTTGACGCCCACGCGTGAACTCGCAGCCCAGGTGCATGAATCAGTTCAAGGCTACGGTAAACATCTGCCGCTGCGTTCCACGGTGGTGTATGGCGGCGTGGATATGAAACCGCAAAAGGCCGCGCTGATGGCGGGCGTGGAAATCCTCGTTGCCACGCCGGGGCGGCTGCTTGATCACGTGGAGCAAAAAACCGTCAATCTGTCGCAGGTGCAGATTCTGGTGCTGGACGAAGCCGACCGCATGCTCGACATGGGCTTTTTGCCGGACTTGAAACGCATCATTGCGCTGATTCCGGCGCAGCGCCAGAGCCTGCTGTTTTCGGCGACGTTTTCCGACGACATCAAGCGTCTCGCCAACCAGATGCTGCGCGATCCGCTGTCGATTGAAGTGGCGCGGCGCAACGCGCCCGCTGATCTGGTATCGCATCAGGTGTATGAAGTTGCGGCAGAAAACAAACGCACCCTGCTCGCCAATCTGATACGCACACGCAACATGACGCAGGTGCTGGTATTCCTGCGCATGAAAAAAGACTGCAACAAACTCGCGCGCGAGCTGGAGCGCGACGGCATCAAAGCCACCGCCATTCACAGCGACCGCACGCAGGCCGAGCGCGAACAGGCGCTGAATGATTTCAAGGAAGGCCGCGCCACCGCACTGGTAGCGACAGACATTGCTGCACGCGGCATTGATATTGCTGAACTGCCGTTCGTGATCAACTTTGAATTGCCGTACGTGCCCGAAGATTATGTGCATCGCATCGGGCGTACCGGTCGCGCCGGTTTACCGGGCGAGGCGATTTCGCTGGTGTGCCACGACGAAGCTCGGCTCCTGGTGGAAATTGAAAAGTTGTTAAAACGCCCGATACCGCGCATACCAACGGATGGCCTGGATGCGCGCCAGCGTCTCGATCGGCTCGATCACACGTATCGCAAAGACCGCCCTCAACGTGATGCCGATCTGCAGGATTTACGCGGTGATCGCCCGATACGATCGCGTGTGCCTGCCTCAACAGCAGCAGCCTCAGCAGCGCCCAAAATCGCCGCTGACGGCTTTGATTTCAACAAGCCGTATGAACCCGGCGGCACGGTCGCTGGCGCTTCCGACGGCGATGGCAAACCCGAGCAGCCGCCCCGCGCGCCCGCGCGTGGCCGCGCGGTCGCGGCACTGCTCGGTGGAATGGGCACGCGCAAGTAGCCACGCAAGTAGGCTCGCAAGTAAGCATTAAGCCCCAGCGTGTTCGCCCAGCTTTCACTGGCGATGTATTGTTGTGCTAGAGTGCCCATGGTGATCTGGTGGTCCAAACGCACGCGCGCTTTTCCTGATCGCCACTGTAAACACATTAAATAACGGCAACCCAACCCCAATGGAGGACTTTATGCGCAATACGCTGTTTTCTCTGGCATTTGCATTCCTGACCCTGATCGGCGGCATACAAACCGTCGCCGCGCAATCGGCTGATGAAGCAACCGTAGCGCAGGCGGTGGAAAACCTGCGCAAAGCCATGTTCGAGCGTAACGTCAAACAATTCGAGGCGCTGATCTCCGAAAACGTGAGCTATGGTCATTCAGCAGGGCGCATTGAGAACAAACAGGAATTCATCAAGGCGGCGCTCGCCAACAAAGCGGTGATGAAATCGCTGGCCTTCACCGACCAGACGGTCAAAATTACCGGCAATCATGCTGTCGTGCGCAACACCTACAACGGCGTAAGCGAACTGGACGGCAAGACCAATACCACCAAGATCGGCGTGCTGCTGGTATGGGCCAAGGAAAACGGCACATGGCGGCTCTACGCCCGCCAGGCTTACCGCCTGTAATATCACTTAACGTACGGGAGACCCGCATGAGCAACGACGACACCGCAGCATTAACCCAGGCCATTGAAAGATTCTACAACGCCATCCGCGACAAGAATGCAGCCGCGTTTGAACCGCTGCTGACCAGTGACGTGAGCTACGGCCACTCCTCCGGTCGCATGGAAAACAAGGCGCAGTTCATCGCCAACGTGCTCGATCCCAAAACGCAGTGGAAGTCGATCTATGGCGCGAATCAGAGTAATTATTTCAGCGGTGATACGGCGATTTCACGTCACGCCATGGCCGGTGAAAACGCGCGTGACGGAAAGCCTGGCACCTCCAACATGCCCGTCATGATGGTGTGGCAAAAACAAGGTGGCGCGTGGAAGCTGCTGGCACGGCAGGCATTTAAATTCTAAATAAAATCAATAGGTTATTGTAGCGGGAGGCACCACTCATGATCACACGCCGCCGATTTGTCGGAGCAACACTGGGTGCGGGCGCGGCGCTCGCCACCCAGGGCTGCATCACCACGCCGCCTGCCGCCAAACGCATGATTGTTGATGCTCAAGTCCATCTATGGAAAGCCTCCACCCCCGACTGGCCGTGGGTGCCCGGCATGAAGCCGCAAATGGCGGAGCCATTCTCGATTGAAAAGCTGCTGTCGATGATGGATGAAGCCGGTGTTGATCGTGTGGTGATCGTGCCGCCATCGTGGCCCGGCGACCGCAACGATTACGCGCTAGAGGCCGCGCGGCGTTATCCCACGCGCTTCGGCGTGATGGGCCGCATTACACTGCGCAATCCCAAGTCGGCGGCGCTGATGCCCAAATGGCGCGAGCAGCCGGGCATGCTCGGTGTGCGGGTGACGTTCCTGGGCAAGGACATCGCCATGCTGTCCGACGGCAGCGCGGATTGGTTTTGGCCCGCCGCTGAAAAGGCGGGCTTGCCGGTGATGTTTCTCGCCAGCGAACAAGGCGCTGCCAT
>CANKUB010000063.1 GCA_947486575.1 Betaproteobacteria bacterium | reverse complement strand
ATGTTTGGCGAAGGTGTAAGCAGTGGACGTTGGCTCGGCAACGTGTTCGCACTGTGTGTGCCGCTGGGTTATGCGTGCCAGATTATTTTCGTGCGCAAAGTGCAAGGCAGGCGGGGCCAAGCGCCTGACCTGCTGCCTACCGTTTTCATCGGGGGCTTGATGGCGATGACACCTGCTCTATTTCTGGGTTGGCCGCTGGAAGCGTCAGCGCGCGACATGTCCTTGCTGGCGCTGATGGGCTGCGTGCAACTGGGCCTCGGCTGCTGGCTGATGACGCTTGCAGTGAGGCATTTACGCGCAGCAGAAATGGGGTTGCTGGCACTCACTGAAACCCTGCTGGCACCGCTGTGGGTGTGGCTGGGCGTGGGCGAAGCGCCGGGCGTGGCGGCGCTGGCGGGTGGCGCGTTGATTGTTGCGGCACTGGCGACCAATGGATGGATTATGCGTCGCAACGACAGCGAGCAGGCCTGCCGCTAGCGCCGCAGTCATCACGGATTACAATTCACGCTCACTGACAAAGGACAATGCACATGCCAACCACACTCGACATCCACACTCGCACCACCGTTCTCGACGGCCAGCCCTTCGGCACTCGTGGCGCGTACGAAAAAATCGCAGGCAGCATCCACTTTGCGGTTGACCCCATGCACCCCTTGCATCAGCGCGTCACCGACATGGCGCTCGCGCCAAGCAACGCGCAAGGTCAGGTGGAATTCTCCGGCGACTTTTATCTGCTGAAGCCCGTCGATATGAAACTGGGCAACGGGAAATTGCTGCTCGACGTGCCCAATCGCGGGCGCAAGGTAGCGATTGAAATGTTCAACAGCACGCCGCGCGTGCCCGACCCCACTACTGCCAAAGATTTTGGCAATGGCTTTCTAATGCATCAGGGTTACACCGTGGCGTGGGTGGGCTGGCAAATCGATGTGCCGCGCCGCGACGGCCTGATGGCGCTGGACGTACCGCGCATCACACGCGACGCGGGCGTGCCGGGCATGGTGCGCTGCCGCTTGCGGCCAAATGAAGCCGCTGACGTGCTGCCATTGGCCGATCGCTACCACCGGCCCAATCCCGGCATTGATCTGAACGACCCGGATGCCTTCATCAGCGTGCGCGAGCATGGTGGCGCAGCACCGGTGCTATTGCCGCGCGAAGGATGGCGTTTCACGGACGCGGAGCATGTTTCGATCAAGGGCGGCTTCAAGCCGGGCGTAATTTACGACGTAGTCTATCGCTCAGCGAATCCGCTGCTGGTGGGCGCGAGCTTTCTTGCGATACGCGACACCGCAGCATTTTTGCGCTGGGGCACGGCGGCAGCAGGCAATCCGTGCGCAGATGCGCTTAAGCAGGCGTATTTATTTGGCGTATCGCAGAGCGGGCGTTTTCTGCGGGAGATGCTCTATCTCGGACTGGATGAAGACGAGCAGGGGCGCATGGTATTCGATGCCGTATGGCCGCACGTGGCGGGCGGACGGCGCGGTGAATTCAACCTGCGCTTTGGTCAGCCGTCGTTGAATTCGCACGGCACGGTGGGTAGTCTGCCGCCGTTTAACGACGAAGGCTTGTTCGCAAAGTTGCATGCGCGAGGCAACACGCCAAAGATTTTCGCCACCAACACCTCGGCCGAATACTGGCGTGGCGACGCGTCGCTGATCCACACCGATGACACCGGCACGCACGACGCCGAGCCCGCGGAATTCGTGCGCACTTATTTATTCGCTGGCACGCAACACACGCCCGGTGCGATTCCACCGCCGCCGACCGATGCCAACACCGGTGCGCGCGGTGCGCATATGTTCAACATTGTCGATTACGCGCCGCTGCTGCGCGCGGCACTGGTCAATCTGGATGCCTGGGCAAGCAAGGGCACGGTACCGCCAGCCAGTGCGTTTCCGCGTTTGGCGAATAGCACGGCGGCGCAGCCCGAATCGCTGAGGTCGTTTTTCCGAAGGCTGCCCGGTGTGACATTCGCCGGGCGCTTCGTGCGACCGGCGTTGCTCGATTTCGGGCCGGACATCGCGCGCGGCATTGCCACGTATCCGGCAAAGCCGGGTGCGCAATACAACGCCCATGTTTCAGCCATCGACGCTGATGGCAACGAAGTGGCGGGCGTCATCCCGGTAGAAACAGCTGCGCCGCTGGCAACCTTTACCGGTTGGAATCCACGTCACCCCGATCAGGGCGCCGCGGACGATTTAATGCAGATGCGTGGTTCCACCCTGCCCTTTGCGCGCACCAAAGCCGAACGCGAGAAAACCGGCGACCCGCGTTTATCGATCGCCGAGCGCTATGCTTCACGTGCGGCGTATCTGGATGCCGTGCGCGCAGCAGCGCAAAAACTGATTGCGGCGCGTTTTGTTTTAGCGGAAGACATCGACGCCATTGTCGAGCGCGCGGGGCTGCGCTGGGATTTTCTGCATGCGTGAAACGCATTACGAAATTATCGGTCAACGGAATAGCGAAGGTTTTTGCCTTCAGTTCGGAGAATTATGTAACCATTTGTTTTAATTGAATTTTATTGATTTTAATCATACTGAATCCTGAGCTTTTCTTGCCAAATCCATTCATCCAGCCTGCATTTGCAGCGCATGGAAACTTACTTTCCCCTGCGTTTTGTCGATACACGAAGCATGAAGATCATACCGACGGTCTGAAGCTTCGAAGCCTCTACACCCGGCTCCGAATCTAGCGTGGGTATCATTGTGATTGGCATGGGTGGCGAGGAGATAGGTCATGAATGTTTCTGCTGCATCCAACGCAATCAATTTTTCTGCGTATCACGCCAATACTGGCGCTTCGACTGACGGCGCGCGCGCGCACTGTAGCGCAGATAGCGCGCATGGCGGCGAAGCCACGCGTGTTCGCGGCGGCGGCTTCGGCAAGTTGGTCAACGCAATTTTTCAGGCGCTTGGCCAAACGGCTGCCGGGACGGTTAGCGCACCAACAACCACGCCCGCTACGCCAGCAACGCCAACGGTGGACGCTGCGGTAGCCCCTGAAGCAACCGCTGGCTCAGGGCAAAATCAAGACTTCCTGCAAAAATTACAGACGTTCGTGCAGACGCTTTTTTCAGCGTTGGGGCAGATGGGCGGTCATGGGCACGGCCACGGCCATGAACGCTGTCATGGTGAAAATACTGTCTCCAGCACACCGCCGACAACCGGTGTGGCAGCAAGCACTATCCCAACATCAGCTACAGACACGACGGCACAAACCAATGCGCCACCCATTGCCGACGCCCCGCCTGTTACCAGCGAACCACCCACAAGCACCACGCAAGGCGACTCAGCCACGACACCGAGCCCCATTCGACACTATCAACAATATGGGCACCGTGGCGGCCTGGAATCAAAACTTCAATCACTGCTACAAGAAATTGCAAACAGCACCGCATCGACTCCAACAACCGGCCCGCTGGCGGATTTGAATTCAGCATTTCAGAATCTGTTCAGTGCGCATAGCGGCGATGGCACCGAGCCTGCATCTGCACCGCCGACATTGCAGGGTTTTCTGCAAAACCTGATGCAGAACCTTAGCAGTAGCGCTACGAGTGCTGGCGTGGCATCAGGTAACTTCATCAACGCGACGGCATAAATAACGTGTGAACAGAGTCGACTATCGGCATCCTGACAGCCGATAGACAATGAATCGAACGCAAGTCAAACGTGAAAGTGGTCGGGGTGAGAGGATTCGAACCTCCGACTCCTGCGTCCCGAACGCAGTACTCTACCAAGCTGAGCTACACCCCGAATTGGAACACTGACTGAGAAACTGATCTTGTCACCAGTACTACAAATCGGGATCCACAGAAAAAAACACGCGGCCGCGCCGCGCTTGGTGGAATGCTGGTGAACTATTTCCTACAGATTCTTCAATGGCTTCGCGTTACCGCAAAGTCCGACAATTGTATCAGGTATTCGCGCTGCCTGCTCGGGGCCAGCCCTTGCAGCTCGGCGCTGGCGAGGCGTGCTTCGGCACGCGCGCGTTCGCGGGCGTAGTCGAGTGCGCCCGTGTCACGTATGGCTTCCAGCACCGCAGGCAGTTCGTCCAGCCCGCCCGCTTCTATCGCACGGCGCACCGCAGCCACTTGCGCGGGCGAACCGCAGCGCATGGCGTGTATCAGCGGCAAGGTGGGTTTGCCTTCGGCCAGATCATCGCCGACATTTTTACCGATAACGGAGGGATCGCTGCTGTAATCGAGCACGTCGTCGATCAACTGGAACGCTGTTCCCAGATGTGCGCCGTAACGCGCCATGGCTTCTTCCGCTGCCAGATTCGCTCCGCCCAGCAGCGCGCCGATGCGCGTGGCGGCCTCGAAAAGCTTCGCAGTTTTACATCGGATAACCTGCAAATAACCCGCCTCGTCAAGATCGGGATTACGGCAATTCATCAGTTGCAACACTTCGCCCTCGGCGATGATGTTGGTGGCCTCGGCCAGCACTTCGAGGATACGCATATTGCCGGCTTCCACCATCATCTGAAACGCGCGTGAGTAAACAAAATCACCCACCAGAACGCTCGCCGCGTTGCCGAACAATGAATTCGCGGTGGCACGGCCGCGGCGCAAGCCCGATTCATCCACCACGTCGTCATGGAGCAAGGTGGCGGTGTGAATAAATTCAATGACGGCGGCCAGTGGATGGTGCATCGCACCTTGATAACCATGCGCACCCGCCGACAGCACCACCAACGCCGGCCGCAGGCGCTTGCCGCCACCGCCGATGATGTATT
Source organism: Betaproteobacteria bacterium (assembly GCA_947486575.1). Taxonomy (GTDB): domain Bacteria; phylum Pseudomonadota; class Gammaproteobacteria; order Burkholderiales; family SG8-41; genus UBA5216. The sequence goes on along the minus strand of CANKUB010000063.1, from coordinate 21,220 downwards.
CAGCCACTTGCCCAATCAGGGCAACTTCAGAATGCAAACGCGAGCGGATAACGCGGTCTATTGCCTGCATATCCGCAGCAATAAACTCGCGGATGGCTTCTATGGGCACAATTCGAGACCGCGAAAAAACGGGGATGATACCGTATCCGCGTCGCGGTTTGTCGGACAAATGGCGACATTAAGTCAGATGAGGTACCAAATACTGATTAAAAACAAATACTTGCAAAGTGCTCACCGAATGCCTTTGTCTTTGACAATCGCAGAGAATTTTTGTAAAATGCTCGGCTTTCCAAGTTGCGTGCGCAACGGGGCCAAACAGAGGTTTATCATGTACGCAGTCGTAAAAACAGGCGGCAAACAGTATCGCGTCATCGGCGGCCAAAAACTCAAGGTAGAACAACTACTTGCAGAGGTAGGCGCTGAAATTACGCTGGATCAGGTGCTTGCAGTTGGCGAGGGCGAGACCGTCAAGCTGGGCGCACCGCTGGTTGCAGGCGCCACGGTTACGGCCAAGGTGGTTGCGCATGGTCGTGGCGATAAAGTGCATATTTTTAAAATGCGCCGTCGCAAGCATTATCGTAAACAACAAGGCCATCGCCAGAATTACACCGAGCTGGAAATCGTTGGCATCAACGGCTAAGCCTTAAGAAAATCAGGAACAATCATGGCACATAAAAAAGCAGGTGGCAGTTCACGTAACGGTCGCGATTCCGAGTCAAAACGTCTGGGCGTTAAAGCCTTTGGCGGCGAATTGATTCCCGCTGGCAGCATCATCGTACGTCAGCGTGGCACGCGCATGCACGCAGGCGATAACGTCGGCATGGGCCGCGATCACACGCTGTTCGCCAAGGTAACTGGGCGTGTTGATTTCGCAAAAAAAGGCCCGCAAAGCCATACCTTTGTCAGCGTCCTGCCTGCCTTGGTCCCGGCGGCACTTCCTGCCTGATCTGACTCAAGCGCCGACAACAAGCCCTGTCGCCGACAGGGCTTTTTTGTTTTGACTGCACGTCCACACGGAGTGCGGTAAGCTGACACTGCCATGAAATTCATCGACGAATCCACCATAGAGGTTCACGCAGGCAAAGGCGGCGACGGTGTCGCCAGCTTCCGGCGGGAGAAGTTCATGCCCTTTGGTGGCCCGGACGGCGGCGACGGCGGACGCGGCGGCAGCATTTACGCCATTGCTGACTGCAACATCAACACCTTGATCGACTACCGCTACGCGCGCATTCATCGCGCCAAAAATGGCGAAAAAGGCCGTGGTGCAGATTGTTACGGACGTGGTGCCGATGACATCGAACTGCGCATGCCTGTCGGCACCGTTATTACCGACAGCGAAACCGGCGACGTGATTGCCGATCTGGCCAGCAACCAGCAGCGCTCACTTATCGCCCAAGGCGGCAAAGGCGGCATTGGGAATTTACATTTTAAATCAAGCACTAACCGTACACCACGCCAGTTCACGCGCGGCGATCCCGGCGAAACGCGCACGCTTAAGCTGGAACTCAAAGTACTCGCAGACGTGGGCCTGCTGGGCATGCCCAACGCGGGCAAATCCACCCTGATACGTGCGGTATCAGCTGCAAAACCCAAGGTTGCGGATTATCCGTTCACCACGTTGCACCCGAATCTGGGTGTGGTACGCGCCAATATGAGCCGTAGTTTTGTCATTGCCGATATTCCTGGATTGATCGAGGGTGCAGCCGAAGGCGCAGGTCTCGGCCATCAGTTTTTGCGTCATCTTGCGCGCACGCGGCTGCTGCTGCATTTGATCGACATCCTGCCGCCCGACGAAGGCGCTGATCCGGTTAAAGACGCTCGCGCCATCGTCACCGAATTACGCAAATACGACGAAGCGCTGTACAAAAAACCGCGCTGGCTGATTTTGAACAAAGCCGATTTGCTGGACAACGACGCTCGCGACAAACTCACCAAGAGCATCACGCGGCGTCTACGCTGGAAAGGGCCGGTGTTCGTGATTTCTGCGATTTCCGGCGTGGGCTGCAACGAGCTGGTGCAGGCCATCATGAACTATCTCGATAGCCTGCCCGTTGCGGCAAACTCGGCTATCGAAGACAGCGCACACGCGCTGGCTTGAGTTATTCGCATGACTTCGCCGCTAAAAACCGCCAAGCGTTTTGTGGTCAAGGTTGGCTCCAGCCTTGTTACCAATCAGGGGCAGGGTCTCGATCATGCGGCGCTTGCACTGTGGGCCGGGCAAATCGCACAACTGCGTAAGATGAATCGCGAAGTGGTGCTGGTGTCGAGCGGCGCCATTGCCGAGGGCATGAAGCGACTGGGCTGGAGCAAACGTCCACACGCGGTTAACGAATTACAAGCGGCAGCAGCCGTTGGCCAAATGGGGCTGGTGCAAAGCTATGAGTCGTGCTTTCGTGAACACGGCCTCATCAGCTCGCAAATTCTGCTGACGCACGATGATCTTGCCGACCGCAAGCGTTATCTCAACGCGCGCTCGGCGCTGCGCACGCTGCTGGCACTGGGCGTGATTCCGGTGATCAACGAGAACGATACCGTTGCCACCGACGAAATCAAGGTGGGCGACAACGACACGCTCGGTTCGCTGGTGACCAACTTGGTGGAAGCCGACGTGATGGTGATACTCACCGATCAAACCGGGCTGTTCAGTGCCGACCCACGCAAGCACGCCGATGCAACATTGATCACCGAGGCCGACGCCAGCGATCCCGCGCTCGAGAAAATGGCCGGCGGTGCAGGCAGCAGCATCGGCAAGGGCGGTATGCTTACCAAGATTGCAGCAGCACAACGCGCTGCACGCGGCGGCGCACACACGCTGATTGCATCGGGGCGCGAACCGGACGTGCTGGTGCGCCTGGCACTAGGCGAACGCATCGGCACCCTGCTGCTGGCCAAATCCGCCACGCTCGCCGCGCGCAAGCAATGGATGGCCGATCACTTGCAATTGCGCGGACGCTTGATGCTGGACGCAGGCGCGGTGAACGCCTTGCAGTCTGGCGGCAAAAGCCTGCTGCCCATCGGCGTCTACGATGTATCTGGCGAATTTGGGCGCGGTGAAGTGGTGAGCTGCGTCGACGAATCTAACCGCGAAATCGCGCGCGGACTGGTGAACTACAGTGCTTCAGAAACACGGCGCATATTGCGCACGCCATCGCACGAAATTGAAGGCAAACTGGGTTACGTCGGCGAAGCTGAACTCATTCACCGCGACGATCTGGTGCTGCTTTAACGCATGCACTGCGGCGCGCCGACATTAGTCGCCACTATCTGCCGCAGTCATCAATAGCTGGACACGCCCGGCCCGCCGCGCTTGAGGGTGGAGATGATGTCTTTCACGGCAGCCACTTGGCGATTGCGTGTCTGCGTACACAGGATATCGCGGTACAACACGTTGTGATGACCATTCAAGTCAAGCTTCAATAAATCGCGCCAGCCAGCGTCGCGCGAACGAGACCATCCCCTGGTAGCGTGGCCAAACGCATACACTCGAAGCTGTCGCCCATCACAGCGTATGCCTTCGAACGACACATTGGTCGCCCCGCCCGCAGTCTTGATCACCAGCGTGTAGCGCACAACCTTATCGTCACCCACCGATAACGAAGCCGCGTCCACAAAATAGCTATTCGCGGTATTCGAACCCATATCAAACTTGAGCAGATTTTCAGCTTTGGGATACGACGGCAATTGCGTCTGCAATTCCTCCCACGGCTTTTTCTCCTGATCGAGATCGTAATCCCAGTCTTTCCATTGCGCGGCAGCGGGCAGCACCAGCAACCCTGTGCAGATGATTGCTATCCATCGCCAGAAAAATAAGTCCATAAAAACAATAAGTTATGAAAAGTCCTGCAATAGAGATTGCTGCACCGGTGCCGCCAACGGATCAACCGATGCGCGATAGTTGGGATGATCCACGCCTATCGCTAATGCAGCGCCGCTGACTAACGCCTGCTTCATTTTGCCGTCGAGCTCAAAACGCAGAAAATGTACAGCAGCAGTTTTTTCATCGGTCGAGCGATCAAGGTCCTCATCGGCAATTGCATACACCGGCGCAAACCCGGCTACGCGCGCCCACACGCGATCCTCTATCCCGATCAGTTTGCCCAGCATACGTTGGCGAACTTCAACCTCCGGGTACTCGATCATCATCGTCGCCTTCCAGTTGGCGCCATCGGGCACCATGGGATTGTAGGCGTCGAGTTCATCCTGAATACCGGCTTCTTCGAAGATTTTTTCCACGCGCAGCATTTCCTGAATCTGATAACGCATGGTCAGTTCGTCTTCGAATATCAGTGTCACGTTGGTGCCGAGTGCAACGGTGCGCGTTTTTTTGTGCTCGATGACTTTCGCGCGAAAATCCACGCGCGCTCTGGCGTACGCTTCGAGTGTCATCAGGCTGCTGCGGGTAATTTTGGCCATTTCTATTGTCGAATTAAAGTCCGTAAGCAATACGTAACAGCGTTACTGGATGCTGCTTTTCAGCTTTATTGTCAGCATCGTTTTCCCGTATCCCCTGCTGAATGTGGCGTCCGGCAATAGCGCAATCGGAGCTGATGTAATCCGGCTGCGATTCCCCCATTAATTTAAACACCGGTCGGCCGATTTTCATCGAGTTATCGTAGTACTCGCTTTTCACGCCCCACGTCCCATCGTGACCTGCACAGCGCTCAACGGTGGTTACCGTCGTGCCGGGGATTTTCTCCAGCATCTCGCGTGTTTTCAATCCCATGTTCTGCACCCGCAGATGACACGGCACGTGATAAGACACTTTGCCCAATGGCTGCTTAAAATCGGTTTTCAGCAACCCATCCTTCTGCCGCAGCACAAAATATTCAAACGGATCGTACATCGCTTCAGCTACCGCCTTTACATCTGCATCATCCGGGAACATCAACGGCAGTTCCTGTTTGAACATCAGCGCACAGGACGGAACCGCAGCCAAAATCGCGTAACCTTCGCGCGCCAGCTTCGCCAGCACCGGAATGTTGATCGCCTTGTTACGTGCGACAGCTTCCAGATCGCCCAGTTCCAGTTTAGGCATGCCGCAACAGACCTCTTTTTCGACGAGCTTGGCCGGGATTTCGTTGTGCGCCAGTATTTTCAGCAAATCATGGCCGATACCCGGCTCGTTATAATTTATATAACACGTTGAATATATTGCTGTTTTTCCAGGTGTTTGAGCGCCATCGCGCACCGCAAATGATTCATTGATGCGCGCCGTGCTGCGAAATTTGGCGCTGTCGTATTCGGGCAGAATGCGATCTTTATGCACGCCCAGCACGCTATCCATCACGCCGCGCGCAAGGCTGTTTTTATTCGCGGCATTCACCACTTGCACCACGACCGGTATCGACGCCAACTTGCCCATGGCGTCGGTGCTTGATAAAAGCTTGTCGCGGAAACCCACTTCGCCCTTTTTGTATTTGACCGCTTTGGCGCGCAGCATCAGATGCGGGAAATCGACGTTCCATTCATGCGGCGGCACGTACGGACATTTCGACATGTAACACATGTCGCACAGGTAACATTGATCAACGACTTTGCCGAAATCCGCCTTGGCGACGCCATCCACTTCCATGGAGGTGCTCTCGTCAATCAGATCGAACAAGGTCGGAAACGCGGTGCACAAACTCACGCAACGGCGGCAGGTGTGGCAAATGTCGAACACGCGCTCGAGCTCTTTGTTGAGCGATGCTTCGTCATAAAACGCCTCGGATTTCCAGTCAAGCGGATGCCGCGTGGGCTTTTCCAGACTGCCTTCTTTTACCGTGATAGCCATAATGCGCTCTTGTACCTCAAAAAGAAAAAGCGGAGGCGGTGTTCCGCGCTCCGCTTTTATTCAACCCATTACAACTTAGTCTGTCAGCGCGTCCAATGCCTTCTGGAAGCGATTGGCGTGCGAGCGCTCGGCCTTGGCGAGCGTCTCGAACCAATCAGCGATCTCGCTGAAATTTTCGTCACGCGCGGTTTTTGCCATGCCCGGATACATGTCAGTGTATTCGTGCGTTTCGCCCGCTACAGCGGCTTTCAGATTATTGCGCGAGCTGCCAATCGGCAGATCGGTTGCCGGATCCCCGCAGGCTTCCATGTGCTCCAAGTGGCCGTGAGCGTGGCCGGTTTCGCCTTCTGCTGTTGAACGGAACAGCGCGGCTACGTCGTTTTGACCTTCCACGTCGGCTTTCGCTGCGAAGTAAAGGTAACGGCGATTAGCTTGCGATTCGCCCGCAAAGGCGGCTTTCAGGTTACCGTGGGTCTTAGAACCTTTGAGTTGCATAAAAATCTCCTTTATTAACATCTACTTACAATTTAACCCCATGAGGGGCGCTTCAGTGCGACGTAAATCGTAGGGCGCGCATGAACTGATTTTGAGCGGCGATTTTGCGCCATCAAGATGAGGTGCGCAAATAGAATAAATCAATGGCGTTAATAGTATATAACTATAGCGCCCGATTTGTGATTACTGCGTTTCGCGCCGAATAGCGCCTGCCTGATCGGGTGCGCGGCGCATACGTACATAGCGCGCACGCGCATCGTTCTGATTCTGGCTCTCCAAAAAACGCACCAGCTCGGCCAGCGCTTTTTGATACACATCGCGCTTGAATTCAACCACAGCCTCGGTCGGCACCCAGTATTCGTTCCAGCGCCAAGCGTCAAACTCGGGCTTTTCAGTCGCGCGCAGACACACATCGCAATCGCGCCCGACCAGCCGCAACAAAAACCAGATCTGCTTTTGCCCACGGTAATTGCCACGCCACTCGCGGCGTATCCAGCGGTCGGGAACTTCATAGCGCAGCCACTCGCGCGTGCGACCGAGAATCTTCACGTGCTGCTCGCGCAGCCCGACTTCTTCGTGCAGCTCGCGGTACATGGCAGCCTCCGGCGATTCGCCCGGATTGATGCCCCCCTGCGGAAACTGCCAAGAGTGCTCGCGCACCCGCTTGCCCCAGAAAACCTCGTTCTTCGTGTTGCAAAGAATGATGCCTACATTGGGGCGGTACCCATCGCGGTCTATCACGATCACGACCCCACATTATCTTCAGTTGCGTTGATTCTTCCACAAATCGCAAGCAATGGAAAGCTCGTACAAACCCCTGTAAAACCACCTAAATCAGCAGGTATTTATCGTCGCACCGGTTCATGCGGCGCAAGCCCTCTACAAAACGGCTAAATCCCAGCCCATAAGCCGCCTCCAGCGCAGCACCACGCTGCTCCAAGGCAGGCCAATCCTGCCTGCCCGGTGTGCTGCGAAAACCGAACACAATCACATTCCCGGGCTTTTCAGCGGGCAGGCACAAGGTGCCTTCGGGAAACGCCGCTTCAATGCGCTTCAAATTGTCGTGAAACGCACGGTCGCCCCCCCACAAATTCACCACCAGCATGCCGCCTTTATTGAGCCGGTCATGACAATCACAATAAAACGCGTTGCTGGATAAAGCCTCAACCAGCGATTCGCCATCGTAACCGTCCACCACCAGCAAATCCGCGCACACTGCCGGACGCGAGACAAATTCTGCGCCGTCGCAAAGAATCACCTCAAAGCGCGTGTCATCCGGTGGCACTTCAAAATAGCGCCGCGCCACGGTCAACACGCGCTCGTTGATTTCAATGACGCGAATTTTGCTCCACGGCATGCGGTGATAAATGAATTTCGCCACCGAGCCGCCGCCCAAACCGATCATCAGCACCGACTTGGGCTTCTCGTTAAACAGCAAAAAGCCCATCATGCTGCGCGTATACGAAAGCTCCAGATCATTAGGCGCAGCGAGGCGCATGGCGCTTTGCACGGTATCACTGCCGATATGCAGCGAACGCACGCCGAATTTTTCGCTGATGTAGACCGTTTCAGCGTCGTCCGCCGCTTTGCGGATGCGCCAACTGCCCGATAAATTCATGATTTGCGTGGGATCGTTTTCCATGTCCGGTAGAATACGTTTTTTTCAGAATGTTGGCACCCATGCGCGCATCAAAATTCTTTATCTCCACCTTAAAAGAGGCGCCCTCCGAGGCCGAAGTTATCAGCCACAAACTCATGCTGCGTGCCGGCTTGATTAAACGGCTCACCAGCGGGGTTTATACCTGGATGCCGCTGGGCCTGCGCGTGCTACGCAAGGTTGAAACCATTATCCGAGAAGAAATGAACCGCAGCGGCGGGATTGAATTGTCGATGCCCGCCGTGCAGCCTGCCGAATTGTGGATTGAATCCGGCCGCTGGGAGCAATATGGCCCTGAGTTGCTGCGCATCAAAGACCGCCATCAGCGCGATTTCTGTTTTGGCCCTACGCATGAGGAAGTGATTTCCGACGTGGTGCGACGCGAAGTCAAAAGCTACCGCCAGTTGCCGCTGAATTTTTACCAGATACAAACCAAATTCCGCGATGAAATCCGCCCGCGCTTTGGTGTGATGCGCGGCCGTGAGTTCGTGATGAAGGACGCTTACTCTTTTGACGTGAGCTACGAGAATTTGCAGGCGACATATCGGGAAATGTTTGACTGCTACTCGCGCATATTCACGCGGCTGGGACTGAAGTTTCGTGCGGTGGCGGCGGATACCGGCTCGATCGGCGGCACCGGCTCACATGAATTTCACGTGCTCGCGGATTCCGGCGAAGACGCGCTGGCTTACTGTCCGGATTCGGATTACGCCGCGAATGTTGAGTTGGCCGAAGCGGTAGCGCCTGCGGTGCCACGCGCCGCAGCCGGTGAACCGCTCACCAAAATACACACGCCCGGCGTCAAAACCATTACCGAGTTGTGCGCGTTTTTACAAATGCCGGCCGAAAAAACAGTGAAGGCTGTGGTAGTGGATGGCACCGATGAGCAGCCGGTACTGCTAATGGTGCGCGGCGATCATGAATTAAACCTTATCAAGGCTGGGAAATTATCTCAATTAAAACAACCGGTTACGTTTTCCTCACCAGAAAGGATACGCAGCGCTTTTGGCGCAGACCCCGGCTCGTTAGGCCCGGTGAATTTCAAAGGCCTAGTCATCGCTGATCGCACCGTGGCGGCAATGGCTGATTTTGTTATCGGCGCAAATGAAACCGATCACCATTACACGGGCGCTAACATTGTCCGAGATTTCGCCGAGCCGATAGTCGCAGACATCCGCAACGTCGTGAGCGGCGACGCCTGCGCTGACGGCAAAGGCAAACTCGAACTCTGTCGCGGCATTGAAGTCGGCCACATTTTTCAGTTGCGCACCAAGTATTCCAAAGCACTGAACCTCACGTTTCTCGACGAAAGCGGCAAATCGCAGATCATGGAAATGGGCTGCTACGGCATCGGCGTCACGCGCGTAGTGGCTGCCGCGATTGAGCAGAATCACGATGAACGCGGCGTGATTTTTCCCGCGAGTATTGCGCCGTTTGACATCGCCATCGTGCCCATCGGCATGAAAAAAAGCGCGCAGGTTAAAGAGACTGCCGAAAAACTTTACGCTGATTTGTGCGCCGCCGGGCTTGATGTTCTGCTTGATGATCGTGACGAACGGTTAGGCTCCATGCTCGCCGATATCGAGCTGATCGGTATTCCGCAGCGCATTGTGGTCGGCGAACGCGGGTTAAAAACCGGGCAAGTGGAATATCAGCGCCGGACACAAAAAGAGGCGGCGCAGGTAGACTTGAAAGACCTAATTAGTCATGTAAAATCAAATACATGCGAGCGTTGATTCGAACTTTATTGCGTGCCCTGGTTGCGGTGGCGCTGTGCAACAGCGCAGCAGCGCACGCGGGCAACCAGCTTGAAGAAAAAATGTCCGACAGCGTGCGCGCGGCGCTGCATAAAGCCGTATCCGACCAAACCGCGCCATTTCTGGCTTTCTCCACGCCCGGAGAAGCGCGTGCGTGGCTCGACGCCATGTCAAGCAAACTGGAACGCCGCATGCCTGATCGCGCCCTGCGCGAAGACTTTCTCGTCACCGTGCATTACGAAGCCAAGCGCGCGGGCGTCGATCCGCAAATGGTGCTGGGACTGATCCAGGTAGAAAGCGCGTTTCGCAAATACGCGGTGTCGTCCGCCGGCGCTCGCGGGCTGATGCAGGTGATGCCGTTCTGGATCAACGTCATCGGCGATCGTGACACCAACCTCTTTCACCTGCGCACCAACTTGCGCTTTGGCTGCGCCATACTGCGCCACTACATCGACATCGAAAAAGGCGATCTGTATCGCGCGCTGGGGCGGTATAACGGCAGCCTGGGGCGGCCTGAGTATCCTAATATGGTGCATGCGGCGTGGAAGCAGTGGGATTTTAATCCGGCCATGGCGGGTATAGCGGGCGTGGTTGAGGCTGCTAATCAGCCCTAATCCTGACCCACCGCCCTCTGCCTTTCCACTACCCCCGCCTCAAACAAGTTCGCCACCGACATTTCCGCGCCGTCACCAATGCGATTGCCGAACGCCCGCGCGAGTGACGCCAGTTCGGGCTGTTCCGCCGGCCCCGGCACGGGCAGCGTCGGGTCAAACACAAACAGCTTGTAAACCTCCGCTACGGCGATGGTGGCGGGGTTGCGATGCAGCACCCAGCCAGCGGGCAGCGCGCGGTTCACCCACGCGGCGCGCTGCATGGTTTCAAGTATGGATTCAATGCGCTCGTAACGTATGTGCAAATTCGCATGGAGCGCGGGCACGGTAACCACATCGCCACGCTGCTGCGCCTGCCACAACGCTTTCATCACTTGCAGTGCGTAAACAAAATTGCTGCCGGGTGCGAGCCGCCCCTGCACCGATTGCTGACGCCATTCGGGCAGTGCCGCCACTACCACTGCACCCAGCAGCACTACCAGCCACGAGATATACAGCCACATCAAGAACACCGGCACCGCAGCAAACGCGCCATACACCAGCTTATACGTCGGAAAATTGGTGATATAAAAACCAAAGCCTTGCTTGGTCAGTTCAAACACCAAACCCGCCAACACGCCGCCCACCACGGCGTCTTTGACCTGCACCGGCCGATTCGGCATGGCGTAATACAACAGCGCCAGCGCGATAGACGTCAGCGCAATGGCGGACAATTTAATCAGCGACACGCTGGCATAGGGAATATCTCTGGTCCACCCGGCCGAGGCGCTCATCAGCCACGAACTCAACGACAGACTGCCGCCAATCAGCAGCGGCCCCACAGTGATCAGCGCCCAATAAATCAGCACCCGCTGCAACATGGGTCGCGCACGTCGCACGCGCCAGATGTCGTTAAACGCATCATCGATAGTCAATAGCAGCATGATCGAGGTGACCGCCAGAAACGCGATGCCCACCGCAGTGAGATTGGCCGCGTTATCAACAAATTGCTCGGTGTATTTCTCGATAAGCTCGGCTGATTCCGGCACCATATTGTCGAAAACAAAATCCTCGATCACAATCGACATGCCATGAAACACCGGAAACGCCGACATCAATGTCAGCGCCACCGTGATAATTGGCACCAGCGACAACAGCAGGGTAAACGTCAGGCTCGACGCCGTTTGCAGGCCGTGATCCTCCTGAAAGCGCCGGTACACTACATGCACAAGTTCAGCGAGCCGTGAAAGCAGTTTGGGCACAGTATTCGTCCGTTCGCGTGAAGCAGTGTGGCTATAATACTGTATGAATGAAATCCTCGTCCTTTACTACAGTCACCACGGCGCAGTAAAACAAATGGCGCAACTCGTCGCGCGCGGGATCGGCGAAGTCGGTGGCGTAGCCGCGCGTGTGCGCACCGTGCCGCGCATTTCCACGGTGACCGAAGCCACCGAACCCGCCATACCCGACAGCGGCGCACCTTACGTGGAACTCAAAGACCTTGAAGAATGTATCGGCATCGCGATCGGCTCACCCACGCGCTTTGGCAACATGGCCGCACCAATGAAATATTTTTGGGATAGCACCGGCGGCCTGTGGATGAAAGGCGCATTGGCCGGCAAATCCGCAGCGGTATTTACGTCCAGCTCGTCCATGCACGGCGGGCAGGAAACCACGCTCACTTCGATGATGCTGCCACTGTTGCATCATGGCATGCTGATCGTGGGTTTGCCGTACAGCGAGCCGGAATTACTCGCCACCACCAGTGGCGGCACGCCATACGGCGCAAGCCATGTTGCAGGTATATCCAGCGATCAGCCCATCACTGAACATGAACGCAAGCTGTGTATCGCGTTGGGCAAACGGCTGGCGCTCATCGCGGTAAAGCTCGCCCGTCCGTGAGTCTCGCCCGCGATGCCCGGCTGTGGCTGCGCGCCTATCGTCACGGGCTGCTCTCCACGCATTCACGCGCGGTGGAAGGCTACCCATTCGGCTCCGTCGTCCCCTATGTTCTCGATCACGATGCCTGCCCCGTGCTGTTAATCAGCCGCCTTGCCGAACACACTAAAAATCTTGCTGGCGATGCGCGCGTGAGTCTGCTGATTAACGAGGTTGATAAAATTGACGGGGATGTGCAAGCGCAAGCCCGCGTTACGTTGATCGGTCAGGCGCAACGTATCGAAAATGCAGAAACCATTGAGCCGCGTTACGAACGTTATTTCCCTGCGACTCGGGGTTATCGCACGCAATTGGATTTTGAGTTCTGGCGCATCATACCCGTGACGCTGCGCGCTATCGCAGGCTTTGCCAAAGTGCATTGGCTAAGCCGCGAAGCCTACACACCGCCACCAAATACCCTTGCCGATGATGAGCCAGGCATTTTGGCGCACATGAACGCCGATCACGCACACACGCTGTTGGATTTTTGCCGTATGCAGGGCTTCCCAAACGTTGCCGCAGCTACGATGATCGGCATTGACTGCGATGGCTTTGATTTGATCGTGGATGGAAAAACAATCCGCCTTGATTTTGAAGAACCAGTTCCTGACGCCAGCGCAGTGCGCGCAACACTGATTGCGCTGGCGCAAAAAGCGCGGGCAACATGAGCGCACGTGCGCTAAACGCAATCACCAGTGCCTGCCTTATCGCGTTAATCGCGCTGTGTCTGGCGTGGGAACTGTGGCTTGCGCCGCAACGCGCTGGCGGCTCATGGCTGGTGCTGAAAGTGTTGCCACTGCTGATACCGCTATTCGGCATTTTGCGCGGCAAGCTTTATACGCACCGCTGGATGACGTTGTTTATCATCCCCTATTTCGTCGAAGGCGTGGTGCGCGCTTACAGCGACAAAGGCTTGTCGGCGCAATTGGCCGCGATTGAAATCGCGCTGGCTGTGGTGCTGTTTGCCAGCGCGATTTTCTATGTACGCCTGCGCGTAAAACAAAAATAGTGCAATAAAAACAAATACTTACTACACCTGCGGATTCACCCGCTCAGCTTTTGAGTGCAGCTTGTTAAGCGCATTGATGTACGCCTTGGCCGACGCCACCACGATGTCGGTATCCGCGCCCTGCCCGTTAACAATGCGCCCTTCTTTCGACAAGCGCACGGTCACTTCACCCTGTGAATCGGTGCCGCTGGTGATGTTGTTGACCGAGTACAACAGCAGCGAAGCGCCGCTGTTGGCCACCGACTCCAGCGCCTTAAACGCGGCATCCACCGGGCCACTGCCCTGCGCATCGCAAGCGCGCTCTTTGCCCGCCTCGGATACCACCATTTTCGCGTACGGCTGTTCGCCCGTTTCCGAATGCGCCGTCAGCGAAACCAGCCGCCAGTGCTGGTTCTCCACATGGTCGATGCCTTCTTCAGAAATCAACGCCTGAAGATCTTCATCCAGAATCTCGCGTTTTTTGTCTGCCAAATCCTTGAAGCGCTTGAACGCAGCGTTGAGCGCCTCTTCTGAGGGAAGTTCAATACCGAGTTCCTGCAGACGCGATTTGAACGCGCTGCGGCCCGAGAGTTTGCCCAGCGTCAGGCGGTTGGTGGCCCAACCCACCGATTCCGCACTCATGATTTCGTAGGTTTCGCGGTGCTTCAGCACGCCGTCTTGATGAATGCCCGATTCATGCGCGAACGCATTGGCGCCGACCACCGCCTTGTTGGGTTGTACCGGATAGCCTGTTATGCCCGACACCAGTTTTGATGCCGGCACAATTTGCGTAGCGTCAATATTGGTATCACAGGTAAAAATATCCTGCCGTGTGCGCACTGCCATGACAATTTCTTCGAGCGAGGCATTGCCCGCGCGCTCGCCCAAACCATTGATGGTGCACTCCACTTGGCGCGCGCCGTTCATCACCGCTGCCAGCGAATTGGCCACTGCCAAACCGAGATCGTTATGACAATGCACCGACCACACAGCCTTGTCGGAATTGGGAATGCGTTCACGCAGCGTTTTGATCAAGCCGCCGAATTGCTCGGGCAGCGTATAGCCAACGGTATCCGGCACGTTGATCGTCGTCGCGCCCGCCTTGATCACCTGCTCGATAATGCGGCACAGAAAATCAATATCCGAGCGGCCAGCGTCCTCCGGCGAAAACTCAATGTTGTCGGTGTAGTCTCGTGCCCACGTCACCGAGCGCACCGCCTGATCGATTACCTGCGACGGCTCCATACGCAGCTTTTTTTCCATGTGAATATTGGATGTCGCTATAAACGTATGCAGACGTGGCGATCTGGCAACGCGAATTGCTTCGCCACAGCGACGCACGTCTTTTTCGTTGGCGCGCGCAAGGCCGCAAATCGTACTGTCCTTGATCGCGCGCGCGACAGCCTGCACCGAATCAAAATCGCCGTCACTCGACGCCGGAAACCCGGCTTCGATCACGTCTACGCGCATGCGCTCCAGTTGACGCGCGATGCGTAATTTTTCTTCCTTGGACATGGATGCGCCTGGGCTTTGTTCGCCGTCGCGCATGGTGGTGTCGAATATGATGAGTTTTTCTTGAGCCATGATGTTCTCCTGTGCTGCTGATAGCCGCTTTGTGCGCTTTCTTTGTTTTACGCCAAAGCGAAAATAGGATACCTGGCGCTGGGCGCCAGACCGGGGTACAACCAATGGGGGATAAGTTTAGTTTGCGCTTGCGCGCAGCAGCAGGCCGGCCAGCGGAAGGCTGGACAGAAGTAGCAGCGCGGGAACAGCGCTCGCCGCAGTGGCCTGTATTAAGTAACTCATGGCGCTAAATATAAAGACTTCTCAAGCGAAGCGCAAGCCACCCCAATCTACGCCGTCAAACATCCAATATCCGCCCCAGCTTCGCTGCTAGAACTGACGCCACTCCGGTGCACGCCATGCATGACCTGCCATTTGAATGTAATTTATCGCTTGCATGCGCAACGTGACGCAGCAATGTCATGATTGCCGCATTATCGAAATTCACATAACTAGCTGTTTTTATTGAACTATTTATTAGACGATTATATTTACTCCGAACGCGATACACCCCAGAAACGATTCGGGTTTTTAGTGTACGCCAGCAGATTTGCGCGCTCAACAAAACGACCGTACACCGCCTGCGCGTTATCCAGCACTTGAGCTTCGTCGATGGTTAGCATCTTGCGGTCTTGCATCACCAGCCGGCCGGATACCGTCACATCCGCAACATCGCCGCCGGTGGCGTTGTAGACCAGCCGATACACGAGCATGTCCAGCGGGTATAGGTGCGGCTGCAACAGATTGACCGTGATGAGGTCGGCTTTTTTCCCCGCTTCTACCGAGCCTAATTCTTTGTCCAGACCCAGCACTTTGTAACCATCGATCGTCGCCATCTCCAGCACTTTGCCCGGCGGCAGCAGATCAGCATCCTTGAAATGGATGCGCTGCTGGTCGATAGCGGCCTTCATGTCCAGAAACAAGTCGCAATTATGCGTGGCGGGCGCATCCGACCCCAGCGCCACGGTAACACCGGCATCGATCAATTCCGGCACGGGACAGCGGCCCGGATAGGTGTAAATGCGTCCTGCGCGCGGATGGTGCGCCGCGTGCGTGCCGGTATCGCGCATGATGCCGATGGCGCGCTCGGAAATGCCGGTGCAGTGCGATAGCACGGTGTCAGGGCCGAGCAGGCCGAGCTTTTCGTCGTGGGTGTATTCGACGGCGTTGCCGTACATATGCGTCCAGAAGGTCACGCCATATTTTTTCTGCAAATGCGCAACGGCTTCCGCCTGTTTACGCACCCATTGCTCGCGCTCGGGTGACCACACCGGGTCGTGTTCGTTACGATTACCAATGCGCGACAACGCCACACCATAATCGACGATTGCGCTGCTGGCTTTGTTGTTAAGCGACAGCAGCCGGTCGCAATTGTCCATTACTTCATCAAAACCCACGCTGCGTTCGGTGCGGGCGCCGCTAACACCATTGCGCCAGTAGGTAAATTTGCGCGGCCAGGGCGGGCGCGCGGGGCCGACGCCGATGCGCGTGCGCAAGCCAATACGCTCCAGTTCACGCGCGGCGATCTCGGTAAACACCACTTCATCGGTGCGCGTGCCGTTGCCGCCCATCATTGAAAACATGCAAGTGGTGCCCATCTTCAGGCGTTCAAGCGCGTTGAGTTGCGCATCGGCTTCCCACCATGCCTCGTCGGTGAAATCCGGCAGCAGATTTTCCAGCATGGTGCGGCGCTCACCGCCATTCAAGTTTTGCCCGGCGGATTTCAGCAGACTGCCGCCCAGATAGCCATGCAGGTCAACCATGCCCGGCAGCACGGCTTTGTGTTTGCAATCAATGATTTTCGCGGCGGGATATTTGTTCTTCAATGCCGCTGCGGGGCCAACCTCAACGATGCGCTCATCACGAATCGCCACTGAAGTGTGATTGAGTATGGCGCGTTCGGGATTCATGGTGATCACAGTCGCGTCGTGAAATAGCAAGTCTGACATGATTAAATTCTTACTCCGTTCGAGAGGCTTCTGGCATTATTGCACAGCATTCTTTGATGCGAGGATCGGCAATGGCGCATTTCGGATCGAGGCTTTGGACGTGCGGTTGGCTGCTGCTGACAGCCGCTTTTGTGCAGCCCGCATTGGCGCAAAATACCTGGCAGCCGAGCCGCCCGGTCATGTTCATTGTGCCCAATGGCGTTGCTGGCACCAGCGACCGGGCGGCGCGCACCATGCAGCGCATCATGCAAACGCATAAATTGCTAAACGTGCCGGTGGTCATCGTCAATCGGCCCGGCGGCAACGGTACGCTTGCTCTCAACCAGTTGCGCGCCAGCCCCGGTGACGGCCACGTGCTGCTGATCATGAACAGCATTACGCTAAGCGCGCACATTGCAGGCTTGACGCCTTATGGCCACGCCGATTTCACGCCGCTGGCGCTGATGGTGGATGAGTACTACAGCGTCAATGTGCGTCCGGATTCCCCGCTACGCTCGGCAAGCGAGTTGTTGACGCGCCTGCGCAAAACGCCCGATGCGTTGACCTTTGGCAGTGCCAGTATCACCGGCGACAATTACATTTCAATGCTGATGGCGCTGAAAAAAGGCGGCATTGATGTGAAGCGCGTGAAGACGGTGAGCTTTGCGGGCGGCAGCGAAATCGCCCTCGCCCTATTGGGTGGGCACGTGGATGTCACCCACACCGGCCTCGGCAATATGGTGGCGCATCTGCGCGAAGGCCGCATGCGCACGCTGGCAATCACCGGGCCCAAGCGCATGCCTGGACCATTCGCCGATGTGCCGACGTGGAAGGAAGTGGGCGTAGACATGACGGCTTCGGGCTGGCGCGGTGTGCTTGGCCCGAAAGACCTGCCGCAGCCGCAGATTGCCTATTGGGAAGAAATCCTGCGCCGCGTGATGCAAACCCCGGAATGGCAAAAAGATCTCGACGACAATTTCTGGGTTAATGCCTACGCCAGCGCCGCCGAAACCCGGCGCAGGCTCGACCGTGAATATGCGGAGATCAAGCAGACCATGAGTGAATTGGGGATGGCGAAGGTGAAATAACTGACCGTTGCTTCTATTACGTAACCTTTTGTTTTTATTATATTTTTAGTTTTTTCTCCATAACTACCTGAGCAGGTCACGCGCAATGATCATGCGGTGCACTTCGGACGTGCCTTCGCCAATGCGGTAGTGGCGCACATCGCGGTAAAAGCGTTCGATGGGAAAGCCGCGAATCAAACCCTGCCCACCGAAAACCTGCACCGCGCGGTCGGTAACGCGACCCACCATTTCAGAGCAATACAATTTGCACATGGAGGGCGCGCTGCCGACGGTGCGGCCCGCTTCTATCTGACGCAGCGTTTCGTAGGCCAATGTGCGCGCAGTGACTATATCGACAGCTGTGTCCGCAAGCATCCATTGAATGGCCTGGCGTTCGGCGAGCGGCTGGCCGAAGGTGACTCTTTCTTTGGCATGCGCCGTCATCAAATCGAGCAGCCGGTCTGCCGCACCGATGCAGCAGCAGGCCACAGCCATGCGGCCATCGGTGAGTGACTCCATCGCAATGCGAAAGCCTTCGCCCACCCTGCCCATCACCGCAGTATCGGGCACAAAGCAGTCGTCGAAGGTGAGTTCGGCGAGTTTCCAGGCCTCGCTGCCAATGGTGGTGTCCACCCGCGTGACGGTTAATCCGGGCGCGCCTTTTTCCACCAGCAACGCGGTAATGCCGCCGCGCGCACGCTTTTGTACGTCGGTCACTGTCATCACCATTAGCACATCTGCAACATGACCGCCGCTGATGAAATGTTTGCGGCCATTGATCTTCCAGCCACCATCGACCTTTTCTGCGCGGGTGGAAATAGCTGCCGAGTCGGAACCCGCGCCCGGTTCAGTCAACGCAAACGCGGCGCGCATTTCGCCTGTAGCAAGCTTGCGCACGTACTTTTCACGCTGGGCGGGACTGCCGTGGCGCACAAAAGCGCTTGGCGTGAGGCCGCTGGTGGCGTCAATCAGACCCGTCAGCACACGGTGCGAACGACTGAATTCCTCTAACACAATGCACATCTGCGACAGGCTGGCGGAGGTGCCGCCGTATTCCTCCGGCAGGCGCATGCCGAGATAACCGGCTTCGCGCATTACGTCCCAGGCTTGCTGCGGAATTTCGCCCGTGCTATCGATCAGGCGAGCCAATGGTTCAAGTTCACGATCAGTAAACCGGCGAACCTCGGCGCGCAGTTCTTCGAGTTCTGGTGTCAATTCGATTTTCATAATTAATTCACTGGGTCACGTTCGTAAGAAATATCATAACTTATTGTTTTTATAGTAATTTTTAATGTCGCATGGATAGCGAAACACCCACCGCCGCCCAATACGGCAAGGCCACCGCCAGTACCACCACAATCGCAATCAGCGTCATCCACACGCCGAATTTAAAAATATCCGGCGCGCTGAGATAGCCGCGTTCGTACACCGCGAGTGATGACACGCTCTGTGCGGGGTAGTAGAGCACCGCATCGCCGCCGATCATCACGGCAAGACCGCAGATCATCGGATTGACGCCGGTCGCGGTGCCGATAGCCATGGCTATCGGAATGGTGGTAGCAAGAAAGCCGGTGATGTTGGGGATCAGCAGGCGCACCGGCACCGAGGCGATCATCAGCATCGCGATAACGTAGTACGGCTCGCCCTGAAACGCGGGGGCGGCTTGCGAGATTAAACCTGCCACCCAATCACTGGCGCCGCTTGCCTTCAACGCTTGTGCGAGCGAAAGTGAAGCAGCCAGCACAAAAAAATTAGACCAGCCGATGTCTCGCTCGAATTCTTTCCAGGTCAGCACGCCGTAGCGCGGCATCAGCAGCAGTATCCACGCGATCAGCGCCGGTATCGCCGGATGCCAGTGGTGCAGCGCATCGGTAAGCCATAGCAAGGAAGCGCCCACGGTGATGACCAGCGTGCGGATTTCAACCGGCGTGAGTCTGCGCGCAGGCTCGTCGGGCAGTAGTGGCAGTTCTTGTTTGAAACCCCGGCGATAGATGACATAAATCAGCGCGGAACCCACGACCAGCAACACGGCGTAAGGCACACTCATCAGCAGAAACCATTGGCTCCAGCCGATGTTGCCAACTGAGCCGCCGATCAGCGCCGCTGCCACCATGGGCGTGATGCCGCCGGTCAGCAGCACGGTGGAGGCCAGCCGGTTGATCGAGTTCAGCGCCATCATTACCGCGCTGGCAAGCGGCGATTGGCGCGGCACGTTGGCGAGTTCGAGCGCCTGTTCGTACACATGCACGAAGATGCCGGTGCGCGTGGTGGCCGAAGGCAAAATACAAGTGAGCAGTGGAAAGGTGAGCAACAATTGCAGATACAGCGAGCGTGCGTTGCCGCGCGAACGGTGCAGAAAAAAGCGCGCCACTCTTTCGGCCAATCCGCTTTTTTGAACAGCCAATCCGATGGTGAGCACGCCCAGCAGAAAAAACGCCACCGGTTCTGCGAAGCCCGCCAGCGCTTCGGGAAACCCGGACACCGAACCAGTCAACACCAGCGCGACAATCAGCACCAGCGCCGTCACGCCTGCGGGCAGCGCCTCGGTGCACCACAGGCCTATCGCCAGCAACGCCACCGCAATCACGCGCTTGCCTGATTCGGGCAAGCCCGCAGGCGAAGGCATGGCAATCAGCCCGGCGCACAGAGCGACTAAAATCGCGATGGTCAGCGGCGCACGTGCGCCCGGTGTACCCGGTGAACTGACATGTGGCTTCTCAGGCAATTTTGCGTTGCACCTTCGGCGTTGAGGGTACCTCCAGCAGGCGCATAAAATCCCGAATGGAGGATACTGTCTCGAACTGATCGAGCGCTTGCGACAGCTTGGCCACTTGTGCGACGGGCAACACGCTCGCCGCACAATCCTCGAACTTGGCCTTGAGCAGTGCGGGTGGAATAGGGTTCTCGACCGTTCTGCCCAGCGGGCGCATAACGCGTGAGGCGATGCTGCGCCCATCCTTGAAGGTGATTTTTACTTCTGCCGCCATCAATTGATCGGGTTCAAACTGGCCCGTGAGATGCGGGGTGGCGTGTACGCGCGTGAGCAGGCTTTGCATCACCGGTTCATTGAAGGCCGTGGGATCGAAATCCTGCAGCACCACGTGGCCGTCGAGCACTGCGCGCGCCACGCAATACTGCACGCTGAATTTCGCTTCGAGCGCGGTCTTGGGCTGTGGCCGGTCGGTGTGTGCGAGGCGCTGCGATGCGGTATAGGAATCGATGCGTGCGATGTCATCGGCTTTGAACGGGCCATGTTCACGCACCAGATTCAGTGCAGCCTCAACGGCGGCATGCGTGCTGTAACAGCACGGGTACAGTTTGTATGCCGCGCCCGGCTCAACGATATCCAGCGGCACACCCCAGGTTTCAAGCACTTTCTCAGCGTGAAATTTGCCGGGGCCATTGAACAGATTGAAATAGCCCTGCTTGTGTCCAAACGCGTCGGGGTTTGCGGTAAAGCCCTT
>CANKUB010000062.1 GCA_947486575.1 Betaproteobacteria bacterium | reverse complement strand
TAGCCAGCGGCCGCAGTAGATCAGTAACCGGACGTTCCACGCGAAATGCGGATTTCGCATCACGAATGGCTGCTTCCGCTATTTCGGTGTTCGCGGCGAAGGTCCGCTTCCAATATCGGCCAGCGGCGGGTTTGGGTCGATTGCTGCCTGTCAGAGCAGGCCAATAACCTCGTGCCAGTGCCCTCTTTCATCCGGTATGGCGCGCCACATCGCACAGGTAATCCAGAACGGCCGCAACGTAACGAACATTTACTGTGCGGGATTTGTGCGTTGTCTTATTGGCTTGTGCGATAATTGTGCTTGCCGTAGATGGTTTTAAGCGGATTTCTCCTTATTAACATCATTTAAAATCAAAAGCTTACAGCGGTAGCGATTTGGCGAGCGTTTTGTGATTCCAGTTGTCGCGGGTTCGAGTCCCGTCAGCCACCCCACTAAATCATTGTTTTTATTGGTTTATTTGTAATCTCCGAATGCGCCCGAATTCTACCGCACGCATCGCGCCAACGAAACATTTCGATCCCGACACACTGAAGGGCCGCGTGTGCTTTTTATGCTGCGCGTTGATTGGTCTGCTGGCAGGTAGCGCAACAAGTGAGGCTGCGGTCGTAGAGCGCTATCCGCTGCGACCTATTCGCGCGATCGTCCCGTTCGCCCCGGGTGGCGCCACGGACATTATGGCCCGTACCATCAGCGCGAAATTGTCTGAACGCCTTGGGCAGCAGGTCGTGGTGGACAACCGCGCAGGCGGGGGCGGCAACATCGCAGCAACCATGACCGCCCGTGCCGCGCCGGACGGCTATACCATTTTCTTTGGCACTATCAGCACGCTTGCAACCAACGTCAGCACATTCCGCAAGCTGCCGTACGATCCGCTCAAAGATTTTGCGCCGGTGACCACCACGGCGATCTCGCCGATGTTTCTGGTAACGCAGGCAGCCCTGCCAGCGGCATCGTACGGTGAGTTGATGGCGTTAGCCCGGGCCAAACCAGGGCAACTCAATTACGCGTCGTCTGGCACGGGCGGTGCGTCGCATCTGATGATGGAGCTGTTCCTGTCGCAGACCGGCCTTAAGGTTACTCACGTTCCCTACAAGGGGGCTGGTCCCGCGCTCACGGATCTTATCGCGGGGCAGGTGCAGATGAGTCTCCAGCAACCGCCGGGTGCGATCCCCTATCTGAGTACTGGCAAACTGCGGGCGCATGCGGTCACCTCGAGGTGGCGGGTCGCCACAGCCAGTGAAGTGCCGACGATGACGGAGGTCGGGCTGCCGCAGTTCGATGTGACATCGTGGCAGGGGCTGGTAGTGCCGATGGGCACACCGCAGGTCATCGTGCGCGCGCTGCAATCCGAGATCAAGAGCATACTGAGTACGCGGGAATTACAGGCGCGTTTAATTGCTGAAGGATCGGAACCGGGCGGCATAACGCCTGAGGCCTTCGCGGAACATATCCGGCGCGAGATCGCGCGCTGGGCCGAGGTTGTACGGGTAGCCGGATACACGCCTGAGTGAGCTTTATAAATCTATCCGCAACATCGAATCATGATCCGCTGGGAATTCGACAGGTGTCAGCTTGATCGTGCAGGATAGTAGATGCGTTAGGCGTTTCTTGAGATTTTGCAGCTGACGGTATCACGGTATCATTGGGCTCCCGCAGCCGCCAGCTATCGAAAGCCCTCACCGTGACCACCCTGTTTATTACCCACAAAGACTGTCAGCGGCACGATATGGGTGCACATCACCCCGAGTGCCCTGAGCGCTTGTCGGCGATTGAAGATCAACTGATCGCCTCCGGCACCATGGATTACCTGGAGCGTGCCGACGCGCCCAAAGCCACGCGTGAGCAATTGGAGCGCGTACACGACGCGGGCTATCTTGATGCCATTGAAGAGGCCTCGCCGCGCGAGGGTTGGGTGCAACTGGATCCCGATACGGCGATGAACCCGCATTCGCTGGACGCAGCGCTGCGCGGGGCGGGCGCTGCGGTGCTGGCGACGGATAGGGTAATCGCTGGCAGCGCGGAAAATGCTTTTTGCAGTGTGCGTCCACCTGGCCATCATGCATTGCGCGACCGCGCGATGGGTTTTTGCATGATCAACAATGTGGCGGTGGCCGCAGCCCGTGCGCTGGCGCATCATGGATTGGCGCGCGTGGCGATTGTGGATTTTGACGTGCATCACGGCAATGGCACTGAGGCGATGTTCGAACATGAAAAATACGATGAGCGCGTGCTGATGGTATCTACCTTTCAGCATCCGTTCTATCCGTACAGTGGCGATCACCCGCGTTCGTCGCGCATGGTGAATATTCCGCTGGCGGCGCGCAGTGGCGGCAAGGAGTTTCGTGCGGCCGTTGAAACCTATTGGCTGCCTGCGCTTGAGAATTTCAAGCCGCAGATGCTGTTTATCTCGGCGGGCTTTGATGCCCATCGTGAAGATGACTTGGCGATGCTCAATTTCGTTGAAGCCGACTATGTGTGGGTGACTGAAAAACTGAAAACTGTTGCAGATAAGCATGCACAGGGGCGCATGGTTTCGCTGCTTGAAGGTGGTTATGCGTTGAGTGCGCTGGGGCGCAGCGCGGTTGCGCACATACGCGCACTGGCGGGACTTACAGCAGGCAGTACGACCTGAGTGAAAATATATAACTATTTGTTTTTAAACAGTATTTTATCCATCCGTGAAGCTGAACATTCCCGCCATTGAGGCGCCTGACGCCATTGCGTTCCGGCTTCAGTCTATTTTGTTGTTTACGTCAGGTTATGTGTTTCTGGCGTTGGTTGGGGAATGGCTGGCGCTTAATGCGGGACGCGAGGCGACCATGTTTCTTGCCAGCGGCCTTTACTTCGCGGTGTTGCTGTCGAGTGAACCGCGTAACTGGCTGCGCTGGGTCGCTGTCATGTTTGTGGTCGAAGTAGCGGTTTGCGTGATGCTCTATCAAGAGGACATGCCCGAAGCGCTGGCTGAAGGGCTGGGGCATATGGCGGGCGTACTCTCAGCCGCGCATGCGGTGCGTATCGCCTGTGGATTGCCGTTTCACATGCATACAATGCAGCAGGTATTGGCGTTGTCGATAGCAGCGGGCGTGGTCAGTCCATTGATCGGCGTCGCGTGGAGCGCGCTGTACATGGCGATTACCGGGCAGGCCGTGCTTGGGGACAGCCTGATCATTTATTGGGCGGGCAATGCGGCGGGCGCGCTGGTCGTGGCGCCACTGATACTGGCCCTGCGGCAGTTTTCGCCATCGTGGCGCAGCGCACCACCTACGATTGCGCGTGCGTTTGAAGCCGTTGCGCTGGCGGCAACACTGGTGGGGATACTGCATTTTGTGTTCACCAACAGCATGCCCACCGCCTACCTGGCCCTGCCGTGCATGTTATGGGCGGCCGTACGCTTTGGCATGCCCGGAACAACCCTGGCGATGGCGGTGTTTACCGTGATCGCCGTGCGTTACACCGCCAGTGGGCAGGGCCCCTATGTATTTGCGCTGAGTGGCGGCATTGATCGTGCGCTGGTGGTGCACTCGTTTCTGGCGCTATCGTGCATTTCGGCGTTGTGTCTCACCGTGGTTATTTACCAATATCAGACGGCGCAGCGCGCCTTGAAGCGCGCGCGCGATGAGCTGGACCAACGCGTGCTGGAGCGTACTGCTGCGCTGGCCAGGAGTGAACGGCTTCTGCGAGAAAGCAATGCGCAATTTGCAGTAGCACGTGCGGCGGCGCGAATCATCGTTCTCGATTGGGACATTGCCACCGATACGCTCACGTTCAGCGACGATCCCGTCTGGCTGCGCGGGCCGCTGCCGCCCGGCGGCAAGTATCCCACCTATAAAGATCAAGTGCATGCTGAAGACCGCGAACGGTTTTTGCAGATGCGTCAGTCAGCCCTGGACACCCTGCAAGGTCACACGATGGATTACCGCATCGTGCGCACTGACGGTATTGTGTTGTGGGTGCAGTCGCACCTGACTATTTTCGCCGGACAGGATGGCAAGGCGAAGCGTCTGGTTTCCGCTACACAGGATATTAGTGCCCGCAAGCAGATCGAAGCGTCCATGCGTGAATCGGAGCAACGGTTGCGCGCACTGCTGGATGGTATTCCCGATCGCGCGTGGTTAAGAGATGCCGCAGGTCGGTACATCGCGGTAAATCGCGCCCACGAACTGGGTTACGGTCGTTCAGCGTCTAAAATCATCGGCAAGACGATCTTCGAAGTAAACCCGGCAGTGGCTGACAGAGTCATGTCTGAAGATCGTCAGGTGATGGCCGGTAGAAAATCCATGCAGTTCGTGTGGCGCGCGCCAGCCGGCGGTGTGTGGGCGGAAGTAACCAAAACCCCCATCTTTGGTGCAGATGGAAGCGTTGCGGGCCTGGTTGGGGTTTGGCGCGACATTACGGTGCGCAAAGAGGCCGAGCAGCAGGCGTTGATGGACAGCGAACAGCGCTATCGCACGCTGGTCAACGTTACCTCACAGGCCATCTGGATACTGGATGCTGAAGGCGGCTTGAAAAGCATCATCAAATCCATCACCGGCGACCGGCTGGATCATGTAAAAACGCGGGATTGGCTGGAGTTCATACACGAAGAAGACCGCGCCAGTGCGGAAGCGGCCATGCAGACTGCTATTGCTACCAAATCGAGCTACGAACATGAGCATCGCTTGCGAGACCAGGATGGCCGATCCTGGGATGTGCTGGCTCGTGCCGTGCCAGTTTTGAACGCCGATGGCAGCGTGCGTGAGTGGATAGGCACTTCGATGGATGTTTCCGGGCGCAAGACCGCAGAACGGGCTTTGCTTAAGGTCAACCGATCCCTGCGTAATTTTTCTGGCCGACGTGAATCTGTGCGGGAGGCGGAGCGTGGGCGTATTGCGCAGAATTTGCATGATGGCGCCGGGCAATCACTCAACGTGGTGCGGATGAAGCTTGCGGCATTGGCCAAAGCGATGGAGGCTGCACCCGCGCAAGGCGCGCAAGCGGCACAACTCGCTGAAGTACAAAATATCGTAGATCAGGTCAATCAGGAGGTACGCTCCCTGGAATTTGAATTAAGCCCGCCTGTGCTGCGCCAATTGGGGCTGGTGCCAGCACTGGGTTGGCTCGCCGAAGAGATGCAGCGCTCGTATGGCCTGAGTGTTTCAGTAAGTGACGATGACGAAGACAAGCCGCTGGATCAGGCGCTGCGCGCGTCAACTTTTCGCGCTGTGCGGGAATTGTTGATAAATGTGGCAAAACATGCAAAAGTGAATACGGCACATGTGGATTCGCAGCGCAGTGGTAGAAGCGTATTGATAACCGTAAGTGATATGGGTGCGGGATTTGATACAACGAGCATTGATGTGATTGAAACCGGTGGCCTGGGCCTGGCCGGAGTAAGGGAAAGAATAGAGTTTGCCGGCGGCAGTGTGCGTTTTATCAGCGCACCCGGCGCCGGTACAGCCGTTACAATTACGTTACCGCTAAAAGAGGGAACACCGTGACTATTCGAGTTGCGCTTGCGGACGACCATCGCATGTTGCTGGACGCTTTAACATCCGTTCTGGCGAGTGAGGAGGGTATAACCATAGTAGGCACCGCGAACGACGGGCCGGCAGCCATCAAACTTGCACAAGAAGCAGCACCTGACGTACTGGTACTGGATATCTCGATGCCCGGTATCAATGGCATTGACGTGGCCCGTCAATTGCATAAAGAATTTCCTAAAATCAAGGTGTTAGCGCTGTCTGCCTATCTGGATAAGCGCTTTGTGCAAGAGATGTTGAAAGCCGGTGCAGCAGGATATGTCACCAAAACGGCTGCGCTGACCGATCTGCCACGGGCAATACGTGCGGTGGCGGCGGGGCAGAATTTTCTCAGCACGGAAATTACCGCAGCTGTGGTGAGCGAGCTGGCACCACCGGGCACGTCGGTAACGCCGCCGCTGAGCGCACTGAGTCCGCGTGAACGAGAAGTGTTGAGATTGGTAGCGGACGGTGTGCGCACAGCAGAAATTGCGCGGCGTCTCGGCATTACGGAAGCCACCATCGAAGTGCATCGGCGCAATCTCATGCACAAGCTCGAAATTCGAACAGTGGCCGAGCTGACCAAGTATGCGGTGCGCGAAGGGCTCACTTCGTTATAACGCGCTATGTCTACGGATGGCGGGCGAAAAAAAGTTTTGCGCTGAGATATCGTACGTATCGCCGACTACTGATTTCCTCGGGAAGCCTTACCCGGCTTCCCTGATTGCCGTTGCACGAACAGGGGGACACACTGTTTTGGTCAATGCGGTGGCATCAGGGTAAATAGTCCTGTAATTTAAGGGCATACCGCATTTTGGTCACCTAATTTGTGAGCTGCACCCGGGAGCACCGCATGGTGGCAAAAGAATCCAATCTTGCCCGAGACCGTTTGAGTGGCGCGCTACGCGCGTCCGAAGCGGTACACGTGGCGAATGTGTCTGCGCTCAATGTTGCTACCGATGAGAAAAGTCAGCGGCGGTTGAATATCCAGTATGAAATTGCTCGTGTTCTTGCCGAAGTGGCTGATCTGCAGGAAGCCACACAGAAAGTATTCAAGACCATTTGCAGCCATGAAGGCTTTGTTGCTGCGTCGCTTTGGAAAGTTTCTGGGGACTCCGAATTTTTGCAGTATGTAGATTTCTGGACTGGTGAGGAATCTTCGCTGGTCAACTTTGTTGCAGAATCACTGACGTTGCGTATTGCACCGCACACCGGGCTCGCCGGGCGTGCGTGGGCCAGCGGCCGTCCGGTGTGGATAGCGGATATTCGCGAGGTGCCGGATTTGCCGTCGCCTGCAATCCGTGCGGGTTTGCGTTCGGGCATGGCGTTTCCAATTGCGATTCAAGGCGAAGTCAAAGGCGTGATGGTGTTCTGGAGTTTTGTCCAGCGTGATGAAGATGCCGAAATGCTCAACATGCTTCATGCGATCAGCAATCAGATCGGACAGTACATGGAACGCCAGATTCAAAGTGCAAAAGTGCTGCGCCTGTCGCGCGTACATGCCGTATTGAGCGGCATCAATACGGCGATTGTTCGCACCAACGACCGCCAGCAATTATTTGACGAAATCTGCCGTATTGCGGTGAACGACGGCAAATTTGGCATTGTCTGGATAGGGCAACTGAACGCAGAAGCACTGGAAATCAGCCCTGTGGCCTGGGCGGGCTATGATGCCAATGCGCTGGTCGGAGCGAATACCGTTGAGGTGGCCGTCGATTCTCCGCGTGGCCAGTCCATGATTGCGCGAGCCGTGCGTTCAATGCGCCCGGTAGTGAGTAATAATTTAACGGCGGAGAGTAGTGCAGGGGGTAAACGGCGTCTTGAAGCCTTGCGGCGCGGTTACCGTTCGCTGCTGGTAATGCCCTTACGCCAGGACGACGACGTGATCGGCACCCTGTCGCTGTTCGCGATGGAGGCGGATTTTTTTACACCCGATGAAATCAACCTGCTGACGGAATTGTCGGGGAATGTTTCTTTCGCGCTGGAGAATATTTCCCGCAAAGAAGCGCTGAATTACCTTGCCCACCGCGATGTGCTGACCGGCATCGCTAACCGCAGGCAGTTGGTGGAATACATGCAGCAGGCGATAGCGCAGGCCGAGCGTGATGGGCATATGGTCGCGATTGCCGTGCTGAAGCTGGAAAACCTGCGCTTGATCAACGACAGCCTTGGGCACGTGGTGGGGGATTCGCTGCTGAAAATCGTTGCTGAACGCATCGACGCCTGCATACGCAAGACCGACAATCTGGCGCGCTTGAGTGGCAGCGAATTTGCGCTGGTGCTGCCGCTGAAATCGGATGCGATTGCCGTGTCGCATGTGCTGGATCGCCTGAATTCAAACGTATTCAATCACAGCAGTGCGGTGATCATGCTGCAGAAGGTGCTGGATGACATACGGCAGCCCATGACACTGCAAGACCTTGAATTGAATCTGACGTGCAGCATGGGCGTCAGTCTTTATCCACAGGATGGCGATAGTTCTCAGATGCTGCTGAAAAATGCTTCTGCAGCATCGTCGCGTGCGCACAAACTTGGCGGCAAGGCATTCCAGTTCTACACGGCAGAATTAAATCAGTATGTTGAAAAGCGCCTGGCGCTGCATGCTTCACTGAGCCACGCTATCGAAAAAAGCGAATTCGAGCTTTATTATCAACCGAAGCTGCACTTGCAAACCGGTGAAGTGTCGGGTTGCGAAGGCTTGCTGCGCTGGAACGTGCCGGGCCGCGGCATCGTATTGCCCGGCGAATTCATTCCCGTGCTGGAAGAAACGGGCTTGATTATCGACGTGGGTCGGTGGGTGATGGAGCGTGCCGTTAGCGATTATGCTCAATGGAGCATGGATGGCCTGTGGCACCCACGCATCGCCGTCAATGTGTCACCCCTGCAACTGGCGCAAAAGGAGTTCCCGACTATCGTCGAAAGCGTGCTCAGCGGCGACAAATCGGGCATAGTCGGTCTGGAAATGGAAATCACCGAGAGCCTGATTATGCAGGATCTCGCTGCGAACATTCCCAAACTGCGTGCGATACGCGCGATGGGTGTCAGTATCATCATCGATGATTTCGGCACCGGCTACTCTTCATTGAGTTACCTTGCAAAATTGCCCGGCAATGTACTCAAGATTGATCGATCCTTTATTCGCGATCTGGAAACCTCGGACGAAATGGTCACTATCGTCACTACTATCATTTCCCTGGCGCATTCGCTGGGCTTGCAAGTCATTGCCGAAGGCGTGGAAACTGAGTTGCAGAAATCGATGCTGCGCGATTTGAAATGCGATGAAATTCAAGGCTATCTGGTGAGCCGCCCGATGCCGCGCGAAAGTCTGGAAAATTGGTGGCAGTCAGCGCGCAATGCGCTGACCGACTAACACGGTTGATATCACGCCAGCAGTATCGCAGCGGCGACAGCGCGCCCCTCAGCCATCAAAATATTGTAAGTGCGGCAAGCGGCAGGTGTCGTCATGATTTCCACGCCAACCTGCGCCAGGGCGAACTCGCGCATCAGTTCCGCGCGCGGAAAGCGTTGCGTGGCGCCGGTTCCGAGCACCAGGATCTCTGGCTTTAGTGCCAGCACGTAGCGCAGGTGCGCGGCGTCGAGCGCTTCAAACGTGCTGGCGTGCCAGTCTTCATGCAGCGTGTCGGGCGTAACTACCACTGCGTGCTCCAGGCGCTGATTGTTTACGGCGACGTAACCGTCACCATAGCCGGTAAACTGATTTTTACCGACTGCGGTTGCCAGGTGAAATTTCATGGGTGTTTTATAAGTTTTTGATTTGCTTGAAGTTCCTCGCTCAGCTAAAATTATACGCCCACTTAAATCAATCATTTGAAGCCTGCGAATTTGCTTATGGAAGAGTTTCCCCGCATCAAACGGCTGCCACCGTATGTTTTTAACGTTACTGGCGAACTAAAACTTGCAGCGCGGCGGCGCGGCGAAGACGTTATCGATTTCAGCATGGGCAATCCCGATGGCCCTACACCCCGGCATATCGTCGACAAGCTGATTGAATCCATACAGCGGCCGGATACGCACGGTTATTCGGTGTCGAAAGGTATTCACCGCCTGCGCAAGGCGATTTGCAACTGGTACCAGACACGTTACAACGTCGAGCTTGATCCTGATTCCGAGGCCATTGTTACTATCGGCTCCAAAGAGGGCATTGCCCATCTTGCATTGGCCACACTGGAGCGCGGCGATGTGGTGCTGGTGCCCAACCCCAGCTATCCCATTCATATTTACGGGCCGGTGATTGCGGGTGCGGATATTCGCCATGTGGCAATGCAGGCGGACGTTGATTTCTTTGACGAGCTGGAAAAAGCCATTCGTGACGTCTACCCCAAGCCGAAGATGCTGATCGTGAATTTTCCCAGCAATCCGACCACGCAATGTGTTGATCTGGCGTTCTTTGAGCGGCTGATAGCGATTGCACGCGAGCACAATATTTACGTGGTGCATGATCTGGCGTATGCCGACATTGTGTTTGATGGTTATCGTGCGCCCTCAATACTCGAAGTGCCGGGCGCAAAAGAAGTTGCCGTCGAATTTTTTACCATGTCCAAAAGCTACAACATGGCAGGCTGGCGCGTGGGGTACATGGTGGGCAATCGCGAACTGGTGAACGCGCTGGGGCGCATGAAGAGCTATCACGATTACGGCACGTTTACGCCGATACAAGTGGCTTCGATTATCGCGCTCGAAGGTCCGCAGGAATGCGTGGAAGAAGTGCGTCAGACTTATCAAAACCGCCGCGACGTGTTGTGCGCAGGCCTGCATGCAGCAGGCTGGATGGTGGATATTCCCAAGGCAACCATGTATGTGTGGGCGCCGATTCCTGATCACTATAAAAAAATGGGATCGCTGGAATTTTCTAAAAAGCTGTTGTCAGATGCGAAGATTGCGGTGGCGCCAGGTACCGGCTTTGGGCACTACGGCGATGGGCACGTCAGATTTGCCATGATCGAAAACGAAGCGCGTACACGACAGGCTGTGAGAGGCATCAAAGAAATGTTCAGAAACGACGGGTTGCTATGAAGCCGATCAACGTAGGACTGCTCGGCATTGGCACCGTCGGTGGCGGCACGTTTACCGTGTTAGAGCGCAATCGCGAAGAGATATCGCGTCGTGCGGGCCGGGCGATTGCAATTGCCGTGGTGGCGGACAAAGATTTGAAGCGAGCCAACGCAATTGTTAACGGTCGCGCCAAAGTTATTGACGATGCAATGGCCGTGGTGGATGACCCGAATATCGATATCGTGGTCGAGCTGATCGGTGGTACGGGTATATCCAAGCAATTGATTTTAAAAGCTATTTCTAATAGAAAGCATGTCGTTACCGCGAACAAGGCGCTGCTGGCACAACACGGCAACGAGATATTCGCCGCCGCGCAAAAAAATGGCGTGATGGTCGCGTTTGAAGCGGCTGTGGCGGGTGGTGTGCCCATTATCAAATCGCTGCGCGAGGGGCTGGCAGCCAATCGCATTGAGTGGATTGCGGGCATTATCAATGGCACCTCGAACTTTATTCTGTCCGAGATGCGTGAAAAAGGCGCAAGCTTTGATGATGTGTTGAAAGAAGCGCAGGCGCTGGGTTACGCTGAAGCTGATCCCACGTTTGATATCGAAGGCGTTGATGCTGCTCACAAGCTCACCATCATGGCCGCTATCGGCTTTGGTATTCCGATGCAGTTTTCTGCCGCCTACACCGAAGGTATTTCCAAACTCACACGCGAGGATATTCAATACGCGGAAGACCTCGGCTATCGTATCAAGCTGCTGGGCATTGCCAAGCGCAAGGCCAACGGTATTGAACTGCGCGTGCATCCCACATTGATTCCCACCAAGCGCCTGATCGCGAATGTTGAAGGTGTGATGAACGCCATTCTGGTCAAAGGCGATGCCGTCGGCCAGACCATGTTCTACGGCGCAGGCGCAGGCGCAGAGCCGACTGCCTCGGCAGTCGTTGCAGATTTGATTGATGTCGCGCGCACCATGACGGCTGATCCGGAGCATCGCGTGCCGCATCTGGCATTTCAGCCCGATCAATTGTCCGATATTGCGATTCTGCCGATGGGCGAGGTCGAAACCTCGTATTACCTGCGGCTGCGCGTACACGACAAGCCGGGTGTGCTGGCGGATATCACGCGCATTCTTGCCGATCTGGACATATCCATCGACGCCATGCTGCAAAAAGAGCCGAATGAGGGTGAAGCGCAAGCCGACATCATCATGCTGACGCATCGTACGATTGAGAAAAACGTGAATGCGGCGATTAACAAAATCGAGGCACTGCCTGTTGTTGCTGGCAAGGTAACGCGCATCCGGCTTGAAGTACTGGATAAGTAGATGCGCCTGAGTTTCGTGTCAGTGGCTTTCCCTCACCCTCTACCCCTCTCCCGGTGGGAGAGGGGAGATATTGCGCGCTGATGCGCCTTTCTCATATGCGCTACATCAGCACTCGCGGTGACATGCAGCCCCGTTCATTCTGCGAAATTCTGCTCGAAGGGTTGGCCACGGATGGCGGTTTGGCCATGCCGGATTCCTATCCGCGCCTGACGTTGGCGAATCTCGCACGGTTGCGCACACTCAATTATCGTGACTTGGCGTTTGAGATTCTATCGCGCTTTATTGATGACATTCCCGCTGTTGATCTCAAACGGCTGATCGACAACACTTACACAGCCAAAGTGTTTGGCAGCGACGACATTACGCCACTGAAAACGCTGGAACCAGGCCTGCACCTGTTGCGGCTGTCGAATGGGCCGACGATGGCATTCAAAGATGTGGCGATGCAGTTGCTGGGGAATTTGTTCGAATATGTGCTGGCAGCCAGCAAGCGTGAACTGAATATTCTCGGCGCCACGTCGGGAGATACGGGTTCGGCGGCTGAATACGCCATGCGAGGCAAGCGCGGTGTGCGCGTGTTCATGCTGTCGCCGCACAACAAAATGAGCCGCTTTCAATCGGCGCAGATGTATAGTCTCACGGATCCGAATATTTTTAACATCGCGATTACAGGCGTGTTCGACGACTGTCAGGATATCGTCAAGGCCGTATCCAACGACGAAGCATTCAAAACCCGTTATCACATCGGCACCGTGAATTCGATCAACTGGGCGCGTGTGTCAGCGCAGATTGTTTATTATTTCAAAGGTTATTTTGCAGCGACAAAAAGCGATACCGAGCAGGTGTCGTTTGCAGTGCCGTCAGGCAATTTTGGCAATATCCTCGCCGGGCATGTGGCGCGCATGATGGGCTTGCCGATCAAACATTTGATACTGGCGACGAACGAAAACAATGTACTCGACGAATTTTTTCGCAGCGGGCGTTATCGCCCACGCGGCTCGGCGGAAGTGCAGCAGACGTCAAGCCCGTCGATGGATATTTCCAAAGCCTCGAATTTCGAGCGCTTTATTTTTGATCTGGTTGGGCGCGATGCGGCGAAGCTGCGTGAGTTGTGGCGGGCGGTTGATAGCGGTGGTGAATTCACCCTTGCCGGGACGCCGTTGCTCGACAAAATGCGCACGTTTGGTTTTATATCGGGCACCAGCACACATGCTGATCGTGTTGCCACCCTGCGCGCCATCCACAAAAAATACGGCGTGATGATCGATACGCACACCGCCGATGGCATCAAAGTGGGGCTCGAAAATCGCGAATGCGATGTGCCGCTGATCTGTCTTGAAACCGCGCTGCCGGTCAAGTTTGGCGATGTCATCAAGCAGGCATTGAATGTCGAGCCAGACTACCCCGAAAGTTGTCGCGGTATTGAACAATTGCCGCAGCGCGTGGATGTGATGGCACCCGATGTGGTGGCAGTTAAGCAATACATCGAAGCGCGATGCTATTAGGGGCGGTTCCGGTGAATTTAAAAATCGTTTAAAAACAATATGTTGCGCTACGAATTGCGGATGAACACTGCTTTCCGGCATGCTTTGGCCATATCGACTTCCTGACCAGCCAACGCCCAACGTCGATGCACTCCATGCTCTCACGACAGCTGCGCCGGGCGTTAAAGGCCAGCACACCGGAAGAAGCTAGTAGCCTGCTCGAAGACCTGTTCGCAACCGCTTCCCATAAGGGTATCGATAGCAGGCACGCGCAGGCGTTAGACGGCCTGCGCGCACTGCTCGTCAGCGTGGACGAAAGCTATCAACAGTTTGATCGCGCGCAAGAATTGCGCTTGCGTAGTCTGACGGTGAGCTCTGCCGAGCTACTGGAAGCCAACAAGCGTTTGCGCCTTGAAACGCAGCAACAGAGTGCCTTGCTCGAATCCATGCGCGCTGTCGCGAACCGCATGTTGTCCGCCAGCGCGCGTGAGCCGATACCGGCGGGTGAAAATTCGGCACAGCATCTGCTTGAAATGTTGAGTGGACTCATCACTGAACGCGACGCCGCGCACCAGCGTTTGATCGAAAGCGAATCGCGTTATCGCGGATTGACCACGATTTCATCGGATTGGTATTGGGAGCAGGACGCACATTTCAGATTTTCCGTGATGTCGCAAGGCGTCAATGCCATTACCGGACAAAGTGCGGACGATTTTATCGGGCTGACGGCCTGTGAGGCGTTTGGCGGACAGGCAGATGAACCGATGTGGGTTGCGTTTCACGGGCGTATGGAAACCCGCGTACCCTTTCGTGATGTTGAATTGAGTTATAAGCCGCCAGATCGCGACAGGGTGCATATCAGTCTGAGTGGCGAGCCGCGCACGGATAAAGAGGGCCAATTCATCGGCTATCACGGTGTGGCCCGCAACATCACGGCACAAAAACTTGCTGAACTTCGTGTGCGTGAGGCGCTGGCACTGACCGATGCATTGATTGAATCCATGCCCATGCCGGTGTCGATCAAGAATCAGGCACATCAATTTGTGCGCATGAACGCGGCGTACGAGCGCATGTTCAACGTCAATCGTCAGGCGGCAATGGGAAAAAGCGCGATCGAGGCGTTGCAGGATTCCAGCCGCGGCGGGCACGCATTTGAAGAGGAGATGCTGCAAAACCCCGGCGTGCGCTCCTTTACCCGCAAGCGCACGCTGGGCGATGGCAGCGAGCGTTACTTTGTCATCACCAAAGCGACCCTGCATGACGAAGGCGGAGCGGTGACTGGTTTTGTCACTACGCATGCTGACGTCACAGAACTGAAAATCGCCGAAGAAGACCTCGAAGCACAGTTGCGTTTCACTAACGTGATTCTGGAAACATCGCCTGAACCGATGATGGTGAAAGACCATCACCGTACGATCACCTACATCAATACCGCTTATGAAAAACTGTTTGAGGTGAGTCGTGCGGATGTACTGGCACGCAAAATGCGCCCACTGCCGCGCACGACGATTGAGGACATACAGCGCATAGAGCTTGAATTGCTTGCCAATCCCGGCACACGGCAATTTGAATACACGCTGCCTACCGCGAGTGGCCGACCGGTGTATTGTATTATTACTAAATCGACGTACCTCAATGGCGAGGGTGGCACCGGCGGCGTGATTACCACCTATACCGACATTTCCGAGCTCAAGCGCACTGAAGAAAACCTGGTGCAAGCAAAGCACGCCGCAGAGCAGGCGATGCGTGCGCGCTCGCAGTTTCTGGCCAACATGAGCCACGAGATCCGCACGCCCATGAACGGCGTGCTGGGGATGGCCAACGTGCTGGCCGAGACACCGCTTAACGCAGAACAGCGCGAATATCTGCAAACCATACGCAATTCAGGTGACAGCCTGCTGAAAATCGTCAGCGACATTCTCGATTTTTCCAAGATCGAAGCGGGTAAGGTTGAAATTGAAGAAGTCGAATTTGACCTGCGTTCCCGTGTCGCGTCCAATCTGCAATTGTTTGCGGCATCCGCGCGCGAGAAGAATCTCACCTTGAGCAGCACCTATGCGGATGCCGTGCCGTTGCGCGTGATCGGCGACCCGGTACGTATTTCGCAAGCCTTGTCGAACCTGCTGGGCAACGCCATCAAGTTTACCGAGTCCGGCAGCATCAGCGTTAATGTTGGCGTGCATGCAAGAGAGGGTGACGACCTGATGCTCAAGTTTGATGTGCGCGACACAGGCATCGGCATTTCAAAAGCGGCCATCGAGCGCATTTGTGATCCGTTCTCGCAAGAAGACGTCAGCACCACGCGGCGTTTTGGCGGCACTGGCCTGGGGCTAACCATCTCGCGGCAACTGGTGGAATTGATGGGGGGCGAGCTGGCGGTTGAAAGCGATCAGGGCGTGGGCAGTTGCTTCAGTTTCACCATCAAGCTGTGCGTTGCGGGCGAGCAGACGGCAGCGGCGGCACCGGTTGCACTCGCCGCTGTGACACCGTTGCAAAGCGCTGCCTCCAATACCCAGATCATCGATGTACTGCTGGCCGAAGACAACAACGTTAATCAGATTGTCGCCAATGCGATGCTGAAAAAAATCGGCTGTCACGTAACGATTGCACGTGATGGCGCTGAAGCCGTCGCGCACGCAAAAGCTCATCACTACGACGTAATCCTGATGGATTGCCACATGCCCAATATGGATGGCTTTGAGGCCACCGCTGCGATTCGTGCATTGGAACGCGAAGGTCAGCCGCGCCACACCATCATTGCGCAGACTGCCAATGCGATGGAAGGTGATCGCGAATCGTGTCTCGCGGCGGGTATGGATGATTATCTGGCGAAGCCGATCAATGCGGCGTTGCTGGCCGAGATGTTAAGGCGCTGGACGGCGGGTAGTATTGAATAGGCTGTAGTGGGTTGTAGTGAGTAATTCAAAAACATTTGCCACATATTTACACAAATGAACACAGATTAACTTCAACGCTGCCATCGGGTTTTAATCTGAGTAAATCAGTGCAAATCTGTGGCTGAAAAGTTTTTGTCGTTTTTAAACTTACCCCATAAACCGCATCGACAAATCCACCGCCCTGACATCCTTGGTTAGTGCGCCAATCGAAATACGATCGACACCCGTGAGCGCAATGTCGCGCACATTTTCAATCGTAATACCGCCGGATGCTTCAAGTTTTGCACGGCCTGCCGTTTTGACTACGGCTTCGCGCATCTGAGCCACGCTCATATTGTCGAGCAAAATCAATTTAGCGTCTGCCGACAGCGCTTCTTCAAGCTGTTCAAAATTTTCTACTTCTATCTGTATCCACACGCCTGGTGGCGCGAGGCGTTGCGCTTCGGCTAACGCAGCACGCACGCCCCCGGCAGCTGCGATGTGGTTTTCCTTGATGAGGATGCCATCGTACAAGCCCATGCGGTGATTCATGCCGCCGCCGGTTTTGACGGCGTATTTTTGCGCCACACGCAGGCCAGGCAGGGTTTTGCGCGTGTCGAGTATGGCGGCCTGTGTGCCCGCCACCGCATCCACATAAGTGCGCGTCACTGTTGCCACCGCAGATAACAATTGCAGAAAATTCAGCGCCGCGCGTTCGCCGGTGAGCAGCGTGCGCGCCTCACCGGTGACGGTGCAAAGCCGCGTGCCAGGCGCCACACGAATGCCTTCTTCGACATGCCATTCGATTTGCGTGCTGGCATCCAGCGCGCGAAACACTGCGTCAAACCACGGGCGACCTGCCACGGTGGCCGCAGTGCGGCACAGCACATGCGCACGTCCCGGCGCATGGGCAGGCGTCAATTGAGCAGTGTAATCACCGCTGCCGACATCTTCGGCCAGCGCAGCGGCTACATTGCGTTCGATTTCGGATGCGATATTCATGAAATTGCTCTATATTTACCGCGCACTAAAACGCATGGGCGCGCTACGGAACAGGCACTATGTGATGGTTTAACTGGCAATTTTAGCAGCGGACAGGAGACGTGCATGAACAATATGGTCGGGGTGATTTCATACGGATTGGGCACACTCGCTGCGATTGCGTTTGTTGGTTGGCTGATCATTGCGATTATCCATGACGTAACGCAAAAAAAACATACCGTGCTGCGCAATTATCCGGTGATCGGGCGACTGCGCTTTTTCTTTGAAGACCTCGGCGAATATTTTCGCCAGTATTTCTTTGCGGGTGATCGCGACGAGATGCCGTTTAATCGTGCTACGCGTGGCTGGGTGTACAAAGAAGCCAAAAACGAAGGCGGCATCATCGGCTTTGGCTCCACCAACGATTTGCGCGAGCCGGGCAATATTCTATTTGTAAACCATCCCTATCCGGTGCTCGAAGAAGACCGTTTGCCCACGCCATCGCTGATTATCGGTGAAGGCTACTGTGAGCATCCGTTTGAAGCGCGTTCCATAGTCAACGTCAGTGGCATGAGTTTCGGCGCCATATCCGAACCCGCAATCCGCGCATTATCTATGGGGGCGGCGGAGGCGGGCTGCTGGATGGATACCGGTGAAGGCGGGCTAGCGCCGTACCACCTGTCGGGCGGCTGCGACGTGATCATGCAAATGGGCACGGCCAAGTACGGCATGCGCGATCACGACGGTAATTTCTCGCCGGAGAAAGTCAAAGAGCTGGCCAAGTCCGTTAAGGCGTTTGAAATCAAGCTGTCGCAGGGCGCCAAGCCCGGTAAGGGTGGCGTGCTGCCGGGCGGCAAAGTGACCGAGGAGATCTCGCGCATACGCGGCATACCGATGGGCGAAGATTCCATCAGCCCGAACCGGCACCGCGACATTGCCAACGTCAATGATCTGCTCGACAAAATCGCCTACATGCGTGAGCTTACCGGCCGCCCGGTAGGCGTAAAAACCGCCATCGGCGGATGGGCATTCACCAATGAATTATGTGAGGCAATTTTGCGGCGCGGCAAGGAATTTGCACCGGATTTTCTCGCCATCGACGGCGCAGAAGGCGGCAGTGGCGCAGCACCGCAAACGTTGTTTGATCATATGGCGTTGCCGATATCCGAAGCGCTGCCGCGCGTAGTCGATTCATTGATACAAGCCGATTTGAAATCGCGCATTCGCGTTATTGCATCGGGCAAGCTGGTGACCTCGGCGCGTGCATCATGGGCGCTGTGCGTGGGTGCTGATTTCATCAACACCGCGCGTGGCTTCATGTTTGCACTGGGCTGCATACAGGCGCTGCGCTGTCATCAGAATACCTGTCCCACGGGCGTCACCACGCACAACAAGCGTCTGCAACGCGGCCTGGTGGTTGAAGAAAAATATCTGCGCGTGGCAAACTACTGCAAAAATATCAACAAAGAAATTGACATGATTGCGCACTCCTGCGGCTTGCAGCATGCGCGCGAATTCAGGCGCGAACATGTGCGCATCGTGCTGAACGCCAATCAAAGTATTGCGCTCAACATGCTGCACCCGTATCCTGCGATAGGCGCGCGCGGACCCGCAAAGGCCGCTTAACAGCAAGAGAAAATAGTGAATAAAAATAAATACTTACAAAATATCTCTCGGCGCGAATTTCTGGCGCGTATGGCGGCTGCCGGCGCTGCGGGGGCTTCTGTTATGGCGCACAATGGTTATGCGCAAGAGGCTGTCAAACTGCCCGTGGAACCCGCAGGCACCGTGCCTAACAGCGCTGTGATTGCAGAAAAATTTTCCGGCATGCAAGTTCATTCGGAACGTCCGCTGACGGCAAGCGTGCCTGCCGAGTCACATCACTTTTCCGTTACGCCGAACGACCGCATGTTTGTGCGCAACAACCTGCTCACGCCGGATATTGATGCCAGCAAACATCGCTTGACGGTCAAGGGTTCAGTGCATAAAGAAGTATCATTTTCAGTCGAGGAATTGCGCAAGAATTTCCCCGTAGTGCGCACCCAGGCCATGCTCGAATGCGCAGGCTCAGGGCGCTCCGGTTTCGTGCCGCGTCCCAGCGGTACGCCATGGAGCGCCAGTGGGGGCATGGGTTGCCCCGTATGGAACGGCGTGCGCCTGCGCGATGTGCTGCGCGCAGCGGGCCTACAGAACAATGCGGCGTATGTGGCAGGGCAGGGCGGAGATTTTGGTGTGATCGCCACGGCAGCGCCAGTGATTCGCTCGATACCGATGGATAAAGCCATGGAGCCGCATACCATGCTGGTGTTCGGCATGAATGACGGGCCGTTGCCGAAAATACATGGCGCTCCCTTGCGCCTGCTGACGCCGGGATGGGCCGGTAGCGCGTCGACCAAATGGCTGCATACGCTGACTGTGCTGGATGCGCCGTTCAAGGGCACGTTTATGGATAGCAGCTATCGCATTCCGCGAGATGCGGTGAAGCCCGGCGATAGAATGCCGCCGGATGCGCTGGTTACCGAAGGCTGGCCGGTGAAATCGATGATCACTTACCCCGCACCCAATGCGGTGTTCCAGGTACGGCGGCTGGTGTTGATCGAAGGTCGTGCGTGGGTGGGTGAGGGCGCAATCTCGCGCGTGCAGATTTCGCTGGATGAAGGCGTGAGCTGGCAAAATGCGCAACTGAACAACGCTGGTGACAAATTTGCGTGGCGTACTTTCAGCGTGGAGCTGCGTCCTGAAAAGCCGGGCTTTGTGACCGTGCTGGCGCGTGCCAGCGACGATCGCGGCAACACGCAACCCATTGTTTCTAAGTGGAATCCTCTGGGTTATTTCTGGAATGGTGTGCATCGCGTCGGTTTCTCTGTCGAGGCATGATGCGACTGAGCGTGATGGCATTGCTGTTCGCCGCCAGCGTGGCAAGCGCGCAAGACGCGGAGCCTTCGCGCACACTCACGCCGGGTAAAGGTGCGGAGTTGGCCACGGCGCGGTGCGTGATCTGCCACGATGCGCAACACATCACGCGCACCAAGCTCTCACGCGGCGAGTGGGAATTCAACATCAAGAACATGATCGAACGCGGTGCGCCCATTGCGCCGAATGAAATCGCGCCGATACTGGAATACCTTTCGACGTACTACAATCGTGATGTGGCCGCGCCAGCGCCCACCGCTGCTGCGACGGGTGGCGATCCCGTGGCGAATTTGTTGAATGCCAATGCCTGCACCGCGTGCCATCAGGTGGATAAGCGTGTGGTAGGGCCGTCGTTCAAGGAAGTGGCTGCGAAATATGCGGGTGACAATACTGCCGTGGGTAAACTCGTAACAAAAATCAGGCAAGGCGGCAGCGGTGTGTGGGGCGCGTCGCCAATGCCGCCGAATGCGGCTGTTGCGGATGCGGATTTACAGCAGCTGGTTGGCTGGATATTGCAGCAGAAATAAGTCTACGTACGTCTACAACTCCCGCGCCTGAAACGTATTGCATTGATTAATCTGTCCGCTGTCCAGCCCGCGTCGAAACCAGCGCACGCGCTGCTGTGACGAGCCGTGGGTAAATGATTCCGGCGTGACATAGCCGCGCGACTGCTGTTGCAGCCGGTCATCGCCAATCGCTGTGGCTGCTGTCATTGCAGCCTCCACATCGCCGCCTTCAAGTATGTGACGCGTGCGATTGGCGTGATGCGCCCAGATGCCCGCGAGACAATCCGCCTGCAACTCCATACGTACCGACAGTTTGTTGAATTCAGCTTCAGACACGCGCTTGCGCTGCGCATCGACTTTTTCGGCAATACCCAGCAGGTTTTGCACGTGGTGACCAACCTCGTGCGCGATCACGTAGGCGCGGGCAAACTCTCCCGGCGCTTTAAAGCGGCGCTGCAAATCATCAAAGAAGGCCAGATCGATATAAACCTTCTGATCACCAGGGCAGTAGAACGGTCCCATCGCGGCCTCGGCTCTGCCGCAGGCAGATTGCACCGCGCCACGAAACAGCACAAGCTTGGGCACTTGATAGGTTGAGCCGCTTTGCTTGAATAACCCCGTCCACGTATCTTCGGTATCGGCCAATACCACGGAAACAAACTTGGCCATTTGATCGCCTTCCGGCGGCCGATGTGCGGGCGCCTGTTGCGACGTGGGCTCAGGGGCTGGTTGCCCGCCTCCGCCCAGCAAACCCAGCACCATCGATGGATCCAGCCCTAAAAACATCGCGACCACGGCGAT
This sequence comes from Betaproteobacteria bacterium, assembly GCA_947486575.1. Lineage (GTDB taxonomy): Bacteria > Pseudomonadota > Gammaproteobacteria > Burkholderiales > SG8-41 > UBA5216. The sequence goes on along the minus strand of CANKUB010000062.1, from coordinate 4,600 downwards.
CAGCACTACGCCGATGCCGCCTCCAGCGATACCACGCCCCATGCCGCCGCTGCCGCCCTCGCGCCGGTCTTCGACGTTATCGCTTTCTCTGCCGCCTTCCCACTTCATGAAGTTCTCCCTATTGCCGGCACAGCATTATGGCAAAGTTCACGCGTCCGTGCCTACTGCCGCCATACCAGCGCGCTTACGGCGGCCAGATTCATCGCGTTCATCCAGAATACCGGCGCTGCACCCATGGTGGAGCCGAGCGCCCCGCACACTACAGGTATCACCACGCGTGCGACGTTATTTGCGGTGAGGCGCAGCCCCGTTACTTCGCCGGTGCGACCCGCCGGTGCACGGTTGTAGCCGAGCATCATCGACAACGGCTGACCACAGCCCAGCCCCAGACCCAGCACAAATGCGACCATCAGCATGTAGTACAGATTGATCGACACCGGAAACACCGCAAACGCACAGGCGGCAAGCAGAAGGCAGGCGAACATTACACGCTCGGCACGCCAGCGCAGCAGCAGCGCGGGCATGGCAAAACGCGTGATAAAGCCCGCTATGGCGAACGCGCCCAGAATCAACCCGATCACCGTCGCAGAGAAATTCAGCGAGTGTGCGTACACCGGCAGATAGAATGCAAACAGATCGTTACTCGCCACAATAAGCCCGCTGATAATGACCACGCTGCGCACCGGCGGCATACGCAGCAGCGCCAGCGTGCTGCGATTTTTGTCCGTATTTTTTTGCCCGTTGATAAAATTAAAACGCTTGTTGAGCAGCAGCCCGATCAGCGGTGGCAACATAAAAAGCGCCAACATGACAAACGCGCCGGTGTAGCCGAGGTGGTCAATCGCCAGCCCCACAGCCACCGGGCCGATAAATGACGATATAGAGTAACCTATTGATAATATGGAGAAATTGGTGGCACGTTCACTTTCGCTGCCAAAGCCACCGGTGAGTGTCTGGATAGACACGTTGAAGAACATGAAGCCCGCGCCGGTGAGAATGGCCGTGATGAACAATGCCGCCAGATCATGTTTAAACACGCCAGTCAGCATGCCAAGCGCGATGACGCTGCCGCCACCAATCAACGGCCAGCGCGTGCCTTTGCTGTCAACCAGCCGCCCCGAATAGACGCCCAATATCAGCGGTGCTACGGCATAAAACGCAGCGAGTACGCCGATGGTCGCCTGACTCGCGCCCAGTTGCAGCGCGTATAGCGACACCGCGATTTTGCTGCCGATATAGCACGAGTGCGCGGCGACGCAGTAGGCGACGATGAGAACCATGCGATTGAGCATACCGCACCTGCCTGTCGGTGAAAGCCGCATTTCGCATGCTGATTTGAGGAGTGGGGGTGTTTGCTATACTCAAAAGTACACACCCAAGGAGCCGCTTATGAAACAACTTAAACTCCGCGCCGTATTCATGCGTGGCGGCACCAGCAACGCCGTGGTATTTCACGCCAAAGATTTGCCGCGTGATCGCGCGCAGTGGGACGAAATTTTTCTTGCCGCGATTGGCAGCCCAGATCCGTATGGCCGTCAGCTTGACGGCATGGGTGGCGGGGTGTCGTCTGTTTCCAAGGTGTGCATCGTGGGGCCATCCACACGCCCAGATGCTGACATCGATTACACCTTCGCACAGGTGCAGGTGAAAAAAGCCGAAGTTGATTACAGCGCCAACTGCGGCAACATGTCGTCGGCGATGGGGCCATTTGCGGTGGACGAAGGTATATTCAAAGCCAGTGGCAAAGAAGCCATGGTGCGCATCCACAATACCAACACCAAAAAAATCATTCAGGCGCGCTTTAACATGGACGAGAGCTTGTCCGAAGTCGATGGTGATCTGGCGATACCTGGCGTGTCTGGCACAGGCTCGCCGGTGCGCCTGGAATTTCTGCAACCCGGAGGCGCCACTACAGGCAAGTTGCTGCCCACCGGCAACGTGACTGACGTACTGGATGTGCCCGGCGTTGGCAAGCTCACCGTATCCATGGTCGATGCCGCTAACGCCACCGTGTTTGTGCGCGCTGCTGATCTAGGACTCAAAGGCATCGAAATGCCCGAGGCTGTGGACGCCAACGCCGCGTTGATGAAAAAGCTTAGCGCGATACGCCTGGCAGCATCGGTTGCCATGGGTATATCCAGCAATGCCGAAGAAGCCGCCAAAAAAGCTACCGTACCGTTCGTGGGCTTTGTTTCCGAAGCGCAGGATGCCACACTGCTCACGGGTGAAACCATCAAGGCGGAGGACATTGATCTGACGGCGCGCATGTTGTCGAGTGGACAAACCCACCGAGCGTTGCCGCTCACCGTGTCACTGTGCACCGCTGTGGCTGCACGGCTGATCGGCTCTGTGGTGCATCAGGCCACGCGCGCCAGCAACAACCCTGACGCGCCGATACGCATCGCCATGCCGTCGGGCATTCTTACGGTGGCGGCTAACGTGCAGAAGAAGGACGGGCAATGGCACGCGGAGCAGGGCGCGTTTTATCGTACGCAGCGGCGACTGTTTGAGGGCTTTGTTTACGTGCGCGCCTCGCAGGTGCCGGGGCTGGTAGCGGCTACGCGGGGTAAGCTCAAGGCGGCTTAGGAAACAACGACGATTGTTAAAAGTCGCCAGTCACAGGTCGATGCAAATTGGGCGGGGAAGGGTAGTTGAGATTGGCGTGGCGCAATACCGTTCTTTACGCTTGGAATGCTATCGCGCCCCCGGGCAATTCGCCTTCAAAAACGACCGCACATGCCGCACCGCCAGCGCTGTGTTCTCCCTGGTATCTTTCCACGGATACAGGCTCACCTGGGCATTGGGCGCAAGGTGCACCATTTCCATCGCCACCTTGTAAACATGCGCCTCGGTGTCATCCGGCAAAACCAGCAGCGGTATCTGGCAGTTGCGCACAAAATCACGGTTGACGGAAAAGACAAAATCCGGATTGGCCAGGTACATTTTTTTCAAATACTTGTCGATCATGTCCATGGTGATATCGGGGCGGCTGGCACATAGCGCCGGGCCCCACTTGGCGATATTGGTCTGGTAAAAGTGGTCAGGTAAATCCGCACGAAAGCCGCTGGGCTGCGCCGACACCGCAGCGACTACGCGACCAGGCGCGTGCTTGATCAGATTCCACAGCAGCGGATTACCGATGCAAAAGCCCATCACCATGAACTTGTCTATGCCGACGTGATCGAGCAGGCCGAGCATATCCTCCGCATGCGCCTCCCAGGGCCTGTCAAATTCGACGGGGCCGGTGGACTGCCCGCCATTGGCATTGCGCAGATCAAATGCAACACAGCGGTACTCCGCCTTGAACTCCGCCATGGGATTGAAGGGATGCGTTTCACTTAACTTGGCAATACTCGCGTTCAATCCCCCGCCGGGAATGATGAACAAGGGGTAGCCGGAACCGGCTTCTTCATAATGAAGTCGAACGCTGCCTTTTTCGTAGAACGCCATGATCTTCTTCCTTTTTGAAACGGTGCGTATTTGGATAAATCGAGTATACCTGCGACTTAACCGTAACGGGTGTGTGTCTGAGCGGAAACAACAATCGCTGGAATCAAAATCCGTGGGTTGATGCTGCGTGCATCATGAGCAATCTGAATTCAATATCGCTGAATATTGGCATTTTTAAATTCGAGTGGCGGTGCCCCGAATTTTGTAGAACGGCACCACGCCAACTCTGGATGGTTACGATTCATATGGCAATGACTGCTTCTCGGGGCCTTAGCCGCCGGTGGTACTTCCATCCGTCAAGGTCCGCAACGCTGCGTACACCTGCCGCTCGGCGCTAGGGCGATCGAACGGCAGTTCTACAATTCGTCGAACTCACCTTACCGACCCATTCCTGCCGTTTTCATTGCTCGATAGCCGACATTTTCTACCGTTTCAGGGCGGCATTCTCGCGGCCCAGGCAGTGGCCGAAGGCCATGTTCCCGTCGTTGTGGCCAATGTGAGCTCTGCGGGTTACGCGAATCTATCGCGTAGGTATCTGATATCTTGAAATGCCGCATGCGTAGCGGCAATGCTCAGGGCGTTGCAACCAGGCGGTACGAGACATGACAGCCCGCACAGTACTGCATCAACTTGGCCGTGCGCCCCATGATTTGCGATGCAGTCTCCTTGTTCGCAATCCCTTCGGCCACCGCGTCGTACGACTGATGCATGCCTATTGCCATGCCCCTCCAGGCATCGGTTACCTTTTGCGGGAAGCTGAGCCGCCCCGGTGCCTTCAGGCGAGCGGTGCCACGCTCAAGCATGGCTTGGCGGGCTGTCTCCATATCACCTGTCGAAAGCGCCTCCTGGGCAGCCCCGATGGCATTCAGATGGCCGCGCATTTCATTGAGCAACCAACTGTATTCTGTCGGGGTCAGGGTTATAGGCTGCCGGACATCGGAGGGGTCAGCGGCCAAGGTTAGACTGCTGTGAAACAACAATATAGCTGAGGCCAATCCTGCTAACTCAAGAGTGCGGAGTTCTCCCGCGTTTTCCGGCGGCCTCGGCCTGCCGCTGGTGATCATCGACCCACTTCTCGGTGAGCCGGTCTAGCTCGTCCAGTTGTTTTTCAGAATAGTCGGGCGGCGCATATTCCATCTGCAGCCATCCG